>CAIYEN010000112.1 GCA_903925205.1 uncultured Opitutia bacterium | reverse complement strand
CGAACTCGCCCCGGCCTTTGAGGAGGCGAGGTTGTTGGAGGTTGATGCTACCCACGAATGTGAGGTCGAGCTTCCCGGGGGCACTCGGCGGCGTCGGCTTGGGCGGGGGCGGTGGGGTCGTGGTGACGGCAGTCGGCTTGGGTGGGTCGAGCTGCTCGACGAGTTTGGCGACCTTCTTGGGGTCACAGCCTTTGAGCACGAGGGAGACCGTCGATTCCTTCAGCGGGTCACCGCGGATACCGAGCGTCGCTTGGCCATCCGCCAGCGCGAGCCCGGCCTTGATCTGGAGGTCCTTGGGCTGACTGAGGACCTCGAGGGTGAGCCCACGGCTTTCAATCCCCCAGGCCGAGAACGCCCCCGCGCAAGTCACGCGCGCTTTGATGTCTAGTTCGAGGCCGCTGGGCTGGATGTCGAGCGTGAGCTCGTGGTCCGCGGGCAAGCGTAGGCCGCGCATGGCTTCCCCGACGTCCGCCCCCGCACAGCGCGCCGCGACCCAGGGTTGGAGGTTGCCGCTCGCATGGATGAAGGGGCCTGCGACCGAATCTTTCTTGGTCCAATCCCAGGTAATCGTGCCATCTAAGGACCCGTCCGCTGGTCCCCCACCGCTGAGGCGGTGCAAGCCAATCTTCGTGCCCTTGGCGTCGGCGTCCACGAGGACTTCAACGGAACGAAACGGTGCCTGTAGGAACTTGAAGTCTTGGAGTAAGACGCGTCCGCGGACTTCGCTCTGGTGGTCCCCCCAGTGGCTATTCACATCGATGGTCGCGTAAGGCCGTTGCTTCGCTTCCAAAAGTTTCCAGGTGGTGATCCACCAATCGCCGAGTAAGTGGTCGAGCGCGGAGGGTTGGAGCTCGCCGTGGAGGCGCAGGGCGAAGGGACCGCCCGGGTCGAGGGAGCAATCGGCTTCGCCGACTACGCTGGCAAGGCGCGTGTCGCGCAGCAACAACGCGTAAGGGGTCCGCTCGGGGACATAGGAAAACTTGGTGCTAAATGGCAGGTCGCGGGCCGGGGAAATCGCGCGCGGCGAAAGGCCGAGGACATCGAGACCGCTGAAGCTGGCCTCGCCCGTGACTTGCCAGCCGGACTGAGCGCGTTGGGCATGGATATCGGCTAGGTTAAGCACGCCGGTGAGTTCGCCGCCCAACGGGGCGAGGGCGGTGTCAATCTCCGGGAAGGCCCTCCGTAAGTCTCCCGTGGCAATTTGCCCCTCGGGGACTCGCACGACGAATTCGTCGAGGGCTTGCGGGGTCGCCGCGGGTGTCCACAGGGCGAGCCCTTGGAGGCTGCTGGCGACGGTGGCGGCCGTGAAACGTGCGCGCAGGATGGCTCGGCCGTCGGGCGAGAGTGTGCGCGTGAGGGTTGTCCGCGCGTTGAGGCCAGTGAGTTTACCAACGTTAAGACCAGTGAGTGAAAGATAGCCCTGGGTCTCGACGAGGTGAGCGGTGCCTTCAAATTTAAGGGCGAGTTGGCCTACGCTGATATCACGGAAGGATAGGTCCTTGGCCGTGATGCGCGCCTGCCAGGATTTGATAGTGCCCTGGGCTTTCAGTTGTAGCTGGCCCAAGGCGAGCATCTCGCGGGCCTGGATGAGCCCCAAGCCTTCCTGGGACCAATCATTGCCAAGGACGGCGTGCCCACGCAGGTCGGCCCCGCCTTCGGCGTTGCCCTGGGCTTCCAAGTTAACCGAAGCGCCTCCCGAACGTTCGGCGACAAGCAAAGTATCTTCGATGGCTTGGAGGAGTTGGGCGACGCGTTCAGCGATGCCCTTGACGCTGTTCGTCTCGACGACCGTGGCATCACGCTGTAGTAAGGATGAAGGCAGTTCGCCATGGAACGAGGCGGTAAATTTACCTGACCGAGCCAGCAGTGACGGCACCATCAGCCAGCGTCCTTCGCGGCGGGCTTCCAGCCGGATGTCCTCGGCGAGTAAACGGCTTTGGCCGAGCCGCGAGACCGAGGCGGGGCACCAGAGTTTGCCTCCGCGGAGCCGGATGCGCGTGGGGGTGACGCGGCCCGCGAGGAGTTCGGGGAGGCTCACGCCCACTTCAATCCGATCAGCGGTGAAGACCTCGCCGGTCAGCCCGATGATTTCCAGCGTGATGTCGTCGGCCGCCAAAGATTGGTCGGGGAGGATCCAGAAGTGCCGGGCTTGCAGACGGAGGCCTTGTTGGGCCAAGCGGCTCGTCAAGGTTTCGGTTAAGCTCGCCGGCAGTTGGACCGGGGAGTCCAGCGAGGCTAGCCAGAGCAGCGCGAGTTGGACCGGTAAGAGCAGGCTTAAACTAGTGATGAGCAGCCCACGCAGGAACTTACGAAACCCAGAGACTGCGGGGGCCTTCTTCATCGCCCATCCGTTCCGAGAAGAGGGATGAGGATTTCAGCGAGGGAAGCTTCCAGGAGGAAGTCGTCGCCATCGCCTTCGTCACGGACCAGCAAGGCCGTCCGGTTCAAAGGTGCGGTGCAGAGGTAGGTGCGGAAAGATTCGCTCGCCCCGGTGGCGCCGGCCGCGACTTGGTCGGTGATGCGAAGTTCGTAGCGGAATTCACCGGCGCCGATATCGCGCGTGGGGAATTCCGTGGCCCGGACCTGCATGAGCGCGGCCGCGAGGCGTCGGCTGTTGGCTGGGTCAAGGCGCCCCGTGCCCGCCCAATTACCGTCGGGGCCGAGGCGCGCTTCACCAATGACCTTGCCGTCGGTTTTTTCGGTTAAACGGAGACCAGTGACTTTAGCCCCCGCGGCTAGTTCCGTGAGCCCACGGTTGCGCCAAGCTTTAGGATCAACGGCGGCTTGGGCGTTGCGGAGCAGGGAAATGTCGCAGACCGCGGCGAGCGGAGCGCCTTTGGGGTGGACGAGGAGCGCGCCTGGCGCTGTCGCGCTGGCGGGAGCGTTGTAGAACGAGAGGACGATGCGATCGCCGCCGAATTCGACTTCAACCTTGTGCAAGGGTTCGGCCGGGAGTTGCGCCGCGGGGAAGAGCGCGGGCGCGGCATTGGGACCGTTGAGCGACGCCCGGAGGTGCGTGAGGGCCGCGAGGAATTCGCGGATGAGTTTGCCGTCGGCCTCTCGGCGCTTGGTGGCCGTCGAGCCCGGGGCCACGGGAATTTCCCAGCGGGGTTCCGCCCCGGTGGCGTCGAGGCGATGCAGCGTAATGAACCGTCCGCCAGAGGTGATGGTCAGGCCGCTCGCGAGTTCGGGGTCGAAGTCCGCTGGGCGGGCGGAGGCCAGTGTAGCCTTGGGATTTTCCCATTCGGCCAAGGCTTTGCTTTCGACGAGGAAGAGCGAGGCGTTGTCTTCGAGTTTGGCCCAGCGTTGCCCAGGGCTCCCGGCTTTGGACTTACCGACCAGCAGGACTTGGCGACGAGAATTACCTTCGAGGCCGAGGCGCAGTTCTGGCGTGGCCAAGCCCGTTTCGCTTTCGGGGGCCTCGGCGAACTTGACCGCCCGGAGGTTGGAGAGCTCGGCGATGGCCTTCGTCGCGCGGTCGGGGTCGGCGAGTGCGTCGAACGGGGCTTCGAAGCGCCACTCGGGGCCTTGGTTCTTCCGGCCGGGGCGCGTGCGCTCTTCAAAGGAGAGCGAAGTCACGCTATCGCCATCTTTCTGGCGAAGCCGGGCCGAGACGGTGCGTACCTCAAAGTCGGCGATTTCAAAGACTTTATCCACGCGGTAGCTCTCGGGCTTAGCTTCGAGCGCCGCAGCCATGGCATCCCCCAAAGGGATAATGCGGTTGCCGTCGGCCGTCAGGAGAAAGAGGCGGCGAGTATCCTTGTTTTCGCCAATCTTTACTTCGAGGGTGGCTCCGGTTTCGGAGGTTGTTCGGAGCGTCCAGCGGGGCGCGGCGAGGCCGTAGGTCGCGAGGCTTCCGCCCGCGGTTTTGGTTTCCGCCGTGGCGAAGCCTTTATCGCCGTCGATGGAGCGGATTTCATCGAGTAGGCGTTGGACGGCCCAGAGATTAGCGGACCACTCGATGGGGGCGGCAATCCGCCAGGCGCTGGCACGTTTTTCGAGCACGAGTTTCTGGCCAGATTCGGTCAGTTCGACCTTGGCCAGGGCCGCAGGAAAGAGGAGGTCTTGGCTCGCCGCCGTTTGCCGATGGACGGAGGTCGCCCGCCAGACCAGTCCGAACGCGACGAGGTTGGCCAAAATCAGGACAAGGGTGGTGCGGGCGATCCGCATGGGACCCTTAACTTCTGCGACGCCACACAGAAACCGCAAGCCCGACTAATAGGACTGCGAGCGGAATCCCTCCGAACCGGAGGGCGAGGGCCCAAAAATCCGCCGCCGTCGCGTTGACTTGATAGACGCCCGCCGCGCGCGCCGGGAGGGAGATGGCACGATCGCGATCCGAGAGCCAAGCGGCGCATTGGGTCACAAAGGCTTGGTTGCCGCCGCGGTTGAGGCGGGTGTTAGATACTAGGTCGGTACTGCCCACGACGACTAGGCGTCCGCCGATGCTCCCGGAACCCTTACGGATGCCAGCCGCTCGTTCGGCGGCGGCCGCGATACAGACGGGACCTGGGTGGTCGCGCTCAGGGTCGAAGCGGATGGGCCGACGGGAGGGGTCAGCTTCACCCCAGGAGAGCATCGCGCCGTTCCGAAGGTTAGAAGAGAAGACCAGGGGCGTGACTGAAAGCGTGCTGTCCGGCGCACTGCCCTCATCGAAGCGGGCGGGGCGGGCACGGGAGACGACCAGTGGGAGGTCTTGCTCGCGGAGGACACGCGTGAGCGGATGGGCCTTTTCCGGGAGGAGCCGGACGGCGATATCCCCGTCTGCGGTCCGGCAGGATGGGTCGTTTTCTTGCAGGAGAGCGTCGGGCGAGAAAATCGCCCACTCCGCCAAGACGGCGTCCAGGCCATGTTCATGGCCGGGCTCAAGGAAGACGAGGACGCGACCGTTGCGGTCGTAAAGGTAGCTGCGGAGTCGTTCGGCTTCGGCCGCCGAGAAGGCCGCTTGGGGGCCGGCAATCAGGACCATCGAGGCATCGCGTGGAATCTCCGCGGCGGTCGGGAGGTCGAGTTCGCGGAGGACGAAGTTACGGTTGCGTAATTGGCGGGAGAGTTGCGAAAGGCCGCGCAGGGGCGAGGTGTCGCTCAGGCCGAGTTCGCCATGCCCGCGGGTAACGTAGCAGATGGCGGGGCGGTCTTCCGTGACTTCGAGCAGGGCGGAGGTCACCGCTTCTTCGCCGCGGAAGGTCACGACCTTGGCGGCGTTGACATCGACGAGCTCAGCGAGCGTCACGAACTTGGCGCGCGTGCCGCAGGTGAGAATCAGGCCGATATTACGTCCCGGCGGGCCATGGCGAGCGGCGACGTCCGACAGGGCTTCTTGGTTTAAACCATTACTGACCTGCAGAATATTGAACCATTCGCTCCCCGTGTGCGATGCTTCCAGCTTGTAGGCTTCGAGGAGTTTAACGAGTTGGCTGCGGAGGCCGGCGTCGCCTTCACTGAAGTTATCGGTGAGCACCATGGCGCGCACCCAGTTGCGGTTTTGCTTGTCGCCGACGGGGCTCTTGCGCCCCGCGACGCGGACGGTTTCGGCCGACTCTGCCGCCAGTGAATGCCGATGATCCCAAGTCAGGTCGAGGCGGAAACGGAACTCGGTCTGCGAAGCCAGGTAGTTGACGGTCACGGCCAAGCCGATGGCCAGCAACGCTTGCGTCAGCCGGTTGAAGCGGCGGATCGGGCGGACGGCGCCGAAGTCATCGCGGGGCGGAGCCATGTTATTCTTGGCCCTCCACGGCGAGCACGGCCAACCCGAGCGAGAGCATCATCCCAGTGATGTAGAGCACCAACGGACGCGAATCGAGAATGCCCCCCGCAAAATCCTGCAGGTGGCCGAAGGTGCGTAGGTGCGCGGCGGGTTCCCGCAGCCAGCCCAACCACGACCAGCTTTCGATGGGTAAGGAATCCATCGCGCCGCCGATGGCGGTGAGGCCGAGGAGCGCGATGAACGTCAGCAGGGCGGCGAGGGCGGCGCTCCGCGTGAGACAACTGCAGAGGATACCGAGCGCGACGTGGAGCAGGCCGCTCACGAGCACGAAGCAAAGCCCGCCGAACAGCGTCGCCGGGTCGCTGAGGCGTTGATCGCCGGCGGTCCCTAAGCGGGCGTTCACAATCCAAGGAAAGAGGAGGAAGGCGCACCAGAACGCGGCCCACGTCAGCCAGGCGGCGAGGAACTTCGCCCACACAATCGCCGCGGTGCTGGCTGGCGTTGTGAGCAGGGCGGACAAGGTGCCACTCCGCCGTTCCTCGGCGAAACTGCGCATGGTGAGCAGCGGTAGCACGCAGAGTAACGGTAGCCAGAAGAGCCGGAAGGTGGCTTCGACGGGGGTCCACGGCTGCGGCGCGCGGCTGCATTCGAGCAACGCAAAGAAGTGAATGCCGCCCATGAGCGCGAGGAACAGCGCCGCGGAAGCCCACGTGTTGCCCGAGAGTAAGGCGGTGCGTAGTTCGTGCGCCAAGAGTGTGCGGAAGTGGCGCATGCTCAAGAACGGCGGCCCTCCGCCGGGGTGCGCCGCGTGGCGGCGAGAAAGATATCTTCAAGGCCGTAGCGCTCTTCGGCGATTTCGCGGAGTGGTAGACCCGCGCCGAGAAGGGTCGCCGCGAGGGTCTCGCGCGCCGGCGATTGCGCCGGGAGGACCACGCGGTAACGAAGCCAACCGAGGTCAGTCGCCACGCCGTCTTCGACCGTGGCGGCCGGCTCGACGGCGGTGCACAGGGCCGTGAGTTCGGTTTGGCTGGCTTTGGTCACGACGGTGAAACCCGCGTGCGGGAGCAGTTCCCGCCGGAGGTCATCGGTCCGACCTTGGGCGACGAGACGCCCCCGGTTGATGATCACGACCTTATCGCAGACTTGTTCGACTTCGTGTAAGATGTGGCTTGAGATGAGCACAGCCATCTGGCCGCGCAGCGAGCGGATGAGGTCACGGATGCCGAGGATTTGGTGCGGGTCGAGGCCAATGGTGGGCTCATCCAGGATGACGACTTTGGGTTGAGCCAAGAGCGCATCGGCGATGCCAACGCGCTGGCGGAACCCCTTGGAGAGTTGGCCGATGAGGCGCCCGGATGCGCGTCGCACTAAGTCACAATCTTCCATGACCTTGTTCACGCGCGCATCGACTTGCCCCGCGTCTACATCCTTGAGGCGCGCGCGCAGGCGCAGGTACTCTTCGACGCGCAGGTCTTCCGGCAAGGGGTTGTTCTCCGGCATGTACGCCATGTGGCGTTTGGCTTCGGCGGGATTGAGCGCGACGGACACGCCCCAGATGGAGGCCCGGCCCGACGTTCCAGCCATCGTACCCGAAAGGATCCGCATGGTGGTCGACTTACCAGCACCGTTGGGGCCGAGGAAGCCCACGACTTCGCCGGGGGCGACGGAGAACGTCAGGTCTTCGATGGCCGTGAGCGAACCGTAGCGCTTAGTCAGGCGTTCAGCCGCCACGGCGGCCTCCGGCTGCGGCGCGACGTCGCTCATCGAGGCTTACTTACCCGCGGGGAGCGCGGGGGGTGCGCTCACGGGGGTGAGCAGCGAGGGTTCAGAACGGACGAGCCAGCTCTTGTCGGAGGCCCAAACGTGGTTGGGCTTGAGGCGCTTGTCCATGAGGTTGACCCACTTGGCGGCGGCGGCGCTATCCCCCTTGGTGAGGGCGAGGTTGGCGAGGACGTACATGGCGTAGCCACGCAGGGTGTCTGGAGCGGAATTGTCTTCGGCGACGGCGACTATGCCGGCTTCGGCCTCGGCTTGGCCGAGCTCTTGGCGGGTTAGGGCAGCGTACAGGCGGGCCCGCGTGGCGATGGCCTTGACGGCTTTCGAATCTCCGGCGACAGCCTTGCCCGCGGCTTCGTAGGCCTTGGCGGCCTCTTCGAGTTTATTGGCTTTGCGGAGGTCGTCGGCGACTTCGAGGAGGGCGACGGCGGCGAGGGGTTCACCTGGGTGAGCGGCGGCAAAAGCCCGGCGGGCGGCTTCGTCTTGGCAGGCTACGTAGGCTAGACCGAGTTCCTCGCGCTTGGATTCTTGCCAAAAATGGAACCCAATGGCTCCGATGATAGCCAGGACGACCACGGTCGTGCCGCGGACGATCAGGTTCTTGTTGCGTTCCCAGAACAGCCATAGGCGGTCCTCCGCGTCGGCGTTCGCAAAGTCTTCGTCTACGACCACGAGATTACGGTCATCGTCGCTAGGGGGACGCTTGTGGGAGCTGTCTTCGGCCATGGGGGTTCAACCCTTGCTAATGCCTGCCCAGTGTCAACCCCCGCCTCCCCCCGTTGCTCCGGGCTTGTGCCAGCCCGCCGGACGCTAACACTGGGGGTTCATGAGCGCTTCCGACTCCGTCCTTTCTGCCCTCAAGACGGCCAAATCTCAGGGCCAGCTTTCCGCGGCCTCCCTGGCGAATGCCGCCGGCTGGCTGGAATCCGGGGCACTCCCCCCGGCTGCGGTGGATTCCTTGGCCGACCTAGTCGCCCAAGGGGCCTGGGCGGAACTAGAAGACCGCTTTTATAAGGGTATCGCCTTCGGGACAGGGGGCATGCGCGGCCGGACAGTCGGCCGGGTCAGTGCCGCCAATGAACTCGACGCCGCGGGGTTGCCAATTCGCGCCGCCGTCGGCTCGGCTTGTCTCAACGACTTCAACGTCCTCCGTGCCGGCCTCGGTCTCTGGCGGCAGGTCTCCGCCAAGAACCCCAACCCCCGATTGGTGGTCGCCCACGACGTCCGTCACTTCTCCCGCCACTTCGCCGAGCTCTTGGCCTCGGCTTGGACCCAACTGGGCGGTGAAGCCTACCTCTTTGCCGATGCCCGCTCGACCCCGCAACTGAGCTTCACGGTCCGACACCTCGGCGCCCATGCCGGTGTGGTCATCACGGCTAGCCACAATCCTTCGCATGATAACGGCTTCAAGTGCTGCCTCGCCGATGGCGGGCAAGTCACCCCTCCTGATGATGTTGCGATTGTCGAACACGTTGGCCGCCTCGGCCTAGCCGACGTCGAGCCCTACCTGGAGAAGAACCTCGCGGGGGTGTTGACCGTTCCCGCGGCCGCCGAAGATGCCTACCTCGCCCGCCTTGCGGCTTTGGTGGTCGATCAGGAAGTGCTCTCCCGCCACGCGCCCAAGGTCGTCTACACTAACCTCCATGGGACAGGCGACGTCATGGTCGTCCCCGCACTGCGCCGCGTCGGCCTCGACCCGTTTGTCGTTGATGAGCAACTTGAGCACGATGGCCGCTTCCCGACGGTGCCTTCGCCCAACCCGGAAAGCCCCGCGGCGTTTGTTCTGGCCCTTAAGCATGCCGAAGAAATCGAGGCCGACTTGGTGTTGGCGACTGACCCTGACTCCGACCGCGTCGGGGCCGCCTGCCCACTGCCTAAAGGGGGTTATCGGCTCCTGACCGGCAATGAAGTCGCGGCCCTACTCACGGAGTTCCGGATCTCGTCCCTCAAGGACGCGGGCATTTTGCCGGCGGCGGGGACGGAGGCTGCGGTCGTCGTTAAGTCACTCGTCACGACTCCACTCGTGCAGGCCATCTGTGCGCGGCATGGCATTCGGTGTGTCGAGACCTTGGTCGGCTTCAAGTGGATTGCCCGGAAGCTAGATCGCTGGGCGCGCAAACTCGCCGCCGGAGCCGGCGCCGAGGCGCCAGCCTTACCTTTACACCGCCGGGCCCCGCTCGCTTTACGCCACTCTTCGCTGTTCCTGTTGGGCGCCGAAGAGAGTTATGGCTACCTCGCCGACGATGCCGTCCGCGACAAGGACGCCAATGCGACGGTCGTGATGCTCTGCGAGTTTGCCGCCGTGCTCCGTTCGCGCGGTCGCACGCTCCTCGATGCCCTCGACGCCCTCCACCTCGTGCATGGGGCGCACCACGAAGACTTACTGAACCTCTCGTTTGAAGGCGCGGAAGGGGCGGCCGCGATTCGCCGCATCGTCTCGTCGTGGCGGGCCCACCCGCCGAAGGAAATCGATGGGGCGAAGGTCGTGCGCGTCACGGACTATGAGCGTGATGAAGTCATCGACGCCGAGGGTGAGCGTGTGCCGAAGGAAGAATTTATCATGGCCGAGCTGGCCGATGGCCGCCGCCTCGCCGTCCGTGCTTCCGGCACGGAGCCGAAGGTGAAGTTCTATTCGTTTGCGACGGCCAAGGCGGACGACGCCGATGACCTCGCGTCCGCTCGTACGCGCGCCAAGCAGTCGGCCCTCGCGCTGCGAGGCTGGCTGGAAACCGATGCGCGCCAGCGCGCCCAAGCTTAATGAAAACCCTCGTGACCTTTCTCGCGCTGGCCCTCGGCGGGTGCGCTATCCCCAAGCATGACGCCTCGTTCGTGGCGGAGAAGAGCCCCGCGGCGGCGGCTTTAGCTGGCGAGGCTCCGAAGGACGGCACCCTGGGTGACCGGATCAAGGCAGCCAATGAGAAGAACGATCAACGGCTACGGGATGGCGATTGGCGTGCGGTGCAGCCCGTCGTCGGCCCGAAGCCCTAAGCCTTTAGCGGCCAGCTTGGTCCGCCGCGAGCTTCCGGCGGTAGTGGCGCTCGAAATAAACCTCTAACGCGTCGGCGAAGGCTTGGGCGGTGGCGGCGCGATGTTCGGGCGTATCACGCATTGGGAGGGGTATTTCCAACTGAGCGCCATCGAGCTGCGCCTTATCCCGCGAGCCATGCGCCGCCACGTCATAGGCCCCGTTAAAGTAGGGCTCTCCGGCGGCGAGCTTTTGCTTCGGCGAGGGCAGGGCGGCGAGGCCACGTTCCTCGAGCAGGCCGCCGAGGCTGGTTTTTCCGCGGACGAGTTCGGCGAAGCCCCCGGGCGTGAGTCGGCCGAGTTCTTTGATGGAGCTGCGGGCGCGGACGGTCTCGTCCGTATTCAGCACTTGGTCAGTCAATTTCAAGTCGTCGGGTTTCAGGAGGTAACCGATTTCAATCCGCTTATGCGGATGCCCATGCGAATGGAGGTCGAGGTAGAGCCCGTGCGGGTTGCGGGCGAGGATACTTTGCTCGGCGGTGTCAATTAGGCCGTGGTATTCCTGCCACGCCTGGATGGCGAGTGGGTGGCCTTGGGTCGCGCCAGCCAATTCGCGATTACAGTCCACTTTCTTCCGGGAGATTTCGCAAACGATGAGGTGCGGTGCGCCCCCGAACTTCTTGGTTAGGGCCGCGCGAAGGGCTTCAGCGAGGGCGCGGGCGTGGCTGTCGCGGACCGTCACGCCTTCCGTGCGGTCAGGGATTTCCATCGGCATGAGCGCACCATCATGGGGGACGGAAATCACAATCGGTAAGGTACCCGGCCAGTACTTAATATAGCCCGACGCACTGACACGCGGGGCCGCGAAGACGGTCTCGGTCGGCGGGCTCAGCGGGACTGGCGCGCAGCCCACGAGCCCCGAACCAGCGAGCAGAATTAAGAGCAGGCGGGGCATCCTTTTAAGCATCGCCCGCGTGGGCGGAGTTAAGCGACCGCGCCGCCGGCGAGGAGCGCGCGGACGGCGGCCGCTTCGGGGACATCGTCGGCCGTGCTGGCGGCGCCGATCCCTTCCTGGAGGACGAAGCGGAGCTTGCCACCCCGGACCTTCTTATCGCGTCGCATCGCATCCAGCATGCGGTCCAGTGGGAGGCCTGTGTGCAGACGGGTCGGCAATTGGTGGGCGGCGAGCGTGTGCCCGACCGCGTCCGCTTCGGCCGCGGTGCAGCGGCCGAGTTCGGCGGAGAGGTGCGCAGCCATGACTAGCCCAATCGCGACGGCTTCGCCATGCAGATAGGTACCGTAGCCAGCAATGGCTTCCACCGCGTGCCCGAAAGTGTGGCCAAGGTTGAGCAAGGCGCGCCCGCCTTGGGCGCTCGTTTCCCGTTCATCGCCGGCGACGACGCCCGCCTTGATCTCAACGCAGCGCCGGATGACGCGCGGGAGCAGCGCGTGATTCCAGGCCAGCGGCGCGGTGGCCTGCAGTTCCGTGAAGAGGGCGCGGTCGGCGATGAGCCCGTGCTTGATAACCTCGGCCATGCCCGCGGCGAATTCGCGGGCGGGCAGGGTGGACAGCAACGCCGTATCGGCGAAGACCGCGGTGGGTTGGTGGAAGTTGCCGACCAGGTTTTTGCCGGCGCCGAGATTAATACCCGTCTTCCCGCCGACCGAACTGTCGACCATCGCCAGGAGGGTCGTCGGGACTTGGTAGAAATCGATACCGCGTTGGTAGGAGGCAGCAGCAAAGCCGGCGAGGTCACCGACCACGCCACCGCCGACGGCGAAGAGGGCCCCGTCACGGGCGACGCGGTGTTCAGCGAGGAAGTCCCAGACGCGCGCGAGTTCTTCGGCGGACTTGGCCTTCTCGCCATCGGTCGTCGTGACATAGACCGGCAGGCGTTGCTGCAAGGCCTGGACGAGTTCCGGCCGGGCCGCAGCGATGGCCGGTGAGGTCACGGCTACCCCGCGAGCGCCCCGCGCGAGGCGTTGCTCCGCGGCGGCGAGGGCTTCGGCGAAGACGCCGGCCCCAATCCGCACCGGATAGGCCCGCGAGCCGAGTTCCACTGTGACGCTTTCAGCCGACATGAGCCCACCCTGATGGCTTCACCTACCAGAGGCAAGCCAACCTCACTCGCCGAGGCCGACCACCGAGCGGGCATACGCCCGTTTATCGAAGGCTTGCAGGTCCTCGGGCTTTTCGCCGACGCCGATGAAGCGGACCGGCACGCCGATTTCCCGGACAATCGCCACCAAGGCACCACCGCGGGCGGAGCCATCCAGCTTCGTAACAATCAGGCCCGTGAGCCCAACGGCCTCATGGAAAACCTTGGCTTGCTCGAGGGAGTTGGCTCCCAGTGAGCCATCGATGACGAGCCACTTCTCATGCGGTGCGTCGGGTAAGGCTTTATGGACCACCCGCACGACCTTGCGGAGTTCTTCGAGGAGGTGGGCCTTCGTGTGGAGCCGCCCGGCGGTATCCAAGATGGCGAAATCGACCCCCCGAGCGGTGGCCGCTTTCACGGCGTCGAAAGCCACGGCGGCGGGGTCGGCGCCGGCGGCACCGCCCACGACTTCGGTGTCGAGACGGGCGGCCCAAGTGGCCAGCTGTTCGCCCGCGGCGGCACGGAAAGTATCACAGGCTCCCAGTAAACCCCGTTGGCCTTGGTGCTTCCAAAGCGAAACCAATTTCGCCGCGGTCGTCGTCTTGCCCGCGCCATTGACGCCCAGCAACATGATCACGATGGGCGTTCGGTCCGTGGGCATCGTCCATGGACCGCTGGTGCCGAGCGCCTTTTCAAGGACGGCGGCGGCGGCTTCAGCGGGGCCCGCCTTGCGGAGGCCTGCGTCTGACTTCCATGCCGCCTTCGCGGCCGCCACCGCTTCGTCGGCGGTGGTAGGGCCGAAGTCACCGAGAATCAAACGCTCGCGGAGTTCTTCGGCCGCTTGGTCGTCCATCGGACGGGCCAGCAGGTTAGCGACCGCTTCCGCCGTGCGGCTTAAGCCGGCTTTGAGCCTCTCGAAGAAACCACCCGCCATGGCCTTAGGCCCCTTCGGCCTTCCGTGGGTCGCGGCCCAACGTTGCCGCGTAGCGGTCGAGGATGCCGTTGACGAAGCGCTTGGATTCGTCGGTCGAGAAGACCTTGGCGATGTCGATCGCCTCGTTCATCGTCACGACCGGCGGGATATCCGTGCGACGCATCAGTTCGAAGATGGCGAGGCGGAGCGTGGCCAGGTCAACCTTAGCCACGCGTTCAAAGGCCCAGTTCTGGGCGAAGCGCACAATGACCTCGTCGATGAGGGCTTGGTCGCGAATGACGCCGTGGATCAGTTCTTCGGCGAAGGCGTAGTATTCGCGGGGCTGAGACTGTTCCCCGAAGAAGTCATACAGCGCCGTGACGATGTCGCCGTGGCGTTGGACTTCCCAAGAATACAGGAACTGCATGGCGGCCACGCGGCTGTCGCGGCGGCGGTTGCGCTTGGCGGGGGCTTCGCCTGGGGTCGGTTCGACGGGAGCGACGGGATCTTCGGGTGCCACCACGGCGATTTCGATGCCGGCGGGCAGGTTGATGCGGCGGAGGGCATCAATCGTCTGCGACTTCGACTCGATGATTTCGAGCAGGCGATGATGGCAACGCAGCTCATCGTAGGAGCTGGAAGAACGCAGCGCTTCCACCGTGGAAGGAAGGGGGAGAGGGCCGAGTGCGCGGACACCGGTGGCCGTGACGCTATTCGCCACATCCGCGGCGGCTTGGTCGGCCAGACGGAAGTCGGGCCCCTTAATGCGGATACGGATCCGGGTGCGGGCCGGAGAATGCGAGTCGGTTTCCATCAGTTCTGGGCAAAAGGTTCGTGGCCGCCGTTTTTAGCGCGTTCCTCCGCTTCGACTTGGTCGAGGCGCTCGCCGAGTTGGAGGCGGTGTTGGGCCATGATTAGGGCGGCTTGGGCGAATTCCGTCCCGCGGTCGAGGGCGCCCGTGCAGCGCTCTTCGGCTTGCTGGCGGGTGTTGGTGACGACGATGCCGTTAATGACGGGGACCTCCGAGCGGAGGGCCACGTCCTGCATCGCCTTGGCGGTCGAGTGGGCGATGATCTCGTGGTGTGGCGTGTCGCCAGCGACCACCACGCCCAGACCGATGATGCAGTCGTAGTCACCCGACAGCGCGAGCATGTTGGTGACGTACGGAATTTCCCCCGAACCGGGGACCTTCACGAGGCGGAGGTTGGCTTCTTTCACGCCGCCCGCTTTAAGGCCCTTGGTCGCTTGCTTGATGAGCGCATCCACGAGGACCTGATTGTAGGAGGCCGCCACGATGGCGATGAGCAGGTCGGCACCGTCGACCTTATCATAGTTGGGCTTATCTTGGCTCATAGCGGTGGAAGAACGGAAGGCTGATGCAAGGGTTTCCGCCCTTGCGTTCAAGAGGAAACGCCCGAACCGCTTAGAACGGCACCTGTTCCACGATTTCCAGCCCGTAACCGCCTAATCCGACGACTTTCCGGCTGTTATTCGTGATGAGACGAATCTGCCGGAGGCCGATATGTGAAAGAATCTGGGCGCCGATGCCGTAGTCGCGTGAGTCCATGGCGCCGAGACGGATGCCGTCACCGTCAGCTTTGACACCGCCACCGGGCTGGGCCACGTGGACGATGACGCCAGTGCCGGCCTGAGCGACGGCAGCGAAACTGGCGGCAAGGGAGTCCCCTGCGCCGAAAGCTTGGCCGCGGAAGAGGTCGCCCAGCAGGTTCTCGCGTTGGACGCGGACGAGCGTCGGTGCGTTGGTCGGCTGGCCGAGCACAAAGGCCAGGTGCTGGCGACCGTCGGGCAGCGAGCGGTAGACGCGGAGTTGGAATTCGCCCCAGGCAGAGCGGAAGGGGCTTTCTGCAATCAGTTCGACGAGGCGTTCGCGGCGGTGGCGGAATTCGATGAGCTGCGCAATCGACACCATGCGAAGCCCGAATCGTTTCTTCAGTTCAATCAATTCGGGCAAGCGGGCCATCGAACCGTCCTCATTCAGGATTTCGCAAATGACCCCGCTGGGGTGAAGGCCCGCGAGCGAAGCCAAGTCGACCGCGGCTTCGGTGTGGCCCGCGCGCTGGAGCACGCCCCCGGGGCGCGCCATGAGCGGGAAGATGTGGCCGGGCTGGACGAGTTGCTCGGGCTTGGAGTCTGGGTCGGCGAGGATCGCGATGGTCTTCGCGCGGTCGTAGGCGCTGATGCCGGTGGAGATGCCTTCGGCGGCGTCGACCGACACGGCGAACGCGGTGCGTTGTGATTCGCGGTTCTCGGGGACCATCTGGGAGATGCCCAGTCGGCGCAGTTGATGCTCGACCGTCGGCACGCAGATCAGCCCGCGGGCATGGCGAATCATCATATTGACCGCCTCCGGGGTGACCTTCGCGGCCGCCATCACGAAGTCGCCTTCGTTCTCGCGGTTCTCGTCGTCGGTCACAATGACGAGCTTCCCCGCGGCGATGTCTGCGAGGGCTGCCTCGATGCTGTCAAAGGGCTCGTCCATAAAACGGTGAGGTTCGAAGGTGACGCGTCTGCCCGCTGGTGCAAGCGGGGAGATGTGTCGTCATCAGGCAAAAACCCGACTGGGAGGGTTATTTCGCAGCCTCGACCTGAGTGGGGGCTTCGACCTTGGCCTTCGCGGCTGTCTTGGCTTTGGCCTTGGCGGACACCGGCGGGGCGGGCGCGGCCTTCATGGTTTCAGTAAGCTGTGCGCGCGTTTCTTTCCAGGTCGCCTTCGGTTCGGCTTTGGCGCTCCAGAGGCTGAAATTACGGAAGGTGGCAGACTGGCCGGCGCAGGTGAGTCCTGGGTTGGCTTTCTCGGTTTTAAAGAGTTCATCGCGTCCCCAGCCGCTGTTTTTTCCATCGATGGTGGTAACCATCGTGTCGCCGACCATCTCGAGGACGACATGGTGCCACGAACCCGCCGCAAATTTCTCGGCTTGGTTTAGGAAGACCACGGCCTTGTCGGGGCCGTCATGATCGTGGTCGTCGCGCTGTATGCGGAACGCCGCCGGCGTGATGAGCACGCGTGCCATGTGTTCTTTAGCATCATTGATGCTGAGTGAAATCGACTTGGCCCCATCTAGGCGAAAATCAAAGGCGATAATGAAGTCGCCCAACTTCTGATTGAGGCGACCCGCGGCGCCATGGTTGTCGGCAGGGAGCTCCTCGACCTTAATGCCTTCGGCGGTGCGCACCCATTTGCCTTTGGCGACCTTCCAGTCGGCGGCCTTCGCTTCTGAGGTGAGCCCATCGCTGAGTAATTCTTTGTCCGCTTGGGCTAGGAGGGTCGCCGGCGCTTCGGCCGCGTGGAGCGGTAGCGCGAGCAGCGCGAGGAGGGTGAGGGGGGTACGCATGGGTTATTTCTTCGGTTTATCGAGGGGTTTTGGGAGCGTGCCCTTCTTGGCGGCCCAGGTCGGCTTGGGCTCGGGCTTGGCTGTCCAGAGGCGAAAATTGCGGAGCGTCGCCGTGGCACCATCAATATGGAAGGCGGGGTTGGCGCGGATATCCTTGGCGTAGATGGGGTCGGCGCCCCAACCGCTGATTTTCCCATCGACGGTGAGCACGACCGTATCGCCGACCATCTCGAAGACGACATTGTGCCAGGTGCCGACGTCGTTCGGGGTGGGCTGCGTGAAGAGCGTGAACGCTTTCTCCGGGCCGCTGCCGTCGTAGTCGTCGCGGCGGAGGCTCACATAAGTGGGGGCGATGATGACGCGCGCCAACTGTTCCTTGGCGTTGTTGATGGTAAAGGCCATGCTGGCGGCACCATCGAGCCGCACGTCGAAAGAGACGACGAACGCCTCGAGCTTCACGGGGAGCCGGACGATGGCGTTGTGCTTATCGGCGAGGAGTTCGGCCCCCGTGGTGCCGAGGTCGTTCCGCTCCCACTTGCCTTTGGTGACTTTCCAAAGTGAGGCCGTCGCGGCTTTGGTCATATCATCGGAGCCGACCAACTTATCCGTCTGTGCGAGGAGCGTTGCGGGGGCTTCGGTGGGTGGCTTGGGGGCATCCGCGGCACCAAGGGAACTCAGTCCGAACAACAGGGCGATGAGGGGGCTTCGCATACGGAGGATAACTAGGGTGAATCCCCCGCCCCCGCAAGGTCACTTGTATTCCAATTGGGCGGAGAACACGCCGTCGGTGTCGGCGACGAAGCGGATCCAGTAGGCGTTCAGCGAGCGTTCAAAGTGGTGGACGACCTGCCCGCCGGCGGGCACGTCGAGCACGCGGTACGGGACGGTCTTGCCGTCACCCGTGACGTCGAGCAGTACGGCAATACGGGCAGCCTTGGCGCCATGGTTCTGGAGCGTGAGTGTCTTCTCGTCGTAGGCCGTCATGAGGTAAGGGTCGGAGGGGGCGTCGGCCGTGACGGTGGTATGGAGCCACGGGCCACCAAAACCGCGCGGCTTGCCGAGCTTCCAAAGGTCGTCGGCCGCCCCGACCCACACGGCGGCTTGGCCGTCTTCGGAGCGGATGATATGGGCCTCGTTCTGCACGCCATCTTGGAGGCCGGAGAGCACGAGGAGCCCGCGGTAAGAGCAGTAGTCATGGACGGCCAAGCCGCTGGTCGCGACGGGACGCAGGCGAATCGCCCCGAGGGCATTGAGCGCTGGGAGTTCGTAGAAAGTGCCGTGAGCCTGGAGGAGGTCGCGCTCGGTGCACACTTCGCGTGCCTTCCGCAGCGCCTGGCGGGCGAGGAGCCGGTCTTGGGCGGCGTTGCGCGGGTCGCCCAGGGGGAAGGCCCGCGGCAGGCGCCAGCGTTGGCCGCCTTCTTCGAAGATAACGGAAGCGGCGTCGGTCGTGACGATGCCCGCTGGGATCAGCGTGTTTTTAGCAACGTAGTCGGTGACCTTCGTGTCGGTTTGCTTTACCAGCTTTAGGTCGGCGGTGAGTTCATACGCCACGCCCGCCTTAGTTTGGTCGGCGGTCAGCGTCGCCGGGAGGACCGACAGGGTGCGCAGGTTGGCCCCGCGCGTGAGGAGGAAGGCGCCGCGGCTCGTGGCGGCTTCGGCTAAGCTCAGGCCAGCGAACATAGGGTCGGTCTCGGTCCCGCGGCGGTCTTCGTTCGCGTATTGGAATTGAGCGGTGGCTTTCTTTTGGTCGCGCGAGCTGGTCACGCGAATCCACGCACCGCTCACCTGTTGCGGCGAGAGGTCGACCCATAGGCCAGGCGCGGCGGCGGTGAGCGCGAAACTTTTCCAGGTCGTCCAGGTGCCGTTCCCTTGCTGGTCGATTTCCACGGAGTAACGGGTGTCCGCGGCACCATCATGGCTGAGCCAGAGCGTCCGCTCGCTGAACCCATCCAACAGGAAGGGGTCCGAAGGCCTGCCGGCCGTAACGGGTTCATCGACCCAGACGCCCCCGCGGCCAATCGCCGGACCGAGTTTCATGGTGGCGTCGAGCGGGGTGAACCAGAGGTTGGACTGGGATTGGCCCGGGCCCGCGAGCGTGCCCTTCGCTGCGCGCTTATTGAGGAACTCGGACTTGGCGGTGTCGTCGCAACCAAACACGAGGCGATCTTGCCAGCGCGTGAAGTCACCAATGACTTTCAGGTAGTTGGTGCGCGGAGCGATGCCCGCGGAGTGTTTGGTGGAGAAGCCCGCGGGGAACGTCCAGAACGAGCCATGCATGGTCATGAGGCGTTGGCCGGGTTCGCCGATGTCGCGGATGCGCGGCCATTCGGTGTTCCATCCGTGGGCACCATCGTAGGCGTGGCTCGACTTCGGGAGGCGGAAACTCGTCCACTTGCCCTCTTCCATGACCATCAGAATCAGGGAGCGGAAATCCCAACCGATCGTCCAGATGGGATCCTTCGCGGGGTCGGCATTACCCGCGAGCCCGCCGGGCCCGGTGACTTCGGTGAATTGATTGCGACGGATGAGGGACCAATTGCCGGAGCCGTTGAAGGAGCCGAGGCCACCGCTGACTATCGTCGGATCGGTGAGGGCCTTGGCGCCCATCTCACCGTTATTGGCGAGGATGACCTGACCTTGGCCCGAGTAGAGCCCTTTACCGTGGTAGCCGGCCAGCGTCGAAGTAATCATTGCTGGGCTGACCTCCGCGGTCTCGCCGGGCGCGGGGATATTCTTAATCTCCTTAATCAAGCCCTTCACCGCCAGCGTGCGGACGTCGACTTCATAGAGCCCGTCTTCCATCGTCGCGAAGTAGACTTGGTTTGTGGGGTCGGTGAGGTGACGGGCGTTACCCGTGAGGCGGCCAGGCATGAGCTTGGGCGGAATCACGCGTACGTTGCGAGCGGCGTCGATAAAGTAAGGTCCGATGATGAGCTGCTTCGATTCCAGGTGGAACATCCGATTGGCCGGCGTGCCGCCCACGCTTTCGGGGCGCACGATTTGCTTCAGGTCGGGCGTGATCTCGTAGAGTTTATCGCTGGAGCCGTAGGGCTTGTGGGGCGCGTAGCTGATGACCCACAGGCGATCGGCCCACGGCACGACGGCGCCGGTCCCGCATTCACCCTCATTATTAAACGTCGCGAGGTTCGGGTAGATACCGCTCCATTGCGGGGGCGCTTCGGCCGCGAGCAAGGCGAGCGGCACGCTCAGGACGGATGCGAGGGTAGGGAGCAGGCGCATGCGGTGACTTTCGGATTCTGTTCGGCCGAGGCAAGCCCGGCATTTTCGCTCAATAGACAAATAGAAGGTACCAAAGCACGACGAGCCCCGTCGGTACGCCGAAGAGCCTTCCCGCGGATTTGACTTCCGCTTGCGCGAGGAAACAGGCGACCAACACAGCGGCACACAGCGGACCACTGATGCGCGGCTGGACCGTGCCAGTGACTGCCAAGCCGGGAATTTGGGCGAAGCCCTGCGTGAGCCAGGTCATCGCATCCAGCGTCGCCGCCGCGCCGCCGTTGATCCACGCCGCCATTGGCAGCAGGCTCGGCCAAGGACAGAAGAGGAGCGAAGCCATGCCCAGGACGAGCGGGATTTCCGAGAGCGGCACGAGCACGAGGTTGGCGAAGACGCCACCCCAGCTGCTGCTTTGAAAATAGGTGAGCGTGAGCGGTGTACCTGCGATGGTTGCCGCCAGCGAAACACAGAGACCACCGAGGGTGGCCCGACGCAAGCGCCAGCCCCAACGTTGCGCAGTCGTGACCGCCCCCTTCGGCGTCAGGCGCTCTGGTAAGGTCGGGGCAGCGATTTGTTCGGCGGCGGGCACGCCGACAAGGAGGATGGCGAGCACGGCGAGGTAGCTGAGTTGAAAGCCGGGATCACTGCTCGCCTCGGGGCTCCAGAGCAGGGTCGCGGCGGCGGCGAGGGCGAGCGACTGCAAGGCGGGGGTGGCCCGCTCGCCCGTTTGGCCGGCCCAAATAAAGACGGCCATGATCCACGCGCGCAGCGAAGACGGCGAGGCTCCGGTGACTTCGACATAGACCCAAAGCAGCGTGAGGATGGCGATGCCGGTGGGTTTCTCGGGGAGGCGGAGTCTTCGTGCGGCCCAGATTAACGCCGCAGCCATCCCAGCGATGTGCAGTCCGCTGATGGCGAAGAGGTGCAGCGTGCCGGTCGTAGCGAACGCGGCCTTGGCGTCTTCCGGCAGTAAGGCTGTCCGCCCGAGCATCGTCGCCGCCAGCAGGGCGCCGCCGTTGGGGTCGTCCCAAGGCAACGTCCGCAACCATTGCTCGAGGTGGTTTTGGCTGCGTTGACACCAGAGCGCAAAGGCCGACGGCGTTTCCAGCACGCCCAAAGTCTTGCCGCCACTCAATTTGAGTGTCGCCCCTTGCGAGGCGATCCACGCGTCATAGCCTGTGGGGTTGCGTGGTAAGGCAGCGAGGTGGCCGGAGATTTTAAGTTCGGCCCCGCGCGCGGGCGCCTCGCCTTTCACGGCTAGGGCCAGCCGGCGGCGAAAGAGCGGACCTTTGTCGGTGACGATGCCCAGCCCGGTCCAGCCCTCTCCGGTCCGCCGAGTGACGGCGCTCTCGACTCGCACGGAGAGTTCGTCGTAACGGCGGACGGCACTGAGCGGCGTTTGTGGAGGAAGTTTAGCCTGATGCCAGGCGGCGCCCCAAGCGAAGCCGGCGAGAACGAGTAGCCCGCGGCTCATTTTTTCGTGGCGGGCGCAGAACCAGAGCCCAGCGGTGCTGACCAGCCCGAGCCAGAGGAGGGCGGCGATGTCCGGCTGGTCGTAAGTATCCCACACGCAACCAGCCAACAACGGGAGCGCCAACCAGAGCGCAGGGGCATGACCGAAGCGGTCGTGCTTCAGCGGGTGGGTTTGATCCAGGGGGTCGGTCCGTGCCATGGGCGCAGGCCAGACCCATCAACAGGCGAAGTGGCGACCTGAGTCCGAAGCCAATCCCAAGTCGGGTCCGTGGCGAGGGCAGGGGTTTGAAGCAGATGCCTCAGGGGAAAAACGACAAAGCCGCGCTCCTGCCACCGGGGGTGGGGGAGGGTAAGTTCGGGGAGCTCGACCGCCCCCCCTTCATAGAAGAGCACATCGATGTCTAGCGTCCGGGGGCCGTCTTTTACGGTCCGGACGCGGCCTAACTTTACCTCAATCGAGAGACAGGCTGCCAGTAACTCACGCGGTTCTAATTCACAAATTAATGACAAACAGAGGTTTAAGAAATTACCCTGTTCCTTGTAGCCCACTGGATCGGAGTCAAAAGCTTCGGAAACGGCCGGTATATTGGTTTCTGGTAGGGCGGCCAAGGCCGTCAGCGCTTGCTCTATATAATAGACCCTATCCCCCAGGTTGCTGCCGAGACCAAGGAGGTACTGGCGCCGGCCCGCTTTCACACCCGTTCTCGGCGAATTTTAACGGAAATAGCCTCAAAATCCGCGGCCACGGGGGCGAACGGCTTGTTGACCTCGACCGACACGGCCTTGACCACTGGGAAGGTCCCGAGGATGCGGGCGGCGATCTGCTGGGCCAAGGTTTCAATCAGGTAGACCGGTTTGCCGGTCAACTGGCCTTCGACCGTCCGGATAACTTCCGCGTAATCCACGGTGAGTTTCAGGTCATCCGCCGCGGCGGCTGGCCGGGTGTCCACTTCCAGGTCGACGGAGACCGTAAAACGCTGGCCCAGTCGCTTCTCCTCGGGGAGGGCGCCATGGTGGCCGAACGACCGAATTCCGCTGATCCTGATGATGTCCACGCCACGATGAATGCCGTCTCCGCCCGCCCGCGCAAGCGCCTTCCCGCAAATGTGTGCAGTCCCCTCTTGACCACCCTTCCAAGGGTCGCTGACAGTCCGCGGAACACTATGCCTAAGAGGACCGATATCCGTACCATCCTCATCATCGGCTCGGGTCCGATCATCATCGGCCAAGCCTGTGAGTTCGATTATTCCGGCACCCAAGCGTGTAAGGCCCTCCGCGAGGAAGGTTACCGCGTGATCCTGGTGAATTCGAATCCCGCCACCATCATGACGGACCCGGAGACGGCGGACGTCACCTACGTGGAACCGCTCACGGTCGAATCCGTGGAACGCATCATCGCCAAGGAGAAGCCCGATGCGCTGCTCCCGACGCTCGGTGGCCAGACGGCACTCAACCTTTCCCTTAAACTCGCCCGCACGGGCATCCTCGCTAAGTACGGCGTCGAACTCATCGGCGCGAAGGAAGATGCCATCGAGCGCGGCGAAGACCGCGAGAAGTTTAAGAAGTTGATGCTGGAGATCGGCCTCGACGTCCCGCGCTCGCGCGTGGTGAAGACCCTCGAAGAAGCGCGTGAGACGATTGCGCTCATCGGTGGCGAATTCCCCGTCATCATCCGTCCGTCTTATACCTTAGGCGGCACGGGTGGCGGCATCGCCTATAACCGCGAAGAGTACGACCGGATGGCCCAGGCCGGCCTCGACGCCTCGCCCGTGCACGAAGTCCTCGTCGAGGAATGCCTGCTCGGCTGGAAGGAATACGAGATGGAAGTGATGCGCGACCATAAGGACCAGTGCGTCATCATCTGCTCGATCGAAAACTTTGACCCGATGGGCGTCCATACGGGCGACTCCATCACCGTCGCCCCGGCGCTCACGCTGACCGATAAGGAATACCAGCTGATGCGCGATGCCTCGTTCGCCGTCATCCGCGCCGTCGGCGTCGAAACGGGTGGTTCGAACATCCAGTTCTCGGTCAATCCGGCCAACGGCCGCATGATTGTCATCGAGATGAACCCGCGCGTCTCGCGGTCGTCGGCCCTCGCCTCCAAGGCGACCGGCTTCCCCATCGCCAAGATTGCCGCCAAGCTCGCCGTTGGCTACACGCTCGACGAGCTCCAGAACGATATCACCAAGTCGACGCCAGCCTGCTTCGAGCCGACCATCGACTACATCGTCACCAAGATTCCGCGCTTCACTTTCGAGAAGTTCGTCGGCGCCGATACCACGCTAACTTCCGCGATGAAATCCGTCGGTGAAGCGATGGCCATCGGCCGCACCTTCAAAGAGTCCTTCCAGAAGGCCCTCCGTTCGCTCGAGATTGGCGCCTGGGGCTTCGGTTGCGGCGGCAAGCATGGCGACGCGTCCTATCCCGACCTTACCGAAATCCGCGCGCGCCTCGCCCGCCCGAATCCGGAACGTCCGTTCTTCCTCCGGTACGCGCTCCTCGCTGGCTTGACCGAGAAGGAAATCTTCGACCTGTCTAAGATCGACCCGTGGTTCCTCCGGCAGCTCCGGCAGATTGTGGACATCGAACTCGCCCTCAAGGCCGCGGGTAAGTCGGTCAGCGTCGACTTGCTCCGTCAGGCTAAGGAAGCGGGCTTCGCCGACCGTCAGATTGCGCACGCCACGGGTATCGCTCCCGCCCAAGTCTACGCCCAGCGTAACGCCGCGGGCATCAAGACGGTCTTCCGTCTGGTCGACACCTGTGCGGCGGAGTTCGAATCGTTCACCCCGTATTTCTATTCGACCTACGGCGACGAATCCGAGGTCCGTCCTTCCGACAAGAAGAAGGTCATGATCCTCGGGGGTGGCCCGAACCGCATCGGTCAGGGTATCGAGTTCGACTACTGCTGCGTCCACGCTTCCTACGCGCTCCGCGCGGCTGGCTACGAGACCGTGATGGTGAACTCCAATCCGGAGACTGTCTCGACCGACTACGACACTTCCGACCGTCTCTACTTTGAGCCGCTGACGCTTGAGGATATCCTCGAAATCTACCGCACGGAAAAGTGCATCGGCGCGATCGTGCAGTTCGGCGGCCAGACCCCGCTCAACCTCGCTGCGGACCTCGAAGCCAACGGCGTCACCGTCGTCGGCACCTCGCCTGCCAGCATCGCCCTCGCCGAAGACCGCCAGCTCTTTAAGGATATCCTGATTGAGTTGGATATCCGCCAGCCCGTGAACAAGACCGCGCTCTCCGCGGAAGAAGCCTACCAGGCCGCTGAGGAGATTGGCTTCCCCGTGCTGCTCCGTCCGTCCTTCGTCTTGGGTGGCCGTGGCATGTTCATCGTCTACGGCATGGATGAGCTGAAGTCCGTGGTCCGCGAAGCCTTCGACGTCGCCCCGGGCAAGCCAGTGTTGCTCGATAAGTTCCTCGAAGACGCCATCGAACTCGACGTCGACGCCATTTCCGACGGCGAGACCACCGTGATTGGTGGCATGCTCGAGCACGTCGAACACGCGGGCGTCCACTCGGGCGACGCCGGCATGGTGTTGCCGCCGCATACCCTCTCGCCGGCCATCATTGAGGAAGTCCGTCGCATCACGCACGCACTCGCCAAGCGCCTCAAGGTGATCGGCCTGATGAACATCCAGTTCGCCATCAAGGACAGCACCGTGTTCATGCTGGAGGTCAACCCGCGTGCCTCGCGCACCATCCCGTTCGTCTCGAAGGCGATCGGCGTGCCCCTCGCCAAGCTCGCCTCGCTCTGCATGCTCGGCGCGAAGTTGAAGGACTTTAAGTTCACCCAGGAAATCCGTCCGCCTTATTGGTCCGTCAAGGAGTCCGTCTTCCCGTTCAACCGTTTCCCCGGCGCGCCCGTCGCGCTCTCGCCAGAAATGCGTTCGACTGGCGAAGTCATGGGCGTCGACGACGACCTCGGCATGGCTTACGCCAAGGCGCAGATGGCCGCGCAACCGGCCTTGCCGACCACGGGCAGCGTCTTCCTCTCCGTTAAGGATCGCGATAAAGACGGCGCCGTCGCCGTGGCCCGCGAACTCGCGACCCTCGGTTTCAGCGTCTACTCCACGAGCGGCACCGCCGCGGCCATCGAAGCTGCTGGCGTCAAGGTCACCAAGCTCGGCAAAATCTCCGAAGGCTCGCGTCCCAACGTGCTCGACCTCCTGAAGAACGGCCAACTCCAGATGATCGTGAACACCGCCGCGGGCATGCTGCCGCGGAAGGATGAGAATGCGATGCGCGCCGAAGCCGTTCTCCGTGGCGTCTACATGGCCTCGACCATGAATGCCGCCCGGGCCGCTGTGCTAGGCATTAAGTCCTTGAAGGTCCGCCCTTTGACCGTGAATTCCCTCCAGGAACACGCAAAGGTGCTTCCCCCGCAGGCCTAATTCGGATACCAACCCTTCCCCATGAAACTCCCCGCCCTCGCCGCGTTGGCCCTCGCCGCCGCGTCCCTCCACGCCGCCGACGAAGCCAAGCCCGCCCTCGGGACCGCTGCTCCGGCTGCCGCTCCTGCGCTCACCCCTCCCCCCGCACCCATCGTGAAAGACCTCACCCCCGAACAACAGAAACAGGCCTTCTTCCTCCAGGGATTCTTCCTGGTCCGGCAGGCTCAATGGGCGTCCATCGCCTCGGAGCTCGACCTTTCCGATGAGGAAGTGACCGCCTTGCTCGACGGCATGCGCGCCGCCCTCAAGAACGAGACGCCGAAGTTCAAGGCCGAGGAAATCATTCCTGGCGCCGAGAAGATGATTGGCGAACGCGTCGCCGGTAAGGCCAAGCGCTGGGGCGCCCAGAACGAGGCTTTCCTCGCCAAGGTTGATGCCGACAAGGAATACACGAAGACCGCTTCGGGTCTCCGCTACAAGATCATCACCCCCGGCACCGACCCGAAGCCTACCGCGACCAGCACCGTCAAGTGCCTCTACACCGGTAAGACGGTCGACGGAAAGGTCTTCGACTCCACCGCCAACCGCGGAAATGCTCCGGCTGAGTTTCCTCTGAACGGCGTGATCCCTGCTTGGACCGAAGCCGTGCCCAAGATCGGCAAGGGCGGAAAAATCCTCCTCGTGGCTCCAGCTGCCATCGCTTACGGCGAACAGGGCCAGGGCCCGATTCCGCCCAACTCCGTCCTCGAGTTCGAGGTCGAATTGGTCGAAATCGTCAAATAAGGCTAAACGCCTTAATTGGTAAGATTTCGCGACGCACCCCATGGTGCGTCGCTTGCTTTATGAAGGGAACAAACTACACCTACTGAGGTACTTACCCCTTCCATGCGCGCCTTTCTCCCCGCGAGTTTCCTCGTCGCTGCTTCCTTACTGGGAGCGGACACGGTGGCTCCTGCGTTGGCCGCTGTCCCGAGCCCTTCGTCGGTCACGCTCTCCAGCGCAATCGATCAAGCCCTGGCCCGCAATCTCGGCCTTGCAATCACGCGACTGGATGCCTCGCGTTCTTTGGATTACGTCGAGCAAGCCGAAGCGGTCTTCGATCCGGTCTTTGGCTGGAGCAACCGTTTGAGTGGTGGTAAGTCCGCACTCGATCGCCAGCTCGGCAACCCCGCGGCGCAGGACTTTAGCTCAGACGTCAGTCTGTCCCGGAAGTTCAGCTGGGGCGGTACGTTGACCCTTGGCACTGGATCCACGCGCCAATGGTTTGACGGTGGTAACGTCAATTCGACGGCGTCGAATTTTGACCTCGGTACCAGCCTGAGCTACACGCAACCCTTACTCGCGGGTGCGGGTCGGGCCGTCAACCTTTCCGCGCTGATCAGCGCCAAGGAAGGCGCGACGCGTAGTCGACTCGCCTTGCGGGCGGCTGCCTTGGATTTAATTCGTGACACAGAAGTCGCCTATTGGAGCCTCGCGGGAGCGCGTACGTTGGTGGCTTTGCGCGAAACCAGCCTCCGCTCGGCGGAGTCGCTTCTCGAGCAAGTGCGCGCCAAGCGTGCGCTGGGCGATGCCACCGCTTTGGAGGAACTACAGGCCGCGGCCGATGTCGCCAATCAGAAGGTTGCTGTCTTGAACGCCAAGCAATCCGTCGATGGGGCGGAAATGCGCCTGCGGCGCACGCTCGGTCGCGGGGATGCCACCGAGATCGAACAGGCCATCACGGTCGACGCGATTCCGGTCACCGCCGTCGCTGGCCCCGAGCCCTTTGCGCAATGGATTCGGCAAGCCGCCGCCTTTGACTTCGATACGGCCATTCAACTTTCCGCGGTCACGCAGGCGAACGCTTCGTTGGCGGCCGCTCGTCAGAATGACGCCCCGCAACTCGACCTAACCCTCGGCGGCGCTAACTATGGGCCCTCCGTCGCTGGTTTACATCAGGCGTACGATGGCCTGCGTGATTCCGCCGGCTGGAGCAATAACATCAGTCTTACTTATCGGCTGCCCCTCGGCTCCCGCGAATCCGAGGCCGTCCTGCGCTCGGCTGCGCGGGCCAACCGCCAAGCCGAGCTCCGTTTAGCCGACGTCCGCCAGAACCTCGTCTTCAACGCCCGCGCCACTTGGCGCGACCTCGAGGCCGCCCGCGCCCGTGTGGATTCCGCCACTTCGGCGTTAGCCTTACAGCGCCAGTCCTATGAAGGCGAGCGCGCGCGCTACGCGGCTGGTCAATCCGACATCCTGCGCGTGCTGCAAGCCCAAGCGGCCTTGGACTCCGCGCAGCTGAATTGGATTCAATCCCTGCTCGACGCGCGCACGGCCTCCGCCCGGGTCGCCCGGCTGGATGGCTCCTTGCTCGCCCGCCACGGTTTCACGCTCGAATCTGCCGAAGCGAAAGTCGGCGCGGGCTTACCGCTGGAAGACCCTCTCCCTCCTTTGTCTGTAACTCCATGAGCCTTAAGAAGAATTTGATTATCCTCACCGCCGTGGCCCTCGTGGCTGGCGCGACTTGGTATTGGTGGCCAGACAACGCCAAGAAGGGCGGTCGCCGCCCCGGCGGCCCCAAGGGCGGCCTGCCGCAGAACCCCATTGAATCCGTCGTAGCCATCCGCGACATCGAAGAGACGGTCGATGCCGCTGGCTATGTCCGCCCCGTCATTTTCAGCGACGTTAAGGCCGAGGTCAGCGGCAAGATCCAGAAGATTCACGTCAAAGACGGTCAGGTCGTCAAAAAAGGCGCTATCCTTATCGAACTCGACCCCTTGTTGGTCAAGGCCGACGAAGATGAAGCCCGTCGCAACGTCCAGCTACAAGCCCTCAACCTCGAGAAGACCACGCGCGATTTCAAGCGCGCCGAGGCTCTGCGGGAAAAAGGCTTCGTGTCCGACCGTGAGCTGCAAGACGCCCGGACGGCCTATGAGGTAACGAAGCTGCAGTGTGACGTTGCTCAATCCCGCTTCGAAAAAGCCCAGGAGAATGTCCGTAAAACCGTCCTCCTCGCCCCGCACGAGGGGACGGTGTCGGACTCTAATAACCTTGTGGAAGGCCAGGTCGTCATCGGCGCGCAGTCCATCAACAGTGGTACGTTACTCATGCGCGTGTCGGACGTCTCGATTCTGCGCGTGGACGTTAACCTCAACGAGTTTGCCGCAACGCGTCTATCGCTGGATCGCGAGGCGACCATCACTTTCGACTCGATTCCGGGCCTCACCAAGAAGGGCAAAGTCACCTTCCTCGCCCCCTTCGGTACGGCCGACGCCAAGACCCCAGACTTACGCGTCTTCCCTTGCCAAGTCTCCTTCGCCGCGGGTGACGGTGCTCGCCCCGGCATCAGCGCCAACCTCTCGGTCCTCGTCGCCAAGCAGGCGGGGTGCCTGACGATTCCGGTCTCCGCGATCTTCGTCGAAGGCAACGACCGCATCGTGTACGCGAAGGGCGAGTCCGGCGAATGGGAGCGTCGCTCGGTGAAACTTGGCCTCAGTGATGCGGGCTTCACGCAGGTGAAGTCGGGGGTCCAAGTGGGGGAAACCGTCAGCCTCGTGCGGCAGGCCGTCCAGCGCTAAGCATGGGTTCGCTGGCGACCATCCGCGGTCTGCATAAGACCTACATCATGGGCGACGAAACCGTCCATGCCTTGGACGGTGTCGACCTCGATTTCGACCGTGGCGAATACGTCGCTATCCTGGGCCCCTCGGGTTCGGGTAAGTCGACCTTGATGCACATCTTGGGCTTCATGGATACACCGACGAAGGGCAGTATCCTTTTCGAGGGCGAGGAAGTCTCCAACCTCGGTGCCGATCGGCGTGCTTGGTATCGCTCGAACCGCGTCGGCTTCGTCTTCCAATCTTTCAATCTTCTGCCTCGTCTGAGTGTGCTGGAGAACGTCGCCTTACCGCTGCTTTACCGCGAGGACTACACGGAAGCTGCCCGCGAAGAAGCCGCAAAGATTGCCCTGGAGCGCGTGGGGATGTCGCATCGCCTGACCCATCGGCCGACCCAACTCTCGGGCGGTGAACGCCAGCGGGTCGCCATCGCGCGCGCCATCGTGGCCCGCCCCGCCATCGTCTTCGCCGACGAACCCACGGGCAACCTCGACGTCAAGAATGTCGACCGCATTCTGGACCTTTTGGGCTCGCTGCTCGCGGAAGGCATCACCGTCGTGCTCGTGACGCATGACCTTTCTGTCGCCGCTAAAGCTAAACGCGTTATTTCCATGCGGGCCGGCAAGGTGCAGGAGGACCGCCGCCAATGAAACTCCTGATTCGCATCCGCGCCGCCGTTATCAACGGTCTGCGCGAGCTCCAAGCCAACAAGGTCCGTTCGCTGCTGTCCATGTCCGGCATTATTCTGGGCGTCGCCTCACTCGTCGCGATGGTCACGGTCGTTCAAGGGATGGTGGGTAACTTCCGGCAGTTTGTGGATGCCATGGGCGGCATCGAGAAGATCACCGTTGAAAAGCAGGCCTTACCTAAGGAGCAAGAGCACCTCGCCGAACTCTCGGAAGGCCTGACCATGCGCGACGTCGAGCAGATTAAAGCCACTATCCCGATTGTCCGGTACGTGTCGCCCGAAGCCCGCGTCGGTTTTGAAAAGCTTGTCTGGGAAGGGCGGGAAGTGAACACGATGATCAACGGGGTCACCCCGGATTATTTACCGGTCGCGAAGCGGTGGGTGGATCCGAGCCAAGGCCGCTTCATCAGCGACCTCGATATCCTGCATAAGACGGATGTATGCGTCCTTGGTTCTTCCATCGTCGCGGAACTCTTCCCGCCGAATATCGACCCGCTGGGGAAGGTCATCCGCGTCAAGGGGAAGCGTTTCGTCGTCATCGGCCTCCTGAATAATATCGAAGCCCAAGGCATGGAAATCCGGTCGGCCTCCGGCAAGGGCAAGGGTGGCGGCGGCATGTGGCGCTGGCGGAATAGCGGGGTTTATATCCCGATCTCGACCGCGACTTCGAAGTTCAACGGGAACGACCGACTCAGCGGCCTGGGACTCCAGGTGGCTTCTGGCGACGACCTTAATTATGCGGTGGAGCAGGTGGAGCGCACTTTGCTACAGACGCATAATGGCCTGAAGGATTTCACGCTCACCACCAATGAGCAGACCCTCGAGGACTTCCGTAAGACCGAGGTGGCCTTCAAACTCTCGTTGGGTGGTGTGGCGGGCATCTCGCTCTTCGTCGGCGGTATCGGCATCATGAACGTGATGTTGGCTTCGATCAACGAGCGCATCCGGGAAATCGGGGTGCGCAAGGCCGTCGGCGCCCGCGGCTCCGACCTCTTCCTGCAATTCCTTTCCGAAGCGGCCGTGATTTCGGTGCTCGGTGGCCTCATCGGTCTCGCCGTTTCGATGGGCATCGTCTCCATCATGAACTATGTCCTGATGCAGGCCGTGCCGACGGGGGTGGTCTCGAAGTTCGATTGGATCATCATGCTCCAAGGCCTTTCCTTCTCGGTCGTCGTTGGTCTCATTGCCGGTGTCTACCCAGCCATTCGCGCGGCCAGCCTCGACCCGATTGAAGCCCTTCGACACGAATGAAAACGCTCCTCCTCACGGGCCTTTG
>CAIYEN010000111.1 GCA_903925205.1 uncultured Opitutia bacterium | reverse complement strand
GCGATTCCCCAATACGGCGTCGACCAGACACGTCGCGAAGCGGCCTTGAGGCGAGCCGAAGCCAAAAATCCCGGACTCCATTTCCATGGCGCCTTCCGCGGCGGCATCGCCTTGATGCAAGTCATCCGCGCTGGCGACGCCCTGGGGCAGTCGCTGGTTAAAGCTTAATGAGTTCCGGCCTGTCCTTGCGGATCAGGTAAGTTCCGAACAATTAAAAACGCAGGTAGCATCAAAGCCGCAGCGACAATGTAGACCCAGAAGTGGGACCCGAAGTGGAAGTAGAGTAAGGCCGCGCTGATTGGCCCAATCACCCGGGCAAGGGAACCAGCGGAGCGAAGAATACCAAGATTACGGCCCTGCTCAGAGGCATCCGAATAAAGTGAAACCAACGCAGAAACGCTCGGCAAGATGAGGCCGGTCGCGAAAGAAATCAGCCCCATCCCCAAGAAGAAGAGCGGCTTCCCCCAAGCGGGCAAGACCCCGCCCGAGATAGGTGTGGGAATGAAGGCCACCAACAGAAAGGCCACCGCCGCCGTCAGGAATCCGAATAGCACCACCTTGCGCTGCCCCACCCGGCCGACCACGCGGCGCGACAGGCCTTGGGCGAGCACCAAACTCACGCCGTTGAAAAGAAAGAGCATCGCATTGTCCCGCGGGCTATAGGCAAAGAGCGCTAGCGTTAGAAAGACGATAGTGTTCTCCATGCCAGTGAAACCGATTTGATAAATAAGATTCGCAAAGGAAGTGCGGCGCACCTCCTGCGAGCGCACGTTGGCGAGGTCAAAGATAGAAGGACGTTGCGCATCCTTGGCGGCGCGTTTCTCCGGCGGCAAGGTCTCGGGGAAAAACGCCCACACGAGTATGAAATTACTGCAGGCCATGAAAGCGGCGATGGCGGCCGACGTGGAGAAGAGGTTGAGTCCGAAGGCGCTCGTCGCGGCCGCAACCGGCCCAGAAGTGTCCGGAGCCGTGAAACCTCCGATGATAGGCCCGCAAAGGAAGCCCATGCCAATCGCGATGCCGACGACGGCCATGCCCTTGGTCCGTTCCTTCTCATCCGTCACGTCCGCGGCGGCGGCACTAGCCACCGCGATATTTCCCGCCATCATGCCACAGACGAGCCGAGTCAGTACGACGACCCAGAACTGAGCGGCGAAAATCCATAACAAGTAGGAGAGTGCGCTACCAGCTAACGTGACGGTCAGGATGCCGCGACGGCCAAAACGATCGGAAAGCGCGCCCCAAATCGGCGAGAAAACAAACTGCAGCAAGGAATACAGGGTGCTCAGCAGGCCGCCGAAGAGGACCGTCTTCTTGAAGACCGTGTCGCCGCCCATCCACTCCGCTGCGGAATTAAGCGAGCCGATCAAGGTGCCGATCGAGCCTTCGCTCTCGATATAATGTTTCAGCAGGTGGGGAAACAGCGGGATGATAATGCTAAACCCGATGATATCCATAAACACCGTCAGGAAAATCAGCCCGAGAATACGGCGTTGGGGTAACGGGGAACTGGCAGACATGGGGTCAAAATGGGCAAGCCCTCCCGAACCGCAAACAAAAGAGCGGCCTTGCGAGCACCCCAAGATGGCCAAGAATAGCGAGATGCGACTGTCCGTCCTTCTCCTCCTTCTCGCGAGCTTAGCCCAGGCTATGGCGGCGACCGACCCCAAGTTGCTCCTCATCGAACAAAAGCTGAAGGGCTTCAGCGACGGGGATTATGCCGCCTCCATCGAGCGCGTACTCGCCGAGTTCGAGGTCAATACGGGGGTAGGCCTCAAACCGGGTGCCCTGCGCAAATGCGGGCTCAAAATCTCCTCCGAGTCCGGCCAAGGGCTGGCCACGCCCAAGCCGCTCATCCGGGCGCTCGGCTCCGCCCTCATTAAACGTGGGTTCGCGCCCGCGGGCATCATCCTCTGCGACGTCCGCCAGCAGAGCCTCCAACAATGCGGCTTTCTCCCTTCGCTTTCGACTGACCCGCAGTCGTTCGAGGGCTTTCCCGTCGTCGCCTATGAGCCGAACGCTCCCAAATGGTCGGAGGACAAGCGCTTGCGCTTCGAGAATCAAGTCATGCCCCGCCCTGGTGTTCCGACGCCCCCATGGGGCGATGCTCGCATCAGTATTCTTCCTAAAACGTTATTCGATGAGGTCGACTTCTGGGTCAACCTGCCCGTCTTAACCGACAGTAAGTCGTTGGGCGTGCACGGCGCCATCGCCGCCGCCTCGCTGAACAATATGGCCAACGCCGAACGCTTCCTCGAAAACCCCGCGACCGCCACCAAGGTAGCCGTCGAGGTCTGCGCGATTCCAGGCCTGGCGCAGAAAAATACCCTGACCATCCTCTCGCTCGAACGCTACCAGATCCTCGGTGGTCCGAGCTTTGACGCCAACTGGTGCCTTTCCGAAAAGACCATTCTGGCTAGTGCTAACCCGGTGATCCTCGACTTCATCGGCCTACAGAAGATTAACGCGGGCCGGAATGCCCGCTCCGTGGAGACCATCCACCCCGAACCGCCCGTCTTTTCCGCCGCCAACGCCGGCGAGATCCACCTTGGCACCTGCCGTCCGTCGGAAATTAAATTGGTCCGCCTCGCCGCGGAATAAGAAGGCAAGAAAAAGGGCGACCGAAGCGTAGCCTCGATCGCCCTTTGTCAGCCAGTGAGGGCCTTAGAGCTGCAGACCGAGGGCTTCCGAAGCCGTGGCGCGCTCTTCGAGCAGTTCCTTCTCGGTGACCGCAATCTTTTCCTTGGAGAAGGCGTCGAGCGGCAGACCCTGGACAATTTCCCAAGTGCCGTCGGCCTTGGTGCGTAACGGGTAGCCGAACATGATGCCGGGGGTAATGCCGTAGTCGCCCTTCGAAAGGACCGCTGCGGAATGCCAGTCGCCGGCCGGGGTCGGGAAGTGCAGGCTGCGGAGCGTGTCGAGGGCCGCGTTGGCGGCCGAAGCCGCGGAGGAGGCACCACGGGCCTTAATGACCGCCGCACCGCGCTTCTGCACGTCCGGAACGAAGGTGTCCTTCAGCCAAGCAGCGTCGGTGATCACCTGCGTGGCCGGCTTGCCCGCAATGGTGGCGTTGGTGAAGTCCGGGTATTGCGTCGACGAGTGGTTACCCCAGATGGCGACATTCTTGACGACGGAATTGTGGACGCCGGCCTTGCCTGCGAGTTGCGACTTCGCGCGGTTCTCGTCGAGACGCGTCATGGCAAAGAAATTCTCGGCCGGAAGGTTGCCGGCAGAACGCAGGGCGATGAGGCAGTTCGTGTTGCAGGGGTTACCGACAACGAGGACCTTGACCGACTTCTTGGCGCTACGCGCGATGGCCTGGCCTTGGCCGATGAAGATCTTACCGTTGATGCCGAGGAGGTCCTTACGCTCCATGCCTTCCTTGCGCGGGACGGCCCCGATGAGCAGGCACCAATCGGCGTCCTTAAAGCCCTCGTCGAGATCGCCCGTGGCGACGACGTCAGCGAGCAACGGGAACGCACAATCCTGCAGTTCCATCACCACGCCGGTGAGGGCGTTGAGGCCTGGGCCGACTTCGATGAGGTTCAGGGCGACCGGCTGGTCGGGACCAAAGACCGCACCCGAGGCGAGGCGGAAGATTGCAGCGTAACCGATGTTGCCGGCAGCGCCGGTGACCGCGACGCGGATAGGAGTCTTAGAAGCCATGGAGGAGGCATATCTAGTTGCGGACCGCCCAAGGTGTGAAGCGGAAAAGTCAGAGTCCTAACTCGCCCTGCGAGAGGTCATCCGCCGCCGGGGCCGAAAGGCTATCCTTGGCCAGCTGTGCCAGGGTCGCGGTCGAACGACCCTCGACCGAGCAAAGCGCCCGTAAGACCAAGGCCGAAGCCAAGGCATCGTAGAGCGCACAATGGTATTTACGGCGATTCGGGGGACAATACTTCGCCGCCAGGGTATCCAGACGGGTCCCCAACCGGAAGACAGCGACCAAAGCATGCAGGCGATAGTCCCCTAAACTCGGTACCCAAGCCCGGGCTAGCCGGCAAGTATCCACCCAAGAGCCCCACTCGGCGACCTCCGTGCCGACATCGATAAAGGAGGGGACCGCCGGCGGCCGTAACCAGGTACCGCGCAGCAGCCCCGACTCGACCGTGGCATTATGCGCGGCGAGGAGGCCAGTCCGGCGGAGCGATACCCAGTGATCCCACTCCGTCTCAAAGGCAGGAAGGCCTTTGAGCTCTTTCTCCGAGAGTCCATGGCATTGGGTATCAATCGGCGGCACCGACGTCCGGGCGGCATGCAACCTAGTCGAGGTGTTGATGATGTCGCCGCCTAACAACGTCGCGACCCCATACTCGACCACCCCAGTGCGCAGACTTCCTTCAAAGTCGACGACGTGAATGGGAATCTCGGTCCACAGAGGAGACGGCCGGCTCATCGTCAGAGGGTCCGATAAAATTCCCCAAGCGGCGTCAGTTTGCCCGTTTCATCGCACAAGGACGAGGGACCGAGCGCGGCACTATCGGCCTTGGCCGAGTACCACGCATGTCGCTCGAGGCACGTCAGTGTTTCGAGCTTGGGCATGACCTTGCGCATAAAAGCCAGAATCTGCTCTGGCTTAAAGCGGTTCTGGTCGCGCGACTTGGCCGTCCAATCGGCCACCGCAAATTCCGTCAACCAAACGGGGCGGCCGCCATAAGCCTGGGAAACGGCCTGGATGCGATTGACCAAACCATCCGCATCGAGACCGGCGTAGGAATGCATGCAGATGAAATCGACGCGGAGCTGGCGCTCTTCGACGCCTTTCATGAAGGCCTTCATCCACTCGTTATCCGGATGCACGCACGCCGGGCTACCCAACCGGAGGCCCGTCTTCATCAAGGCGGGCCACGCAGCGAGGGCCTTCTCGACCGAGAGGTTCGCCTGATCTTTGCCGTCGGGTTCATTGAACCCAAGGAGTTCACGTTGCCCCGCGGCTTTAGCTTTTTCACCCAGCTTCAGCATCGGACCCTCCTGCCCCCAGTAACCCCAGACCATGGGAGTAAAATCAACGACCGCAGGCAAGCCGTCGGGCCGAGACCCACCCCAAGTGTAAAGCCAGGCCGGCTTCAGGGCCTGCACTTTCTCGAGCCACCCAGTACCCGACTTCGTCGAGAGGCCGAGGCCTTTCTTGCGGGAAGGCTTAGTGACCGGAGCGACTTGGGCGCCCAAGGCCATGGCCAGCGACAGCGCAGAGGCGGTGGAGAGGAAGTCGCGGCGACGCATGACGGGGGGACGGAGAACTATCGCCACTCGTGCTTGGGGTAGCGACCCCGAAGTTCTTTCTTCACCAATTCGTAGGAACCCTTCCAGAAAGCATCGAGGTCACGCGTTCGCTGCTGCGTCCGGCGGGCGGGGGACTGAATGCAAATGACCATGGGCACCTTACCCTGACAGACCCGCAGTTTACTACCCGGGAAATCATAGAGCTCCTGAACGGTTGCTTCGATTTCAGCTTCGGCGTCCTCGGTATACTCAATCTTCGCGGGGTGCTTCTTGCGGGGGAGGATAATCTTCTCGGGGCAATAGGATTCCAAGGCCATGGCCTGTTCATGCGTCAACCAGCCACGCACGATGGGAAAAACGGGCTTCTCCCGGATATCCCGGTAAGCCGTGGCGCCGGCGCAGATTTCCTCGATGACCAAGCGCCGACCCGCGTCGTCAAACGGCGGGATACCGAGTTCGGGGCAATGCTTGGCGAGGAAGTTAACGCGGCGGATCCAGGCATCGACTTGGCCATCCCAGCGCTCTAACTCGAGGCGGCCCGCACTGACCTCGTCCGCCAAGATACGGCTGCCGGCGTCGGACGATGCGTCGTCACGTTCGACGGCCGTCAGGACCAAGTCACGGAAGCGCCGCTCCGTCCGCGTGAGTACCCTTCGCTGGGTCGCATCGTAACGCACGGAGGACACTTCGGAGAAATCGGCCGGAAAGAGCTCCTGCAGCCAAGACTCCTCGATGGCGGTGGCGAGCGAGAGGTAGGTCGTCACTTCCCCGCGGGTCTGGATTTCATCCACTTCCGCCGCGACCAAAAGTTTGGCGGAACGAATCGAGGATTCACGGCGGAGTTCGCCGCGCCGACCATGGACTAAGGCACAACGGAGCGTACCCGCGTCGAGTCGGACAGCGAGGCGATCAGAGAAGCCCAGCAGCAAGCAGCGGCGGACATCATCCGGGTTCGCCGCTCGGTCGGAGACGCGGAGTCCCTGCCCTTGCGCCAGGCGCAGGAATTGCCGGGTGGCCTGCTCGGCCTGCCGAGCGGCCTGACCATGCACGCCGATACGGTCGCAGGCGTCGGGGTCGAACTTCAGTTCTGAGGCCCGCTGCAGTAACGCCAAGCGCGTGAAGAAGTCGGAACCTTCTGCAGCCTGGATTGCATCGCGTTCGCGCTCGGCACGTTCATCCACCTTGCGCAGTAAAATATCGCGGCCTTGGGAGAGCCCAGCGATGGCGGCCACTTCCGTCACGCAGGCCAACTCATCCGCCGCCATGAGCATGCGGGCGTAACGCGGATGCGCTGGAAAGACGGCCATCCGCCGGCCCAACGTGGTTAACGCCCCGCGGCCATCTATCGCCCCGAGGTCGGTCAGGACGGTGACCGCCCGCTGCAGTGCAATCGGCTCAGGCTTTTCATACCAAGGGAAGGTCGCGGGGTCCCCCCAGCCAGAAGAGAGGAGCAGCAGAATTGTCTCCGCTAAGTCGACCCGCTTGATTTCGGGGACTTCGCGCAGGGGTCGGGCCTGATGATCCGTATGCGACCAGAGCCGGATGCAACGCCCAGGGCCGGTACGGCCAGCGCGGCCCGCCCGTTGTTCAGCGGAAGCCTGCGAGACTGCTTCCACCATGAGCGTGTCGATGCCACGTAAAGCGTCGAAACGCGCAATACGGGCCAAGCCCGCATCGACCACCGCACGCACGCCGGGGATAGTCAGCGACGTCTCGGCGACGTTCGTTGCAACGATGACTTTACGGCGAGGGCCGGGGCGCACGGCGCGGTCTTGTTCCTCGGGCGGCAGTTCGCCGTAGAGCGGCAAGATATCGACGCCACCGGATTCGCGTAAATTCCGGACCGCCCCAATCGTGCGCATGATTTCGTAGCCCCCTGGCATGAAGACGAGGACATCACCTTCAGGCTCTTCGTGCAGGATGCGACCCACCTGCTCGGCGGCGAGATCCCAGACTGGGCGGGTGGACGTACGTGCGACTGGTACGTACTCGACGTCGACTGGGTAAGCCCGGCCATCGGCGGCCAAAGTCTCGGCATTCCCCATCCAGCGGGCGACACCTTCCGTGTCCAGCGTCGCCGACATCGCGACGATGAGTAGGTCTGGCCGGCCGGACTCCTGCAACTGCCGGGCCAGCGCCAAGGCGACATCGGAGTGCAGGTTGCGCTCATGGAATTCATCGAAGACAACGGCCCCGACGCCCTTGAGCTGCGGGTCCGAGGCCATCTGCCGAAGCAGCAGGGCTTCGGTGACAAACTTGATGCGGGTCTCGGCAGACTCAACGCGCTCAAAACGAATCTGGTAACCGACTTCGCCCCCCAGTTTAACGCCTCGCTCTTGGGCAATACGCGCGGCCAAGAGACGAGCGGCGATGCGGCGGGGTTGTAGAACGATGATTTGACCCTGCACTAAGCCTAGGTCCAAAAGCATCTGCGGAATCCGGGTCGACTTGCCCGACCCCGTCGGCGCACGGAGGACAATCCGCCGCGTACGGCCGCAGGCGGTGACGAGCGGTTCCTTCAGCGCATCGATGGGTAACGCTTGGCTCATGGCACAGAAAGCTCGATGAGGCGGGCTGCCGGGCGGCCGGCGCGAATCGTGAGACGAGCGACGGTCACGGGGAGATTGAAGCGGCGCGGCCCAGCGCTGCCTGGATTCACATAAAGCACGGCTCCGACCTGCTCAATCTTGGGGACGTGCGTATGACCGGTCACCACGACATCGGGACGGAAACGGGCTACATCCACCGGCAAATGGCCATGGTGGATGAGAAAACGGACCCCAGCGACCTCTTGCAGAAAGGTCAGAGGCAAAGCCGGATCGGAGTCACAGTTACCCGCGACGGCATAGCAGGGAGCAAACGACGCTAAATCTTCCAACACCGCCGACCCGCACACATCGCCCGCATGGAAAATGATTTCGCACCCCGCGAGCGCCAAGAGCGCCTCTGGGCGCATCTTGCCGTGCGTATCAGAAATCAAGCCGACCTCGAAATCCTTGGCCACGTTTAGATTGGCTTGCGGAGCTTGCCGGCGGGGATGGGGCGCAAGGCCGTGAACTCGGCGCCTAAGGTAACCCGCAACTTCTCGGCGAGCCCCGGCGGCAGTGAAGCCACGGCCTCATCGAAATCCGCTTCACCAGGAAAAGACGCCTTCCCAACTTCCGCGACGGTGACCGTCGGTAAGGCGGGTAAGACAAAGTTAAAGGACTCCGCCTCGCGGTTTTCCGCAATGATGGTCTCCTCATCGGAGAGTTGCGGGATCGCTGGCTCATCAGCCTCGTCCACCCGCGCGGCCGGAGTGGGCACGGGCACGGTCCGGGCGACCGCAACGACCGAGGCGACCACCGGTGCAGGCATAGGTTCAGGCGCCCGGATGGGAGCCACTTCCGCCGCCGGTGTCGCCGGCGATGGGTTTATTTTTTTTTGGCCGGGCTCCCGAGGGAGACCGGCTGCAGCAGCGGCGATGTCTTTGATGAGGCTATCGATTGATCGTGATCTACTCTGCTCGATGGCCTTCAACAACGTCACCTCGAAGTTCGCGCGGGGGGAAAGTCCTTGGCGGATGCCCTGCTCGCCCGCCTGTAAGCATTCCAAAAGACGCACTAACTGTTCGGTCGCTAAACTACCGCCCAGCACGGCACTGGTGCCGCCAGCCTTCACGGAATCTAAGACCGCTTGACGGACGCGACTTTGCAGGTCGGCTAACACGCGGAGCAAATCGCGGCCTTCGGCATGGAAAGCGTCGCACAAAGCCAAGACGGTCTTACCGTCGCCTGTGGCGATGGCTTTGCCGAGGTCTTGGACCTGTTGGGCCGAGGCTAGGCCGTAAATCGAAAGCACGTCGGCTTCGTTGACCTTCTTGCCGGAGAACGAAATGACTTGGTCCAGGATGGACTGCGAATCGCGCATACCGCCGTTGGCGAGGCGGGCGATGGCCGTGAGCGAGTCTTGGTCCGCCGTAACCCCATCGGCCTTGACGATACGCGTGAGTTGGGCGGCGATGACCTCTTCGGAAATTGGGTGGAACTCGAGCCGCTGACAGCGCGACGTGATGGTCGGAAGGACCTTATCCGCTTCGGTCGTTGCCAAAATGAACTTCACCCAGGGTGGCGGCTCTTCGAGCGTCTTCAGCAGCGCATTAAAGGCCTCCTTTGTCAGCTGGTGGACTTCGTCGATGATGAAGACCTTGTACGGGCAGTTGGACGGGGCGAATTGGCATTCTTCGCGAATCTTCTGGGCATCCTCGAGCTTACGGTTGGAGGCGGCGTCGATTTCAATGACATCCAGGCAGTTACCGGCTTCGATGGCGAGGCAGACCGGGTCATCCAAGGAGAAGTCCGCCTTGGGGCCGCCAGAGCAATTCAAGGCCTTGGCCAAGACGCGGGCCGTCGTTGTCTTACCCGTGCCACGCGGACCCACGAACAAGTAGGCGTGGGCCAGCTGCTTGGTCGTCAGGGCATTGCGCAAGGTCCGCACGATGTGCTCCTGCCCGACGAGTTCGTCGAAGCGGCGGGGGCGCCAGCGGCGCGCGATGACCTGGAAAGCGGGTTCAGCCACGAGCCTGCAAGGAAACGGTACGTGGCGATGGTGTCAACGGGGCAAACCTCGGCCTATTCCCATTCGATGGTCGCCGGCGGCTTGGAGGAGACGTCGTAGACCACGCGGTTGATGCCCTTCACTTCATTGATGATACGCGTCGAGGCGCGCTGGAGGACATCGTAAGGCAAACGGGCCCAATCGGCCGTCATCGCGTCGGAGGATGTCACGGCACGGAGGGCACAGACATTGTCGTAGGTGCGACCATCGCCCATGACCCCAACGCTGCGGACTGGCAAGAAGACCGCAAAAGCCTGCCAGACCTTGGCGTACTGACCGGAAGTGCGTAGTTCGCTGATGAAGATATCATCGGCTTTACGGAGGACCTCGAGGCGCTCCTTAGTGATGTCGCCGCAGACGCGGACCGCAAGGCCCGGGCCCGGGAAGGGGTGACGCCAGACCATGTCATGCGGTAGGCCGAGGGCTTCGCCGAGGGCACGGACCTCGTCCTTGAAGAGTTCCCGCAGCGGCTCGAGCAGCTTCAGTTTCATGTGCTTCGGCAGGCCGCCCACATTGTGGTGGCTCTTGATCGTGGCAGCGGGGCCGCCATTCGGCGAAAGCGATTCGATAACGTCTGGGTACAGGGTACCTTGGGCAAGGAATTCAACCTTCCCCTTCTTCTTGCTTTGTACCTCCTTAATCGAGCGCTCGAAGACCTTGATGAACTCGTGGCCGATGATCTTGCGCTTGCGCTCAGGATCAGTGACGCCCTTGAGTTTACGCAGGAAGGTCGCGGAGGCGTCAACGACGCGGAGGTCGACCTTAAATTTGCCACGGAACATCTGCTCGACCTGTGCGCGTTCATTGAGGCGGAGTAGCCCGTTATCAACGAAGACGCAGGTCAACTGCTTACCAATCGCTCGCTGGATGAGGGCCGCGGCCACGGAGGAATCGACGCCGCCGGAGAGGCCGAGAATAACCTGGGCCTTGCCGACCTTCTCGCGGATCTCGCGCACGGCGGTCTCCACGTAGTCGTCCATCTTCCACGTCGGCTTGGCGCCGCAGATGCGGAATAAGAAGTTACGGAGGATATCGATGCCGCGCTCGGAATGGGCCACTTCTGGGTGGAACTGGATACCGTAGAAGCGACGCTTGGGGTCTTCGATGACCGCACACTCGGAGTTCTCGGTGGAGGCGACGGCCTTAAAGCCACGGGGTAAGCGCGTGATCTTGTCGCCGTGCGAATTCCAGATGCGCAGCGGGGACTTAAGACCTTGGAGTAACTGCGAACCCTTGCGGAAGGACAGAACCCCATGGCCGTATTCGCGGTGTGTGCTGCTGGCGACGTTGCCGCCCAGCATTTGGCCCATAAGCTGGACGCCGTAACAAATACCGAGCACAGGCAGGCCCATCTCAAAGATACCGGCGTGCGGGTGGGGCGAGCCCTTCGCCTTCACGCTATCCGGGCCGCCGGAGAGGATGACGCCGACGACGCCATCGGCGCGGAGGGTTTCGGGTGTAACGCCGAACGGGTAGATACGGGAGTGGACGTTGCACTCGCGGACGCGGCGGGCGATGACCTTGGTCAGCTGGGAGCCAAAATCGAGAATTGCGATGGACTGGGGAGCCATGGGGGGAAGTTAAGGGGATTCAGAACTTGAGGCGAACATTGTTCCAGCCGCAGTGGGGGCAGGTGGCCTCTTCGCGCCGACGTGGCCGGACAAAGGTCAGGGAGCACCGCGTGCAGTAGAACGCCGAATTCAGGCGGCGGTGATCGAACAGGAGGGCGTCCCGGCGATCATACCAAGCTTGGAGGCCAAACAACCCCAGCACAACCAACCCAGCGACGAAGGCCAGGAAGACACTGAGGTCAACGGGCTGAAGCATGGCAGGGGGTGGGAGGGGTTAAAAAGGCGAGACGCGCCGCCAGTGAAGGCGAACGCGTCTCGGATAGGCGCCTACGCCAGGGAGCTTAGGCCTGTGCGGCCGCTTCCTTCTTGGCTTTAGGCTTACGAGCCGTCTTGGCCTTAGGCGTCATGGCCGGAGCCTTGTCGTCCTTGCCTACGAGCTCGATGAGCGCCGTTTCGGCGGCGTCACCCTTACGGTTACCGATCTTGTAGATACGGGTGAAACCACCGTTGCGTGTAAGGAACTGCTTCACGCGCTCGGTGAAGAGCAAGTGGCAGGCGTCCTCGTTACGGATACGGGCAAGGGCGAGGCGGTAGTAGTGCAGCTTGACGCTCTTGTCGGTGGCCTGTTCGGCCTTCTTCGCGAGGGTGATCAGACGCTCAGCAAACGGACGGACAGCACGGGCGCGGGAAAGCGTGGTCGTGATACGGGCGTTGGTGAAGAGCGCAGCCGCGAGATTTGCGACGAGGGAGCGACGGTGGGCCGTCTTGACCCCCAGGACATTGTGGTGAGTGCGGTGACGCATGAGAGGGGGTGGTGATTAGGAGTTAACGCCCTTGTCGAGCAGACGTTCGTCGATCTTCTGACCGAGGGACAGACCCAGCTGTTCGAGCTTAGCCTTGATTTCGTTCAGCGACTTCTTGCCGAAGTTGCGGTACTTGAGCATTTCCTGCTCCGTCTTCATCGCCAGTTCACCAACCGTGTTGATGTTGGCGTTGTTGAGGCAGTTAGCGGCACGAACCGAGAGCTCGATTTCGTTGACCGACATGTTGAGCAGCTTGCGGAGGCGATTGACCTCTTCGGTGACCTCGGACTTGCCGGATTCGAATTCCACTGGCTCAGCGGAGACGGTGTCGAAGACGGCGAGGTGATGGCGCAGGATGGCGGATGCTTCCTTAAGCGCTTCGTCCGGGCTGATACGACCATCGGTCGAGATTTCGAGCACGAGCTTATCGTAGTCGGTCATCTGGCCAACGCGGGTGCTTTCCACGGCGTACTTGACGACGGTGACGGGCGAGAAAAGGGAGTCGACCGGGATCGAGCCGATGGCCTGCTCAGGCTTCTTGTTTTCCTCGGCGGAAGCCCAGCTACGACCGATGCTCACTTCCACTTCTGCAAAGAAGCGGCGCTTGCGATCGAGCGTGCAGATGACGGTGTCTGGGTTGACCAGGGACACCGAGGCACCCTTGGTTTCAAACTTGATATCGGAAGCCTTGATGACGCCGGTCTTGTTGACGTCGATCGTGCCCTTGAAGGCTTCGCGCTTGTTCGCTTCCGTGCGGATGCGGACCTTCTTGAGGTTCAGGACGATTTCGGTGACGTCTTCGACGACTCCTTCGATGGGCTGGAACTCATGCTGGACGCCTTCGATGGTGACAGCCGAGATGGCGGCACCTTCGATGGAGCTCAGCAGCACGCGGCGCAGCGAGTTACCGATCGTGTGACCAAAGCCCGTCTCAAAAGGCTCGGCGGTGTAACGGGCGAAAGTAATAGAAGCGGATGCTTCCTCTTTCTTGAGGCCCTTGGGGAGTTCGAATTTTCCGAGTCGCTTAGACATGGCGTTGGTTCCGTGAGGATAGGCTGAGGGTTAGCGGCTGTAGAATTCGACGATGATCTGGACGTTGATATCGCGGGGGAGTTCTTCCTTCGCGGGTTCACGAACCATCTGGCCCTTAAGCTGGTCGGGCAAGGTGACGAGCCAAGCCGGGGCGGCGCGACCTTGGCCTTCTTCGATGGCGCGGGTAGCGAGCTGCTTGGAGGAGGTGCGGTCGCGGATTTCAATCTCGTGACCTGGCGCCACGGTGAAGCTGGCAACGTCGACCTTGCGGCCGTCGATACGGACGTGACCGTGGGAGACGAGCTGGCGAGCAGCCGAACGAGAGTTGGCGTAACCGAGACGGAAGACGACATTGTCGAGGCGGGTCTCGAGGATACGGAGGAAGTTGTCGCCGGCGACACCGCCCTGGCGCTTAGCGCGCTCGAAAGAAAGGCGGAACTGTTTTTCAGTCAGGCCGTACATCATGCGAAGCTTCTGCTTCTCATTGAGGCCGACGCCGTATTCAGAGACCTTGCGGCGGGTCGTCTTACCGTGGATACCCGGCGGGTAGGGACGGCGCTCTTCACCCTTCGAGGTGGGGAAAATGTTCTGACCGAAGCGACGGTTGAGCTTCGTGGTGGGACCGGTGTAACGAGACATAGTAGTTATTTATTAGTAGAGGTGGCGGAGGGAAGGACCCGCCCGGGTTGCCATAACCGGACGGTGATGCGGAAAACGGAAAAGACTTAGACGCGGCGACGCTTGGGCGGGCGGCAGCCGTTGTGTGGAATCGGCGTGGTGTCGACGATCGAAGAGACGTTGAGACCGAGGAGCTGCAAGGCGCGGATGGCGCTATCGCGGCCCATGCCCGGACCCTTGACGCGGACGGAAACATCCTTGAGGCCGTGGGCCATGGCGAGCTTCGCGGCTTCCTGGCAGACGACCTGAGCGGCGTAAGCAGTGGACTTGCGGGAACCACGGAATTGGTGACGGCCAGCGCTACCCCAAGAGATCACGTTGCCATTGGCATCGGTGATGGTGACCTTGGTGTTATTGAAAGTCGCGAGCACGTGGACGATACCCACGGTGATATTCTTCGAGCCCTTGGCGCGACGCACCTTGATCTCGCCGATTTCTTCACCAAGGAGTTCCTTGGCGGTAATCTCCTTGCGCTCGGGTGCAGCCTCGGGGGCAGCAGCGGCGGCAGCAGTCACGTCCGGCGCGGGGGCGGCGGCAGCGGCAGCAGCGTCCGGCGCGGTGGCCTTGGGCTTGCGTGCCTTGGGGGTCTTGGGGGCTTCTTCGCTCATCGGGAAATATGTGTAGTGGTTAAATGATTACTTAGCAGGAGCCGCGGCGACGCCGACGGTCTTACGCTTACCCTTACGAGTACGTGCGTTGGTACGGGTACGCTGACCACGGACCGGGAGACCACGGAAGTGGCGGAGGCCGCGGTAGCACTTGATGGCCTGGAGGCGCTTCAAGTTCTGCGCGATGTCGCGACGAAGGTCGCCCTCGCACTTGTAGCCCATGCGGACGATGTACTCGACAATCTTGTTGAGCTGCTCTTCCGACAGATTCGACGCGCGCATAGCGGGGTCGAAGCCGAGGGCTTCGCAGATCTCTGTGGCGCGGCGGGGGCCGATGCCATAGATGTAGCGGAGCGAGTACTCTACTTTCTTGTTGTTGGGAATGTCTACGCCGAGGATTCGTGGCATGGTGTCCGTGCTGTTTGGAAGGTGGGAAAGAGGTCGGAACTTGAAGGTTCTGTGTGGATTTGGAAGCAAAAAATATTCTTTATGGCAGAGTAAGGATTTCGGCCCCATTTTCGGTCACCAAAACGGTGTGCTCGAAGTGGGCAGAAACCTTCCCGTCAGCCGTCCGGGCAGTCCAGCCATCGGCGGCCATGACGATCTTGTGGGTGCCTAAATTTACCATCGGCTCAATGGCTAAAGCCATGCCAGGCAAGAGTTTAGCTCCAGTGCCAGCCTTGCCAAAATTAGGGATTTGGGGCTCTTCGTGCATTTTACGCCCGACGCCATGGCCGACAAAGTCACGAACGATGCCGTACCCCTGGGGGGTCAAGGCGGCCTGGATGGCGGCGGAAATGTCCCCTACCCTATTTCCCGGTTTCACGGCCGCGATGCCCGCATGGAGGGCATTTTCGGTATCCCGACAGAGCGCTTGCGCCTCGGCCGGAGCCTTCCCCACGACCAAGGTCCGGGCGTTATCGCCGATGAACCCATCCCGGCGGACGACGACGTCGAGCGAGACTAGGTCGCCGTCCCGGATGATTCGGTCGGGCGCACCGATACCGTGGACGATTTCATCATTCACGGAGATGCAGATGTATCCAGGATAGGTGAGGCGACCGACCACGTAACCGTGGCAGGCGCTCTCACAACCATGCCGGGCCATGAGGCCGCGAGCGGCGGCATCGAGGCCAGCCGTCGAGACCCCCGGGACGACCAACGAGGAAAGGTCATGGAGGACCCGAGCGGCGGCCGCACAAGCCGCACGCATCCGGCTTACCTCTGCCTCCGACTTAAGATCAATCATCCGAGGGCAAGCTTACTTAGCGAACGAACCCCAGTGGTTGGCGATCCAGGCGGCGACCCCGAAGAGGAAGAGGACCATGCAGGTCTTCTCCATCGAACCGAGGGCGGCGGCGGAATCGGCCGGACGCTGGGCAGGAGCTGGCACCGGCATGCTGCCGATACGACCCTTCTTCAAGAAGCCTTCGTAGTTGCGCTGCAGGAGGTAGGTCTCGATTTGGCGCATCGTGTCGAGCATGACGCCGACCGTGATGAGGCCACCCGTACCACCCAAGAATGTCGCCAGACGCTGCGGGAAGCTGAGCTGCAGCATGAAGAGGTCAGGCATCAACGCGATGATGAGCAGGAAGAGCGAACCGGCCACCGTCAGGCGCGTCATCACGAAATCCAAGAAGGCCGCAGTGTGTTCACCCGGACGCACGCCGAGGATGTAGCCGTTATTCTTCTTGAGGTCATCCGCGATCTGCACCGGGCGGAACATGATCGAAATCCAGAAGTAGCTGAAGCCGAAGATTAGCACCGCGTATGAAACGTAGTGGAACCAACCGCGGCCCTGGAAGAGGTCCGCCCAACCCCGGAGGAACTCCAGCGTCGGCGAGAGCGTGCTCAACGGGTTGAGCAGCATCGGCGGGAAGCTGAGGATCGCGCCGGCAAAGATAACCGGCATGACGCCCGCGTAGTTCACCTTTAACGGCAAGTAGTTGGTCTGGGCGCCATACATCTTCTTCCCGACCATGCGCTGGGCGTACTGAATGGGAATCTTTCGAACAGCCTGATTGATGGCCACCATCGCCGCCGTCACGAGGACGAAGAGAATAATCATACCGAGGGCCTTTTCCCAGCCATGGTCATTGGCGCCAGCGGTGCCAATCTTACCCCCAAAAGTCATGTCAACGAAACTGGTGATGGCCCCAGGGATGTCGGCCAAGATACCCACCGTGATGAGCACCGAAGTGCCGTTACCGATACCGCGCTGGGTAATCTGCTCGCCCAACCACAGCATGACAATCGAACCAGCCGTCAGGAGGGTCACGCCGAGGCAAACGAAGAGCGTCTTGTTCTCCATGACCACGATTTGGCCCGTGAAGCTGCCCAAGCCGAGGGCTTGACCAACCTTTTGAGGATTACAGAAGGCGCCCAGGAGGAGGGCCGACTGGACGACGGCAATGATAATGGTCAGGTAGCGGGAATACTGCGCGACCTTTTGGCGGCCGACTTCGCCTTCCTGCTGAAGGCGGGCGATGGAAGGCACGACCGCCGACATCAACTGCATGATGATCGAGGCACTGATGTAGGGCATGATGCCCAACGAGAAGATCGCCCCCTTAAGCAGGGCGCCACCCGTGAACATGTTGTACATGGCCAACACCCCACCCGACGCCTTATCGGACATCGAGTGGTAGTAATCCATGATGTCCTTGGGATCGATACCCGGGAGCGGGATATTCGCCCCAATACGCGCCACGAACACCAGGGCGACCGTTGCAAGCAAACGAGCCCTGAGTTCAGGAATCCTCCAGCAATTGGCAAAAGCCGAAAACATCGCGGAAGGCGTCTTTCCGAAAATTACTCAGCCTTCGCTGCCTTGACTGCGAGCTCGATGACCTTACCGCCAGCGGCGATGATCTTCTGCTTAGCAGCTTCGGAGAAACGATGAGCCGAAACGGTGACAGCGCGGGTGATTTCGCCCGTGCCCAGCACCTTGAGGAGCGGGGCGTTGGAGCGGAGCACGCCCTGGGCCTTGAACTCAGCGAGGCCGAGGGTGGCACCTTCGAGCGCTTCGATGTCGCGGAGGTTAATCACGGCGTAATCGATGCGGTTCACGTTGTTGAAACCACGCTTAGGCAGGCGGCGGTAGAGGGGCATCTGGCCACCTTCGAAACCAGGGCGGTGACCGCCACCGGAACGGGCCTTCATACCCTTGTGACCACGACCGGAAGTCTTACCGTGACCGGTACCACGACCACGGCCGAGGATCTTGTGACGGTGAGTAGAGCCCTTGATAGCGGGCAAAGAATGGAGCTTCATAGTTAGGAGGTCCGCTTAAGCGCGGAGGGACTTGATTTGTTCGAGAGTGCGGAGCTGGGAGAGACCATCGAGGGTCGCCTTCACAATCGCCTGGGGGTTGTTCGAACCCATCGACTTCGAGAGGACGTCCTTCAGGCCGACCACTTCCAAGACAGCGCGGACGCCACCGCCGGCGATGAGGCCGGTACCCGGCGAAGCCGGACGGAGCATGACGACGCCACCATCGGCGCGGCCGATGACTTCGTGCGGAATGGTGTTGTTGCGGAGGTTGACGTGGACGAGGGCGCGGTGAGCGCGGTCGGTCCCTTTGCGAATCGCATCAGGGACTTCCTTTGCCTTCCCGTAACCAACACCAACGCGGCCCTTGCCATCACCCGCGACGACGAGCGCAGCGAAGTTAAAGCGACGGCCACCTTTGACGACCTTCGAGCAACGGTTGATGTGGACGACCTTGTCGTTGTACTCAGAAGCAGGAGCATCGTTACGATTGTCACGACGGGGGCCACGCGGGCCGCCAGGGCCACCAGGACCACGACGGTTATTATTGCCGCCAGGACCACGGCGGTCGCCGCCAGGGCCAGGACCGGCATGACCAGCAGGACCGGCATTACCAGCAGGGGCGGCCGGGGCCGCGGCATTCTTGGTTTCTTCGCTCATGGAATTTATTAGAAGAGGAGGCCAGCAGCGCGGGCGGCATCGGCGAACGCCTTGACGGCGCCGTGGTAACGGCGACCAGCGCGGTCGAAGACCACGGTGGTGAGGCCGGCGGCCTTGGCCTTCGCGCCGAAAGCAGCACCGAAAGCGGTGGCACCCTTGACGGTTGGACGCAGCTTCTGGCCGCGGAGATCCTTCGAGGTCGTGGAAGTGGCCACGAGGGTCACACCACGATCGTCGTCGATCGCCTGGGCGTAGAGATGGAGGTGGGTCAGCTTGAGCGCGAGACGCGGACGAGCGGCGGTGCCTTGCACCGTCTTGCGGATGCGCCAGCGGCGCTTCTGCGCGAGCAGGTTCTTCTTGGAAATATTCATGAAGGTGAGTAGCGAGCGGGTTAGGCGGTCTTCTTGCCTTCCTTGCGGCGGACGTATTCGCCTTCGATGCGAACACCCTTGCCCTTATAAGGCTCGACCGGCTTGTAGAGTTTGATGGAGGCAGCAACTTGACCAACCATGTGGCGATCGGCGCCCGAGATCAGGAGCTTCGTGCCGTCGGTGACGACGACCGTAACGCCCGCCGGAACGGTGTAACGGATCGGGTGGGAGTAACCGAGGGCGAGGTCGAGGACGTTACCCTTGAGGGCCGCCTTGAAACCGACGCCTTCGATGAGGAGGGTCTTGCTGTAGCCCTTCTCAACGCCTTCCACCATATTGCGGATAATGGCGCGCGTGGTCCCGTAGAGGGGACCAGCGTCCTTCTTCTCCGAGAGATCAGCGACTTGGACGACAGACTTGTCGACGGTCACGCCAATCTGGGCTGGGAACGTGTGCGAAAGCTTACCCTTCGGGCCTTCGATAGAGATGGTCTGACCGTTGATCGCGACCTTGACGGACGCGGGGACGGGGACGGGTTGTTTGCCAATGCGGCTCATGACTTTTTTATTAGGGGGTTGGGTTACCAGACCTTAGCGAGGAGTTCGCCACCAACCTTCTGGCGACGAGCCTCGGCATCGGTCATGACGCCACGGGAAGTGGTGAGGATGGAGACGCCCATGCCACCGATGACTTTCGGCACGGTCGTGTAGCCGGCGTAGACGCGGCGACCAGGGGTCGAGACGCGCTCAATGCTGGTGATGGCAGGCACGCCAGAGACGTACTTGAGGGTGAGCTCGAGGACGGGCTTTTCATCGCGGGCAGCCTTGCGGAAGCTGGCCACATAGCCGGACTCCGTGAGGATGCGGGCCACGCCTTCGCGGAGGCGCGACCACTGGACGACAATCGTAGCCTTTTCGGCCTTCGATGCGTTGCGGATGGAGGTCAGGAAATCTCCGATGGTATCGTTAGAAGCGGACATAGTCGTTGCGGTCGGAGGTTACCAGGATGCCTTGGTGACGCCGGGAATCTGGCCACCGAGGGCGAGTTCGCGGAAGGTGATACGGGACAGGCCGAACTTGCGAATGAACGCACGTGGACGACCCGAGATGGAACAGCGGTTCTTGTGACGAACCTTGGACGAGTTGCGGGGCAACTCGGTGAGCTTACGCTGGGCAGCGTAGAACTCCTCCTCGGTGGTCTTCGGGCTGGAGAGGATCGCCTTGAGCTCAGCGCGCTTGGCAGCGTGCTTAGCGACGAGGCGATCGCGCTTGAGGGCGCGCTGGATGACGGACTTCTTGGCCATACTTGTGTGTAAGCTAGGGGTTAGGCCTTCGCGGTGGCGACGGCTTCGGTGGCAGCGGAGGAGCGACGGAACGGCATGCCGAGTAGGCGGAGCAGTTCGCGGCCTTCATCGTCGGTCTTGGCGGTCGTCACGATGACGACGTCCATGCCGATGTTCGCGCGCTGCGAACCGTCGGCTTGGGTTTCCGGGAAGATGGTGTGGTCGACGATACCGAGGGAGTAGTTACCACGGCCGTCGAGACGGTTACCGACGCCGCGGAAGTCGCGAATCATCGGGAGGGCCACCGCGGTGAGGCGGAGGAGGAATTCCCACATGCGGGCACCACGGAGGGTGACCATGCAGCCCAGCGGCATGCCTTGGCGGACCTTAAAGCTTGCGACGCTCTTGGAGGCGTAGGTGATGACCGGCTTCTGACCGGAAAGCTTGGTGATTTCCTTCACGACTTCGGCGATGTGCGCCTTGTCCGCTTCGGCCTTGAAGGCAGAATTCAGGACAATCTTGGTCAGGTTAGGAACCTGGTGAATGTTCTTGTATCCGCGGGACTTGCGGAGCTCGGGGACGACCTTCTCGAGGTAGGCCTTCTTTAGATAGGGCTTGGTGGACATCTGTGTGTAAATCTCGGGTGGTTTCGTCGGGGTTACTTAGCAGCCTTCTTGGCCGGCTTCTTGGCGCGACGGGCGTCCCAGAGGGAGCCCAGCATCACGTTAGAGCGATGGATAGGGGCTTCCTTTTCAGTGATGCCTCCCGTGCCTTCTTGCGTGCGCTTGAGGTGACGCTTAACGAGGTTGAGCCCCTTGATGGTGACGCGTTCGGCGGCCCGATCGTAGGTGAGGATTTCACCGCGCTTGCCCTTATCGGCACCGGCGATGACGACGACTTCGTCGCCTTTCTTGATATCAGTCTTAGACATGGCGGATTAGAGGACCTCGGGAGCGAGGGAAATGATCTTCATGAAGTTCTTACCGCGGAGCTCGCGGGCGACGGGCCCGAAGATGCGGGTACCCTTCGGGTTGCCGTTGTCGTCCAGGATGACGACGGCGTTCGAGTCGAAGCGCAGGTAGCTGCCATCGTTACGACGGATTGGGGCCACGGTGCGGACGATCACGGCGCGGACGACGCTACCCTTCTTGCACTGGGCATCGGGGGTCGAGTCCTTGACGGAGCAAATGATGACATCGCCAATACCAGCGGTGTCGGTGATCTGGCCGAGGCGGCGGATCATCTGGACCTGACGGGCGCCGGTATTATCGGCGACGTCGAGTCGGGAAAGCATCTGAAGCATAAAAGTAGGTAGTTAGGGAATTAGCCTTCGATCGACTGGACGGCGACCTTCGCGGCTTCGACGACGCGGATCACGCGCCAGCGCTTAAGCTTGGACAGCGGGCGGGTCTCCATGATCTCGACCTTATCGCCCACCTTGCATTCGTTCTTCTCGTCATGGGCGTGGAGCACGGTGCGGCGCTTCACTTCCTTGCCGTAAACGGGGTGGAGGACGGTGTATTGGAAATTAACCTTCACGGACTTGTCGCCCGAACGGGTGGCGACGAAGCCGATGAGGGTCTTGCGGTTGGAGCGGGTCTCGGACATCGGAATAATGGTTTAAGGGTTACTTGGCGGCGGTGGCCTGGGCCTTCAGCACCGTCAGGCATCGGGCGATGTCGGCGCGGAGGAAACGGAAACGGGCAGAGTTTTCGACAGCGCCGGTCGCCTTACGAAGACGGAGCTGGAGGAGTTCCTCGCGGGCTTCACGCACGCGCTTCTGGAGCTCAGCGGCGGCCAGGGGTCGCAGCGCGGAGGCGGCGGAAGGCTTGCCTTTTTGGTAGGTACGCATCGGGAAAAGAGGTCAGTTATGGGTGAGGAGGGCCGTAGGCATCAATACTTTTCGAGCTCTTCGCGAGCCAGGAAGCGACAACGGACCTGCAACTTGGTGTCGGCCAGACGCATGGCCTCGCGGGCGACGGTGATCGGCACGCCGCCGACCTCAAAAAGCATGGTACCAGGCTTAATGACGGCCACGTAGTACTCGACGCTACCCTTACCAGAGCCCATTCGGACTTCGGCGGGCTTGCGGGTTACCGGGGTGTGCGGGAAAATACGCATCCACATCTTGCCCTTACGCTTCAAGGCGCGGGAGATGGCGATACGGGCAGCCTCAATCTGGTTGGCGGGGATTCGGGCACGGTCCAGGGACTGGATGCCAAAATCGCCAAAAGCGAGGGTGTTGCAGGTCGTGGCATTACCGCGGATCTTGCCTTTGCGGTGTTTGCGCCACTTGGTGCGGGCGGGTTGAAGATTGGCCATGGAAGCAGGTCGTTAGTTCGAGGGTTACGCGGGCGGTTTAGAACTCGGAGTCCTTGGCACAAATCCAGCACTTGATGCCGAGTTTGCCGTAGAGGGTGCGAGCTTCGGCGAAACCGTAGTCGATGTTCTCGCGCAGGGTGTGGAGCGGGACGCGACCAACGCGAGCGGACTCGACGCGGGCGATTTCAGCGCCACCGAGACGACCACCGAGGCGGAGACGGATGCCATCGGCGCCGTTCTGCATGGTGGACTGGATGGCCTTCTTCATGGCGCGACGGAAAGAAATGCGGCGCTCGAGCTGGAGGGCCACGTTTTCGGCAACGAGCTGGGCCACGAGGTCGGGGCGCTTCACTTCGTTGACTTCGAGGATGACGTCCTCGGCCTTCGCCTTACCGGCGACGACGGCGATCTCCTCGCGGAGCTTCTTGAGTTCATCGCCCTTGCGGCCGATGACGACGCCCGGGCGGGCAGTCCAGATACGAACGCGGACCTTAGGGCCGGCGCGTTCAATGAAGATGCGGGGCACCGCGGCCTGGCGGAGCTTTTCCTTAAGGAACTCGCGGATGCGGTAGTCCTCGAGGATGTTGCGAGCGAAGGCGCCATCGCGCGTCGTTGCGAACCAGCGAGATTCCCAGTTGCGGCGGACGGCTAGACGGAAGCCGATCGGATTTACTTTCTGTCCCATTGTGTGGTTTGTAAGGGGTTACTTGGTGGCCGAGCCCAGCGCGATGCGGATGTGGCTCATAGACTTGTGGATGGGGTGAGCCGAGCCGCGCGCGGCGGGCATCGAGCGCTTGAGCACTGGACCTTGGTTCACCGTGGCGGACACGACGACGAGGTCGGCGCTGGAGAGCTGGTGGTTGTTCTCCGCATTGGCGATCGCGCTGGCCAAGGTCTTGGACAGGAGGCGAGCCGACTTGCGGGGGATGAAGCGGAGGAGCTGGACAGCTTCCTCGGCAGGGAGACCCTGGATCTGGCGGGCGACTTCGCGCACCTTCTGGGGCGACATGCGGGCAAAACGGGTGAGAGCGTGGACTTCCATGACGGTTATAAAAGGATGTTGAGGTTAGATGCGGGGATTAGCGCGGAGAATTACGGTGTCGCCCGGGTTGATGCGGGCGCCGCCGTCGAGCGAAAGAATCAAGGCCACGGCGCGGTGCTCGGAAGCATCTGCGACGACAATCGAACCGAAGGGTTGGCCCGCGCGGAAGACCGTACAAACGGTACCCGGACGGAGACCTGCATCGTAACCGCTGGCGAGGACCACAAGGTCCGCGCTGCGACCAACGACCACTTCGACGACATTGGCCTGACCATTCGACTCGGCCGACCCCAACGTACGGCTGCCCGCGCAAACCGCAGCAGCGGAAGCGAGCAAGACCGACATGGAGAGGGCGAAGCGCATGAACAGGATTACTGGGCTTCCTTGCGAGAAGGCTGGGTGTGCTGGCGGAAGGTGCGCGTTGGAGCGAACTCGCCGAGCTTATGGCCAACCATGTTTTCCGTCACATAGACGGGAACGAAGGCCTTACCGTTGTGAACTTCCAGGTTAAGGCCGATGAATTCCGGGGTGACCGTCGAACGACGGGACCAGGTCTTGATCGGCTTACGGCTGTTGGCCTTTTGGGCCACCAGAACCTTGTCGAGGATGTGCGGGTCGACAAAGAAACCTTTTTTACGAGAGCGTGCCATGTGGGTGGGTGACGTTTAAGGGTTAGACCTTCTTCGTCTTGCGACCGTTGCGGCGCAGGATGATTTGGTTGTTCGAGGCCTTGGCCTTGGTGCGCGTCGGGAAACCCTTCGCGAGCTGACCCCAAGGGGACTTGAGGTGCTGGCGACCGCCACCACCCTTTTTCTTACCACCGCCACCACCGTTCGGGTGATCGACAGGGTTCATCGACATACCACGCTGACGAGGACGGATGCCCTTCCAGCGGCTACGACCGGCCTTACCGAGGCTGGCATTGTGGTGATCGACGTTACCGACGATACCGACAGTGGCACGGCAATCCGCGTTGATGTAACGCTGTTCGCCCGAAGGCATGCGGAGAATGGCGCGATCGGCTTCGATACCGAGGAGCTGGGCGAAACCGCCGGCCGAACGAGCGACCTGGGCGCCCTTGCCGGGCTCGAGTTCAATGCAGTGGATGAAGGTCGCCGGAGCAATCAGACGGAGCGGCAACGAGAGACCAGGGGTCAAACGTTCCTGGGGCTTCGTGGTGCTGACGACGACGTCACCGACCTTCAAGCCATCGGGGGCGAGAATGTACGAGTGGGTCTTGTCCGCGTACTCGATGAGCGCCAAGTGAGCGGTCCGGTTCGGATCGTACTCGATACGCAGCACGGTGGCTGGAGCGTCCAAGCGATCACGACGGAAGTCGATGGTGCGGTAGAGCTTCTTATGGCCTCCCCCGCGACGGCGCGAGGTGATGCGGCCGTAGCAATTACGGCCCATGGCGCGGTGATTGCTCTCCGTGAGGGAGCGTTCAGGGCGACCAGGGTGCAGGCCCTCGGTCTTCACGCGAACGAGGAAGCGCGTGCCGGGGGTGATAGGACGATGGGTGACGATGGGCATGGCGGTGTCGACTCCGGAAATTAGGCGAGGGAGATAACGTCGCCCTTCTTCAGGGTGACGATGGCGCGACGCGAGCGAGTCTCTTGGTAGACCGAGCCACCGCTGAGGCGGCTACGGCGCATCTTGCCCTTACGGATCAGGATGTTTACCTTGAGGACGGACACCTTGAAGGCGGCCTCGATGGCGGTCTTCACCTGGGCACGGTCGCAACCGGGCAGGATCTCGAAGACGTACTTGTTGGCTTCAGCCAGGCCGGAGGCCTTTTCCGTGAGGATTGGGCGGCTGATGATTTCGGAAGCGGGCTTCATTGTTCGATTAGTTCTTGGTGCGCTCGAGCACCTTGGTGAGGCCTTCGAGGGTGATCAGGACGCGGGGGGTCTTGACGAGATCGAGGGCATTGAGGTTAGAGGAGTTGGAGAACAGCGCGCGGCTGATGTTGCGGCTCGCCCGGAGGACTGGCTCGCTCCAGGTGCTGTCGACCACGAGGAGACGCTTGCCTTCCGGGCTGACATTCTTGAGCACCTTAACGAACAAAGCGGTCTTCGGCTTAGCGACTTCGAAGCGCTCGATGACGGCGAGGCCGCCGTCGTTGGCGAGGTCGAAGAGGGCGCGCTGCAGCGCGATCTTCTTGGCTTGGACGGTGATGGTCTTGGACCAATCGCGCGGACGCGGGCCAAAGACGATACCACCCTTGTAGAGTTGCGGGGCGCGCTTGTCGCCGTGACGGGAACCGCCAGAGCCCTTCTGCGGGAGCATCTTCTTACCAGAACCGGCGACTTCGCCGTAATCCTTGGTCTTGGAAGTACCCTGGCGCTTGTTGGCCTGGTAGGAGACGATGACCTGCTTCAGGAGGGCGACACCCTTGTCGCCTTCGAAGGAAGGAATGTCGAATTCCTTCTCCGTGAAGGAGGAACCGTCGGTCTTATAAACTTTGAGCTTCATGGCTGCGTACGTACGTTAGGGGTTACTTGGACTTCTTGGCAGGGCGGACGAGCACAAGCTCGCCGTTGGCGCCGGGGAAGCTGCCCTTGATGAGGAGGAGGTTCTTCTCGGCGAGCACCTGCACGACGCGAAGGTTCTGGACGGTGCGCTGGACGGAGCCCATGTGGCCCGGCATGCGCTTGCCCTTAAACACGTGACCAGGGGTCTGACGCATACCGATCGAGCCGATTCGGCGGTGCATCATGTGACCGTGGGAGTCAGGCTGGCCATCCATGTCGTGGCGCTTCATGACGCCCTGGAAGCCGCGGCCCTTGACGGTGCCGATCACGTCGACCATCTGGCCGACGGTGAACTTCTCAACGGTGAAGACGTCGCCAACCTTGACTTCAGGGGCGGCCGAGAGGCGGATTTCCTGGAGATGGCTGACCGGGCTAACGCCGGCCTTCTTGAGGTGACCGAGTTCGCCGCCCGAGAGACGGCTCTCCTTCTGTTCGCCAAAGCCGATTTGGACGGCGTTGTAACCGTCGCTCAGGACAGTCTTGACCTGTGTCACGGGACACGGGCCGGCTTGGACGACCGTAACAGGGACGAGGTTATTTTCCCCGTCGTATACCTGGGTCATTCCGATTTTCTTACCGAGTAGTTGGTGCTTCATTTTCTAAGAGGCAGGTGATTCCTTGCGGAATCTTTAGGTCAGTGATGACCTGCGTTAGGCTTTGGATGTCCTTGCGGAATCTTGGTCCTGTCGTAGGGTCGCTTGGCGCCTGCTTTGGGGGTTGAGGTTGAAGGTGAGGGTTAGGCGATGATGTTGAAATTCACGCCCGAGGGCATGTTGAGCTTACGCAGCTCATCCACCGTCTGGGCGTTCGGATCAATGATCTCGATCAGACGCTTGTGCGTGCGGATCTCGAACTGGTCCATCGACTTCTTGTCGACGTGCGGAGAACGGTTGACGGTGAGACGCTCAATCGAGGTCGGGAGAGTGATCGGACCCGAAACACGGGCGCCGGTACGCTTGGCGGTATCGACGATCTCGTTGGCGGAGTGATCCACCATGCGGTAGTCGAAGCCCTTAAGCTTAATACGAATCTTAGTTTTGCTGGCCATCTTGGGAGGAAGTGTTGGGGTTAGGTGCGGGCAGGAGCACGCGAAGAAGTTTCGACGACCTGTTTGAGGATCTGTTCAGGAACGCGCTCGTAAGTGGCAGGCTCCATGGAGTAGGAGGCGCGCCCCTTGGAGAGCGAGCGGACGTCGGTCGAGTAACCGAACATTTCGGCGAGCGGGACGCGAGCCTCGATGTTGCAGAGGCCACCCTTGGTGTCCATGCCCTGAATCTGGCCACGGCGGCGGTTCAAGTCACCCATGATGTCGCCCTGGTATTCTTCCGGGGTCACGACTTCGACCTTCATGACAGGCTCAAGCAGCTGGGGCTTGGCATCCTTCATCGCGTCCTTGAACGCGAAGATGCCGGCCATCTTGAAAGCCATTTCGTTCGAGTCCACTTCGTGGTAGGAACCAAAGACGATGCTGACCTTGAAATCGATCACCGGGTAGCCGGCGATGGTGCCATTCTTCGCAGCATCCTTGATGCCTTCGATGGT
>CAIYEN010000110.1 GCA_903925205.1 uncultured Opitutia bacterium | reverse complement strand
TGGTGCGAACGGGTGACTGGAAAAAAGCCGGCGTTAATCGAAGAGTCCGCCAACGCCGGTGGCTCCCCAGCGGGCCTTTACGTAGGGAAGACCCAAGCCGCCCAAAAGGCCGGCGTTCTTGCGCCGCCAGGTGAGGGCGACACGTCAGTCTGCCGGGCAGTCGGTCACTCGGTCTTCTTAATCGGCAACAACCCAACGGCCACCCGCATCGCCGTCGGCCGTTTCTGCGAACGCGCGTTGGGCGTCTTCTTCGCTTTCCCCGGACCACAAGGCGCCGACTGGGTCACGCTAAACCGGGTCGTCGCTCCGGCTGACGACATATTCCAGCCAGCCTTCGCTTGGCGTGAAATCGGTGGGCTCCGTAATGAGCTCAGCCAAGAATGGGCTTTCAGCATTGGCTATGGTCGGGCCCCAACTTTCTCTCACGGGCTCTACGCGGCCTTCGGCAAAAAGGAGTTTGCGGAAGACCCGACGCTCTTTGCGTCCGTCAACGGCGTCCGCCAAGCGCCGAAAGGCAATGGTTACGATGCCAACCCGAATCTCACTCATCCGCGGGCGCCCGAGATCGGCGCCCGTCAAGCCCGCGACTGGTTCCACAAGCACCCAGACGATTTCTGCGTCCCGCTGGGCGTCAATGATTCTCTAACCTTCGATGATGCGGTGAAGTCCGAGGGATGGTATCGCGAGCGACCGGTCCGCACGGATTACTTAGTTCGCTATTTGAATGAAGTGGCGAAGTCATTCTGGCAGCCGGCCGGCGACTTGCGCGGCGAACGCCACGCCATCGGCACCTTGGCCTACCTACAGACCTTGCAGGCCCCGACGGTGAAGGTTGCTCCAGCGATTTTCCCGTGGGTCTGCGCGGACCGTATCGGCTACGCGGATCCAACGTTCGCCGCGCAAGAAGCCACCAACCTTAAGGCTTGGGTGCAATCCGGTGCTCGCCGCGTGGGGGCCTATGATTATTGGTACGGCGTCGACTACACCTGCCCCCGGGCCCATTTCACCGCCCAAGCCGCGTCGATTCGCGCCGCCCATGACGTTGGAGTCAAAGGTTGGTACGCGGAACTCGCGCCACTCTGGGGATTCGATGCACCCAAGGCTTGGCTGGGGGCGAAACTACTCGAGCAACCGAACCAAGATCCCGAAGCGCTGCTCACGGGCTGGTTTGCCGCGGCCTATGGTCCCGCAGCCGCACCCATGCGCGAGGCTTATCGGGTCGTCGAATCGGCTTGGACGCGCGATGTGCGCCGGGGCGGCGCCAATCAGTGGATCCGACACTTCCGCTCGGAAAGCTCCGCCGCCGTTCTGTCTGAAGCGGAAGTCGAGCGCATCTCAGTTTACCTCGCCCAAGCGGAAGTGGCTCTGGCCGCCAACGATAAGTCGACCATCCGACTGCAGAACCAGCGCTGGCGCTTACAGCAGTTTAGGGACGCGTGGGCGCTGTCCGTGAAGTTCCGGCAAGTATCCAGCGCCCGAATGGCTTCAGCGCCAACGAGCACGCAAGCCCTCGCCTGCTTGGATAAACTTCTTAAAGTCGAAACAGCTTACCAAGCGCAGCAACAACGCTTCAACCTGGCCTGGGGTGCGTATGGCCTGCCCGTGCACTGGTTGGAATTCATTCCAACGGACCCTCGCCAGTCCTTCTGCGCCGCCGCCTTTGCCCGTCCAGAACTGCGGGAGGAGTTGGCCGCATTGACCTCGACCGATCAGACCGGCCTCAGTGCCCTCAACCTCTTCTGGCTCGAACATGCCGAGGCGGTCACCACGCTCTCCGCGCCCACGGACTCGACGGCGCTCTTCACGGAGTGGCTGTTCCAGCGCGCCAACCGGCAATTCAGTGTCGTTCATTCGGGCTCGGGCCTGTTGCACGTCACCCGTGACTCCGGCACGCTCCGGCGGACCCAGGCGATGGCGGCGGGTAAGTTTGTGAAACTGGCGGTAAGACTGGGCGCCGCCGCCGAAGAACCGGACGTGCGCCTGACGCTGACCTTCCGCGGCAGCGGCAAGCCCCTGACACGCACGGTCCGCTGTAGCGCCCGCGAAGGTTGCCTCATCCTCCCCGCCCCAACCGGGACGACGGAGGTCGAATTTGCCATCGTCTTTGAAAACGGCGTCCACCTACTATCCTTGGAAACCGAGGCCCTGACGCCCCGCCGCTGAGCATGGTTAAACGCACCTTCGATATCTTTTTTTCCCTCGGCTGGCTGATCGTCTTCAGCCCGCTGCTCGCGCTGGTGGCGGTGCTCGTCCGCATTAAGCTGGGGTCGCCAATCCTATTCCTGCAGGAACGTCCTGGGCGCCACGGGAAGCCTTTCAAGGTCGTGAAGTTCCGGACGATGACGGATGGCGTCGATGCCCAGGGCCACCCGTTACCCGACGAGGTTCGGCTCACAGCGTTCGGAAAGTTCCTCCGCTCGACGACGCTCGATGAGTTCCCGCAGATGTGGAACGTGCTGCGGGGCGACATGAGCGTGGTCGGCCCACGCCCCTTGCTCATGCGCTACCTGCCACGCTACAACGCCTTCCAAGCGCAGCGAATGCTGATGAAACCCGGCGTCACCGGCTGGGCACAGGTCAACGGACGGAACGCCCTGACGTGGGACGAGAAATTCGCCCTCGATGTTTGGTATGTCCAAAACCAAAGCCTCTGGCTCGACCTCCGTATCGTCGTCAAAACTTTCTTCGTAGTCTTTGGACGCCGGAACGTGAACTCCCAAAACGCCGCGACGATGGAAGAGTTCATGGGCGATGGAAAGTGACGGGGTCTTTAGGCACAAAAAAGCCGCACAGGGTGCGGCTCGAGAAACGACCTCCGTGGTCGGCTAAGGGGCGGCTGAACCGATGACACGTAGGCCGTAGCCCGCCTGCTGGACCGCCGCGCGATCAACCACATTACGGCCATCGCAAATCACCGCCCCTGGGAGAAGCTGGACGGAGGCCCACGCTATCGACTTGAATTCTTCCCATTCAGTAAGGACGGCCACCGCCCCCGCACCGGCCAAGGCCGCGCTGACAGTCGAGGCAACCGAGAAACGGGCGGGGTGGCCGAGCTCAGCCGCAAAGCGACTGCCGTCCACGCGGGGATCATAGGCCACAACCTCCAGCCCCGCCTGCAACAGAGACCGGCAGACCGCTAGGGCGGCCGATTCCCGGAAGTCATTAGTGTCCTTCTTGAACGCGAGTCCGAGGACGGCGATCCGGCCACTCACCGCTACCTGCTGGACGACTTTAGCGAACCGGTGTTTCTGCCACTCGTTGATGTCGACGACGCCTTGCCAATAGGCAGCAACTTCTGGGAGGCCGTGGTGCTCGCAAAGGTAGATTAACGAAAGCAGGTCTTTCTGGAAGCAGGAGCCACCAAAGCCGACCGAGGCCTGCAAGAACTTTGGGCCAATCCGCGAATCTGTGCCCACCACGGCGGCGACTTCCGCCACTTCTGCGCCGGTCTTTTCGCAGAGCGCCGAGAGTGCGTTGATGGAGGAAACGCGCTGCGCCAAGAAGGCGTTTGCGGCTAGCTTAGACAGCTCCGCCGACCAAAGGCCCGTGGTCAGGATCTTTTCCGGGGCGACCCACGTGGCGTAGATCGACTTTAAGGCTGCGACCGCGGCGGGGTCTTCGCCGCCAATGAGCACGCGGTCGGGCTGCTCGAGGTCCCGGATGGCCGTGCCCTCGGCGAGAAACTCGGGGTTGGAGAGAACGGCGAAAGTGCCCCCCGTTTGGGTCGTAGATAGGATTTGCTGGATACGTTCCGCCGCCCGCACGGGCATAGTCGACTTTTCCACCACGATGGTATGGCCACGCGCATGTTCAGCGATGAGGCGGGCACAGGCTTCGACATACTGTAAATCCGAAGCCTTGCCGGCACCCGCGCCGGACGTCTTGGTCGGCGTCTGCACCGAAATGAAAACGACGTCGGCTTCGGCTAAGGCCGCAACGCCTTGGGCTTGGGCGAGGAAGTGCAAGTTGCGACCGCGCACCTGCCGGACGACTTCCGGTAAGCCTGGCTCAAAGACGGGCAGGCTTTCGCTATTCCAAGCCGCGATGCGCGCGGCGTTAAGGTCGAGCACCGTCACTTGTACATCTGGACAACGGGCCGCGATGACGGCCATGGTGGGGCCGCCGACGTAGCCTGCGCCGATGCAGACAATCTTCTGAGGACGTGCATTCATGGTCTTAACGTGGGCTCAAGGGACGGATATAGGCGGCCGTGCGACGGAGGCCTTCGGCCAGCTCGATGCTGGGCTGCCACTGTAGGTGAGTCCGGGCCTTGGTGATATCGGGGCAACGTTGCTTGGGGTCGTCCACTGGGAGCGGTAGGTGTCGAATCGGCGTGGCCGTGCCAACCTCAGCCTGCACGGCCTGCGCCAGTTGCAGCATCGTGAATTCCGAAGGGTTACCGAGATTCACCGGACCGAGGTTCGTCGGCGCCGCCAGCACCCGCACGAACCCTTCAATGAGGTCATCCACATAACAGAACGACCGCGTCTGACTCCCGTCACCGTAAACAGTCAGGGCTTCTCCGCGCAGGGCCTGGAGCAAGAAGTTCGTGACCACCCGACCATCGTCGAGGCGCATATTGGGGCCGTAGGTGTTAAAGATCCGGACGATCCGGGCATCCACCCGGCCCAAGCGCTGGAAATCGGCGCACAGCGTTTCCGCCAAACGCTTTCCTTCATCATAGCACGCGCGCGGGCCCACCGAATTGACGTTGCCGAGGTAGCCTTCCGGCTGTGGGTGAACCAACGGGTCCCCATAGATCTCCGAAGTGGACGCCTGCAAAAGCTTCGCTTGATGCCGCTCGGCATTCTCCAACGCATGCAACGTCCCAAGGAAGGCGATCTTCGCCGTATAGATCGGATCCTTCTGGTAATGTGGCGGCGAAGCCGGGCAGGCGAGGTTGCAGACGACGTCGACCGCTTGGTCGTAAGGAACCGTGACGTCGTGCCGCACGAAGCG
>CAIYEN010000109.1 GCA_903925205.1 uncultured Opitutia bacterium | reverse complement strand
CGAGATGATGAGGTGCATCAGGGTCCCCCATTCACCGCGGAATTCATCGGATTTCCGGGCGGATGGTTCGACGTCATACCAGAGGTTGTAAAGGTCGGCACTACCGTTCGCCAGTTTGGCGGGATCGCCCTGGGAGCGGAGGACGTCCTGGATGCCAGTTTTGGCCATGGCTGGGTAGCGCTGCTTTTGATTATAGTGCGAATTCAGGTCCCCGCCGAAGACAATGTTGGCGCGCGGGTTGGCCTTGAAGATCTCATCGAGCCGGGCGCGGGCCACGCTGGCATTCTGGAGGCGGGTGGTCTCGGTCGCCGGGCTGCCGGCGCCGCTCTTCCAATGGTTGGCGAAGATGAAGACGGATTCCCCGCCGACCTCGACTTCGGCCTCTACGATGGTGCGAGCCGCCTGCACGTGGTGCTGCCGGACGGACTTGATCGGGAGGCGCGTAAGAATCGCGCAATGGATGGCCTCTTGTTTGAGGTCTAGGATATCGCCGAGGACGACTTTATAGCCACTGAGACCTTCATCTTCGAGGGCCTTGAGCAGCCAAGCCTCGATAGGGGCGCCGGCTAATTCGGCGGGCAACTCGCCTTTAAGGATATCTCGATAGTGCTTACCTTGCTGAGCCACGATGAAGGCTTCGGCCGTAAGGGTCGAACCCGGCGTGTGATCCGCCTCGAGTTCGTCGAGGATGAGGACGTCGGGTCCGCGACCGCCGTTGCTCGTCTTGAGGACGGCAGCGATGCGGCCGAGCTTGCTGGCCAATTTTTCGGGCGTCCAGCGCTCAGGGCTCGCGCCCGTCACCACGAAGTCATCATAGAGGGATACTTCATCGAGGTCGAAAAGGTTCTCCACGTTATAGGCCATGACGCTGAAGCGCGGCGATGTGCCAACAGTCGGCTCCGCCGCCCAAACCAGCGAGGTACACATTAAGAGCAGGGCAAAGAGGAGACGCTTCATGGATGTAGGGTGTAATCATCATTCTTGGCTAAGTGGTTTAGCCCACGGCAAAAATGTAAAGAGCACGTGTCAGGAATGTCACGACTGTTGGTCGCTGACGTCTTTTCGGCACGCGGCGGGCTCGGCATCTGCCCGTCACTCGTCCGCCCAGAACATGTAACCCGCGCCACGGCTTTCATAGTGGAGCCCCTTGGGGGCGGCTTCAGCGTGTCTACATAATATTAGTACATATGAAAAACCTATCCCCTCGTCCGTCCCGTCCGCTGATCGCCTTCACTGCGTTACTCGCGATGGGTACGCTCGCCCCCGCGGCGGTGATTTCTTTCGACGGAACGACCGCCTACACGCAGGACTTCCAGACGATGACGGGGACGGCGATTGCAACGTCGACTTTTGCTGGCTCCACGATGACAGAAGTCTCCACCCTCTCCGGAGGCTCTGCGGGAGTTCAAGGTTGGTTCGTTTACGGACTCGGTTGGACGACCGCTGCCGCCAAGTGGCAAGGGGCAGATGCGGGAGCTAGCTCCACGGGTGGATTCCGGCAGTTGTACGATACCTCTGGTGGTCGTGCGCTCGGCTCGGAGGGGTCGTCAACGGCCTATGGCTTCTTCGGCTTAGTGCTGCAGAACACGTCTAGTTCTACGATTGATACACTTCGTCTCTCGTACGATGCGGTCATGAACCGAAACCCAGCGACCACGATTAATCAGTACCCGCTTTCTTATCTCGTCAGCTCCACCGCCGTCAGCACCTCGACGGCCTTGGGGGCTGCGGGCACTTTCGGTGCGACGATGACCACCACGACGATGGGGTTCAGTACTCCCGCGACTGGTACCGGCGCTACTGGAACTCAGGCTGCCATCAGTCCCATGTTTAAAATCGGCACAATCACCGGTAATCTCACGGGCCTAAGTTGGGGGGCGGGGCAGTACCTGTACCTCGCTTGGAAAGAATCGGACGAGACGAGTTCGGATGCCAATGCGGGGGTCGATAACTTTTCCCTCAGTGCTCCAGTCATTCGAAACTTAGTCTGGAACTTGGCGGGAAGCGGCGTCTGGGATGCTGCCACCGCCAACTGGGCCAATAACCTCACACCTGCTACTTACGGCTCTGGGGATGGTGTCACCTTCAACGGGACGGGTGGCACCATCACCCTTTCGGGTGCCTTAGCACCCCTTTCGGTTAACGTGAATAACGCCTCGGGTACTTACGTGTTCAGCGGGGCCACCGCCAGTGATAAAATCACCGGGGCGGCAGCGTTAACGAAGGCCGGTGCCGGCATTTTGCAGCTGACCTCGGATAACGATTATTCGGGTGGAACGAACATTAATGGTGGCACCGTTGTCGTTGATGGCGCTAGCCGTCTCGGGTCGGGCACGGTCGCTTTGGCGGGCGGCACTCTCCAGCTCGCTGCTGGTACTTACACCGTTGCCAACGCCCTGAGCGTCGGAGCTTTCGGTGGTTCCATCGATGCCCTGGCGGATCGTACGCTTTCGGGTGCTCTCGGCCTCTCCGGTGTTTTGACTAAATTGGGCGCGGGCACCTTGACCCTTGGCGGCACCATCACCTCTTCGGCGGGCGCCGGTTTTAACGTCGCCGCCGGCGACCTCGTTATCGGGCAGGCTTCGGGCATCGTCAAGGTCTTCGCCAATTCTACCCTGACCGGTAATTTGATCCTCAGTGGCCCGATTCGTTTTGACGTCGATGGCGGCAGTACAATTTCCGGAGCCGGGAAAATCAAGGTAGTCAGTTCGGGCGCGCTGATCTCTAACACTTCAGGCGACCAAGGTGGTACGGTTACCTCGGAAATCGTCCTGAATAGCACGGGTGCCGCTTTCACCAAGGGCGCTTGGTCCGGAACGACCTATACCCCTTCGGCCACCTTTGCGACCACGGTCGGTGGTACGAGTGGCGGTGCTTTGTCGGTTAATAAAATCAGCGGCAACTCCGATGTAGATATTTCCAATAACTCTACGACGGGCGGAGGCACGACGCCGTTGACCCTCACGGGCGTGAGTACCTACACCGGCAATACGACGATTAATGCCAACACCCCGACGGCGGGTGCTAACTTGGTGCTTGGCATTAACAACGCCTTGCCGACGACCACGGGTATTATCGCCGGTACCAAGACTGGGATGAATCTGCCGGTGATTAACTTGAATGGATTCAGTCAGCAGGTCGCCTATCTGGCCGACGGCGCCAACGTCTCCGTTTCGAAATACCTGACGATTACCAATAACGGCGCGACCGCTGCAGTGCTCACCTTGGGCGGGGATACTTCTCCGGGGACGGCCTTCTCGGGTTATCTCTCGGACGGTGCAGGCGGTCTTTCTCTCGTGAAGACGGGCACTAATACGCAGGTTCTTGCGGGTTACGGTGCCTTTAGCGGCGGCGTGACCGTCAACGGCGGGGTGCTTAGGGTTAACGCTGCCACTGGTGGCACCAGCAGCTCGGCCTTAGGTACGGGTGGCGTCGTCATCGGCGGCACGGGCCAACTTTTCGTCGCGACGACCATCACCAATGACATTACCGTCAATGCAGGTGGTCGTTTGGCTGGTAATGGCGCCACGGGTGCCGTCACGGTAAATGCGACTGGCGTGCTTGCCGCCGCTACTACGCCTGCCCTATTGAATACGGCTACCCTCACAATCAATGGCGTGGCGACTTTGAAGTCGGACTCAGTCCTCGAGTGGAAGGTCACTGATGCCGCGGGGCTGGCGGGCAGCGGTTACGATTCGTTCGCCTTCGGCACGGGCCTCGACCTCAGCAACCTCTCCGCCACGAATAAGGTGACCCTCCGACTTATCTCGTTTGCCAACGCCGGTGACGCCGCCTTTGGTAACCCGCTGGCTTTTACCAACGCTCAGGACCGTAAGTTTACCCTGGCGACCGTGGCATCCGTCACGATGCCCGGTTCGACGAATAACATCACGGATCTCTTCACCTACGACCTTACCCAGTTCCGCTTCTCTGATGGCACGCAGGCTGACCCGGCTAGCTGGTCCCTGGCGTTTGACGGTTCGGCCATTAACCTCGCGTACAGTTCGGCGATTCCAGAGCCTTCAACTTATGGTTTAGGTCTCGGTTGCTTGGCCTTAGTGGCGGTCGCGGTGCGCCGCCGTCGGGCGTCCGCTAAGCAGGCTTAAGCCGCTCGGTTTTATCCTATTGGCCGCCGAGGCCTGAGCGTCGTCCGTTCAGGAGGGCGGCACCGATGAGCGAGGCCGAGAGGAAGGCCATAGACCAGACACCCAACGCGGCTGCCAGTTGCGGTCCGTCGCCGAGCGCGGACATGAGTGCAAAGGTGGCTTTGGTGATGGGGAAGTGTTCCGCCCTTTGGGCGAGGATCAAACTGTCGCTGACTTCGAGCATCGAGAATGCAAACGCCAGAACGGCGCCAGCGGCCAAGTGTGCCGCGAGGAGCGGAAGCGTCACGCGCCGCCAGGTTGACCAAAATGACGCGCCCATCGAGCGTGCGGCCATTTCCAGCGCAGGGTCACATTGCTGAAGGCCAGCGCAGGCGGCTCGGGTGACGTAAGGAAGCCGGCGGATGGCGTAGGCGACGCCTAGGAGTAGGAAGGGACTCCCGCCCGCGCCCACTAAGATGGCGAAGGGCTTACCATCCTGCGAGAGTGAGAGGTAGCCCAAGGCTAACACCAGGCCCGGCACAGCTAAAGGCAGCATTGTTAAAGTGTCGAGGAGGTGCCTGACTCGTAGGTCAGAGCGCGTAATCACCCAAGCGGCGGCTGTCCCGACCACGAGGGCAAGGCCGGTTGCCAGACCTGCATAAGCCAAACTATTCTGAATGGATGGCACCACCAAAGCGCTGCCTAAGGCTTCTTGCCAGTGGGCGGCGGTGAATTCGGCGGGCAGGACCGACTGATGCCAGTAACCGGAGACGGATAAAAGAATCACCCCAAGGTGCGGCAGGCAGGCCAGTGCCGCCACGCCCGCAAAGAAGGCTGAGCAGGCCCAGCCCGACCAGCCCCCGAGCGCGGACGGCTCAGCACGCTGGCTAGGTCGTGGCGCCGCGCCAGTCTTGCCCAGTCCAAAGGCGAGCTTGGAGGCGAGGAAGACGCCACCCGCGATGAGCAGGACGATGGTCGTGAGTGCATACGGCAAGGGGTTGCGATCCAGGTTCTTAATCCCGTCTAGGATTTGCACGGGAGCCACCCGCGGGAAGTCGAAGACCAAAGGGACACCCAGTTCGGTAAACGCCCAGATGAAGACGAGTGCCCCGCCAGCGAACAAGCCTGGCATAATCAAGGGAAGCGTCACGCGAAAGAATCTTCGTCCGGGTGGGCAGCCGAGGTTAGCCGCTGCTTGTTCTAACGCTGGGTTCACCTGTGCCAGGGCTGCGGCAATGTTGAGGTAGAGGATGGGGTATAGGTGCAGCGCGTTCATCACGACGATGCCCAGTAAGCGATGCTCGGCCATCCAGTCCCGCGGGTGCAGGGGATCCATCCAGCCGAGCGCCACGAGCAGGGCGTTCAGGGAGCCTTCGGTGCCAAGAATGCACTTGATGCCTACGGCTCCGACGAAGGGCGGTAGGATCATGGGGATGAGTAGTGCCAGCGAGAGGAAGCCGCGGCCCGGGAAGGTGAAGCGGTGGTTGAGCAGGGCCAGCGGCAGCGCGAGTAGCACCGCGACCACCGTGCTGGCTGCGCCCAGCAAGAGGGCGTTCGTCAGACCCTCGCGGTATAGCGGGTCGCGGAGGACGGCGCCGAGGAAGTCAAAGGTGAAGGTTCCGTCGTGGGGGTCAATGAAGGCTTCCTTGAGCACGCTCGCAGCCGGAAAGAGAAAGCCGACGGCTAACAGCAAGCCAATGGTGACACAAAGAATCCAAGCGGTGCGGCGGTTCATGTTAGCGGGGGGTCGGGTGTTGCCGCGCCTGCGCCGCCGCCCGGCGGTAATTTTGGCGGAAGAACTCCGCCAGTTCCGACATGCGGCGTGCGGCGACGAGCGGGTCGGTGCTGTCTAGCCCGGGGTCTCCTTTGCCGCCTTCGCGGTAAGGGAAGGCACTGACGTCAGCCATCGTTTCGAGTGCATCGGCGGGTAGGCCGGCCCTGATGATTTCTGCCCAGGCTTCTTTGAGCTCTTCGTGGGTATCGATGCACATCACGCGGACGGCCCGGCGGATAGTGCCGAAGGCCGCTGAAGTAAGTTCGGGACGGTATTGGAGGTGATCACCGTTGCGGTAGGGTGAGAGCGCTGCCCGGTCTGGTGGTAGCGATGCATAGGCATCTTGACGGACGGGCGGCCGAAAGAGTTCTCTGGCGCGGGGGCCGTGCGGTCCGCCGACGGGCGAGCTCCACAAAGCTTGCCCTTCCGGGCTCAGCACAAATTCCGCGAAGGCTTGGGCGAGTTCCGGTTCGGGTGCCCCGCGGAGGACTGCAATCGGATCACCGCTGACGGTGGTCCCGGCGGCCGGCGCCGTCCAAATCAAGCGGGTAGCGCCCGGTCGGTTTACTTGGTGGGCGAAGGCCGCCCCATAATAATCAACGCACATGCCCGCGGCCGCATTTCCATCTGCCACGTCGAGGGGCACCTTGGTGGAGCTATCGGAAAAGTAACGGGCGTTGGCCGCGAGTCGCTGCACTAGGCGCAAGCCGTCGCGCCAGCCGAGGGCGAGTCGCTGCGTTTCGGGCAGGGCTTGACGTTCTGGGGCCGCCAGGCTGCGTTGCATCTCGGCTTGGATAATGAGTTCAAACGTTCGGGCAACCGAACCACTCTTCGTCGGGTCCGCCAAGGCGAGTTGGCCGCGCAATTTCGGGTCGGTGAGGTCGGCCCAGCGGGTGGGTGCGCTCAAGCCAAGGGCTTGCCAGCGCTCCGGTGCCCAGCAAATGCCAAAACGTGACAGGCAAGATGAGCACCATGTCCGATCCTTGGCCCAAAGCCGTTCGCCGGTGAATATTTCAGGGATGGGGCCGCCGGTCGCAAACCACTCGGGGTGGCGTTGGAATACCTGCAGGGGAGCTAAGCGGCCCTTTTTGGCTTGGCTAGCAAAGTCCGGCTCGCCGCCGCCAAAAAAGAGGTCAGCGCCGATGCCCGTGCGTTTGCTTTCATCGGCAGCTTTGTAACTAGCATCAAGCACGAGGCGGATTTCGGATGTTCCGCCGGGACTGCGCCAGTCGATGTAGACGTCCTCGGCGTGGCTTTTTCGCCAATGCCGGGCGAAGGCCTCGGCGAATTCTTGGCGGATGGTTTCGCTGTGCGGCGTGAAGATGACAAGCCGCCTCGCCCCGGCGGAGGGAGTTTGCGTGGAATCCTTACGTAGCGACAAGGGTAGGGCGATGAGTAGCCCGATGCACCCCAGCGTCAGCCACCATGTCCGCAGGTTTTTCATGCGCGGGGCAGGACCACGATATCCTGGACCGCCGCTGCAACGGTCAGGGTTTGGCCCGTCGTCAAGCCTGCGGACGGATTCATGATGACAACGCTGAGGGATCCCAACGGGCTCGCTAAGGTGAGTTGGGCGCGCGCTCCGAGGTAGACGCGTTCCACGACTTGACCGGTAACCGAGTTGGGTGCGTCGGGCGCGGCGGGCTGCCAGGCTTCGGGCCGCACGGAGAGGGTGACGGCCGTGCCTGGGCCAGCAGCCAGCGTCGCCCGCTCGCCTTGTCCCGTGAAGACGCCCGCGGCCGTGTTCACCCGGATGGACTCGGCCTCGGCCTTAACTAGGGTGGCCTCGATGAGGTTGGTCTCACCGATGAAACGGGCCACGGAGGCGCTGGCTGGTCGACGATAGATTTCCTCCGGCGTGCCGACTTGGGCGACCACGCCCTTCTCTAGAATCGCCATGCGGTCAGCCATCGCTAGGGCTTCTTCCTGATCGTGGGTTACGTAGACGGCCGTGAGGCCGTTTTCTTTGACGATGCGTCGGATTTCGCGGCGCATCTCGATGCGAAGCTGGGCATCGAGGTTGGAGAGCGGTTCGTCCAGGAGGAGGCAACGGGGACGGACGACGAGGGCGCGGGCGAGGGCGACGCGTTGCTGTTGCCCACCGGAGAGTTGATCGATGGCACGATTCCCCAAGCCCTCTAGTCGCACACTCCGCAGGGCCTGCTCCACGCGTTGGCTTCGCTCGGCGGCGGGGATTTTTCGCTCAACCAGACCGAAGGCGATATTCTCTTCGACGGTTAGGTGCGGCCAGAGGGCATAGCTCTGGAAGACCATCGCAGTCTCGCGTAGGTGCGGGGCGAGGTGCGTGACGTCGCGCTCACCGAAGAAAATCGAACCGGTGGTGGGGAAGTCCAAGCCAGCCAAGCAACGGAGCAGGGTGGTTTTGCCGCAGCCAGAGGGGCCGAGGAGGAAGAATAACTCCCCGGGCTGAATGGAAAGCGTGATGCCATCGAGGACCTGGACAGCCTGCGGCTGGGATGGGTAACTTTTACGAAGGGCACGGAGGTGGAGCGGTTCCATGGTCTTTATTTAGATTTCTTCAGGCGAGAGCCATTTAGAGGATAGGATGATGAAGCGACGGCCGAGCAAGACATTCACGGGTGAACGCTTGGCGTCTTTCAGGCGGTCGTGGGCGGCGTTGACTGGATCCATGTAATCCGGGGTGCGTTGCACGACAATCTCGAGGACGGAACCTTGGACAGTGCCGGCTTCATCGACGGCTTCGCCGTAGGCACGGATGCGGAAGGTGTCCGAACGCGTGGCCAAGACGGGCCCGAGGGCCTGCAGCAGGTCACCTTGGAAGAGACACCCGTTGGCCCCGAAGCCATTGTGGGTTCGGTTGACGTTGTCTGGGTCCAAGACTTCAACGTTACGGAAGTACAGTCCGGGGGGCATTCCTGTTCGTCCACCAGCGACCCCTTGGTAGAGCCAGTTATGCGAGACCGCGGGGTCGATAATCTTCCCGCCCGTAGGCATCTTCGCGAGCGTCTCCGTGCCGAGGGTTTTATCCGCCCGAGCGATGGCTGACTCCAAGGTCCCCGAGCGGAACATCCAGCGCACATTCTGTGCCGCGGTGGGCAAGACGGTATTAGCAGCGGTATTGTCGATCGGGTAGTAGGAGCGGTTTAATGTGACGAGGTTACTGACCGTTGCCCCCGCCGTCCGCGTCGGCCCGAGGTAGCGATTGACGAACTCGCAGAGGCCGAGGAACGGCGTGCCTGGGCTTTGGGCTGGCGGGAAGCCGCGGAAGCGCCGCGTAGCTGGCGCGTATTCTTGGTCCCGCTCGGTGCGCTGAAAGAACTGCGCCCGTGCTTTCACTTCGGCGACGGTCGCGACCGCTAAGGCACGAATCTGGTTATCGGAGAGGTTGGCGTAGCCATTCCAATACGCGGCATCGGCGATATTGCGGGTGGTGGGGCCCTGCGACGTATCGCCGAGGATACGCGGGTAGCGCGCATTATTGGAGGGGGCGGGAGCGTTCGCGGCTTGGGAGCCTAGTGCCAGTCCCTTGAGGGAGCCGTAAAGGCCAGTCCAAGCCTCGATGGAGGTGGAATTCACGTTGAAAGCGCCGATGTTCAGCAGGTAGCTGGAAAAGCGCCGGTAGCCATCGGTCGCCGCACCAGTGCTGTCCGTTGCGAAGCCGTCCGCGGTGATGGCGGCCGCTGCCGAGTTAGCGCTCGTCTGGTAGAGCATCATTCGCGGATTCGCCAACGTCCCGTCGCCATTCGCAAAATCATTCATCACTTCAGCCAAGGTACGGCTGCGGACTTTGTTGTAGTTGCCTTGCCGGGAGCCTTCGTCGGCGAGGGTCGGGGCCGCCCCAGAGAAGAAGAAGCTATCCCAGAGTGCATTGTTCATCAGGTAGCTCATGTCGCCGAAGGTATGGCCGCCGATGTAGCTGGCGTTGGTGTGGGGGGTTCCTTGCGTCCACGCTTTATCTAGAGGCACGACCATCGACGGAAAGGAGTTGCCGACCGTCCGATAGGGCATCCAGTCCCAGGTGCTCAGGTTGGCGTGCATCAACTGGCCAAGCGACGTGGGTGCGGTGAGCGGAATCTCCACTTCGGTCGATTTGCCCTGGCCAGCGGCACCATGCGAAGAGCCTCCCAGTGCATTGCCCCCGTTGGCGTTTGCCGTATCAACTTGCAGTAAGGAACTCCAAGAGGAGGCGGCACCGTTCAGGCCCAGTTCGTCGCCACCGAAGAGTTGCGTCCGTAGGCTTGCGGTGCCGATACCTGGTAGTCCATTCAGCGCCGGGTTTGACGAAGTTTGGGGCAGTGGGTTGGAAAAGAGCCAAGTGGGGTGGGCTGCGGGCACTGGGCTCGACTGGGCCGCGAACCAGGTTAGCACGGTGCGGTTATGACTCGTGGTCCGAGCGGTGTCCGGGAGGCGGGCCCGAGTGTCGAAGGCGGCGATGACGGGACCCGGGGCGATTTCGGCAATCGTCCGGATAGCTGAGACTGGTCCGACGATGACAGGGTTGGTGACGCTGCCGCCGTCGCCCAGTTGCGTCACCCCGAAGTTGCTCCCCCCGACGTTAATGTAGTGTGCGTAACTGGCGTAGGAATTATTTCGGCTGGTGCCGAGAACTTCATTAAAACCCAAGTCTTGGCCGTCGGCATTGACGGTGTCGTCCCGGAGGGATTTCTTCCAGCCGGAGTTGAGGTAAATCCAATGGTGCCAATACATCGAGCTCGTGAGGTCGATGCAGCATTTGACCTGGTCGGCGGCCGCAAACTTATAGGGGGCAGCGACGGTCGAGGCTTTGATATCCGTATGGAAGCCACCCGTGAAGTAGAAGCCTCGCTGCATATTGAGAATGGGGACAGGCGTGCTTTCGTTCGACCGGACCAAGGTTGAGGCATCGACGAGGTCCTTGGTGGTGAAGACCGCAAACTCTCCAGGCTCAAGGGTTGTTGCCGGCACGACGGCGACTAAGTTTTCGGGGTTCGCCCCCGTTGCGGCGGAGTCTGCCGCCGTAAAGTTGTAAAGTGAGTCGATGAGCCGCGGGGTGGCGGTGGTAGCGATTGGCTGGGTCGGGTCGTTGCCGTTGTGGGTGAAGATCTGTAGGCGCATCTGGTCGAACTGCGAGAAGACTAGCTTTAGGCCGCCCTTGACCCGGAGGTCTGGTTCAGCCGTGGTCGGCTCCTTGAGCTTGATTTGGACGTTATAGGGATTGTGTAGTACCAACACGGGCGTGCAGACCAGTTTCAGGGTATAATCGGTGCCCAGGTTTACGCGGCGCAACGAGAACACCATCGAGAAGCGGTGCACCGTCGGCATGTAGGCGCCGCGCACGGCCCGCGGGATGAAGCGGCCCACCCCGTGGCCGGTGAGGTCGCCGCCTTTGAGTCCGTTGACCCAACCTAAGGGGTCGGGCGTACTGTCGTAGCCGTCGGTGAAGGGGGCGGTGACCTTCCCCCCGCCTGACCATAAGGCGTCATCTAAGTCGAAGCGCGCATACTTGTGCATACGGTAGCCGCCTTTATCGAATTGGTTGGTGTTGGGATAGAAGGCCCGGGCGCCGAGTGCCGGACTGCTGGCCGTCCAGTCGATGTCTTTGTAAAGGCGGTAGTAGTCGCGGACGAGATGCCAGAGAGGGCCGACGAGCCTACGTGGCTGCTTGTCCCAGAGTGAATTCACGGTCGTCGGTGGTGCGTTCGTGCTCGTGTCGGTCAGCGGCTGGCCCATCTCGTCTTCGCGAATAAAGACGGGTGTCCAAGGTAGGTATTTGGTGCCGGTGGTACCTAGGTTTCGTCCGGGGTTGTCTGCATTCACTTCATACATCGGGACCCAAACGCGCGGGCGCGGGTCAGGGGAAGTGATGAGCCCGGGGTTAACCTTGGCCGTTCCGTAGCTGGGGAACCATGACCGTCGTTTGCCGAGCAAGAGATCGGCGGTATAGGCTTCCGTGACGGTTTCGTGGCCCGCCCCTGAGCCAAAGTCGGACTTATCGAACTGGGAGTCGTCCATCTCAAAGGCGAGCGAGAGGTCGCGGCGGAGCCCGCCCCGGTAACTATCGGCGAGCACGCCCGCAGACCAAAGCGTGTGGTGATGGAAAGAAAGTTTATGGGCCGGTTGGCCGTTCCCAGCGGTATCGTTGAGGTCGTACCCGCTCAGGAGTGGAAGCGTCGCGGCGGAGATGATGGTGGGCCGCGTCGGCTCATAGGGATCAACACTTTTCAGGCCCAAAAGCAGTTCTGTGCCGCGTCGACCAGGAGCGCGGAGGGTGGTGGTCGTCGTTAGCGACGTGGGCGCGATTTTCGTCGGGTCGCGGCTTTCGTTGAGGTGGATGGCAGCCTTGACGCCTTCGTCGCCAATCCAGTAGGCGAAATTCCCGGTCGTGGAGTTTACCCAGGCTCCTGGCAGTGGTATTTTCGGTAGTGCCACCCGACCGTCGACGTCATCACTGGTGCCGACGAGTCCGTCCGGCCCTGGGTCCAGCGCGGCGCTACCATTCCCGACCAGAGTTGCATAGGATTCACTGCCACTGGCCGTGAAGGCCAAGGGATAGTCCGTCTGCCAAGGGGCCCAGTAGCCAAGGTCATAATCGGTCGTGCCTGCAAGGTTGACCGTCTGTAGGAGATACGGAATCGAGTTGTCCAGCGGTTTCCCGCCGCGCCCGCTGATGAGCCACTGGGGGGGTTCATCAGGCTTGTCGGTGCGCCAGACGCCGGTCCAATAGCGCTGACCTTGGCCTAGCCGTAAGCTCGCCGAAAGATTGGGGTCAAAGGGGCTGACCGGGGCAGGGGTGCAAGCCAGTTCGCCCGTGGCCGTGCTACGCACGTCGGGCCCGGCCGTTTGCTGCAGGTGGGCCAGCGCAAGCCGCGCGGACATCGTCGCGTTGAGCCGTGCACGGGCTTTCAAGGCTAGCCATTTGGAGGCCTGCATTTCCACCGTGATGAACGCAGCCAACACCATGACCGTCAGGACGAT
>CAIYEN010000108.1 GCA_903925205.1 uncultured Opitutia bacterium | reverse complement strand
CCGTTCTGCACGAGTGGCACCTTGGGGGTGACGATTTCCAAGGCGTAAGGCGCTTCCTCGACGACCACCACCGGGAGGCGGTCTTCCGTGTCGGTGAGGAAGATGACATTACCGTCGCGGACGACGTCGAAGTTCTGACGAAGACGACCCACCACCTTGTTCTGCGGGTCGACGGGATCCAAGCGTATGGGGACGATGGCTTGGCCCAAAGGAGCGTCGGCGGCGGCCTCAAACAGCAACGGGACATTGGGTAAGTCCTTCGGGGCGAGCTCGGTCAGGAGCTTCACGCCGGCGGGCAAGCCTGGCGCAGCGAAGCGGTAATCGCCACCCACGCGGCTGCGAGTGAAGTTCTCCAGCAATGCCATCCGCCCACCGCGCGGCACCGCGATGAATTGACGATAGTGGGAATCGTTCACTGAATAATCCGGGGAAGCAAAAGTCAGGCGGGGCTGCGACGCCGTCAGCTCGACGCGGTAGACGTACTTGGGTCCGCCCCGATCTAAGTGGTCGCGAATGCTCAGCGTGTAGTCGCCATCGGTCGGCACGGTGACTTCAAAACGCGAATCGAGGCGGCGAGTACCGCCGCCATCATCGTTGGAAATCAAGGCACCGGCGGCCCCCCGCAGACTGACCACCGGATCGAGCGGCGAGCCCAGCCCCTGAGCGTAGGCGTGGCCGGTGAGCACCTGCCCCTTCTTCAAGGTAAGACGGTAGTAATCCGCGTCACCCGGTTCTCCAATAATACCGTTGAGCGCGTACGCGTCGGCGGAGGGCACCACATTAGCCTGCTCCCGCGAGTTATTCGGCTCGGACTCCACAAAATTATCGACCTGCGAAATCCGGAAGGGATTACCCGAAGGCGCGGGCGCCTCAGCGGAGAACACCTCGAAGTTGGGGTCTTCTTCAGCCGGGACCGTGACCGAGCCCGCAAAAGATCCCTTGGTATCAATAAAGCGCACGTCCACCTTTGAACCCACCTTGCCGCCAGCGGGGAAGACCACATCTGGTCGGCGAAAGTCACCGACATGCAGGCGATAGAAGGACCGGGTGGAACCGCGGTAGGAAGACTCGCGAACCATCACGTAATACTCGCCATCGTATTCGGCGACGAAGGAACAATAGCCGTCCTGCCGGTGCAAGATGGTGTCATCGGAGAAAGCCTTTTCAAAACGGTCCTTGTCCAGGATGGCGATGTACGGGTCGAAATTGAGGTAGCCAAGGCGGAGGCCATCGACCTCGAGGCTGATGCGCTGCCCCTTCTTTACCGTGACTTTGAAATAGTCCACATCCTCGGTCAGGATGATGCCCTCAATCGTGCTGTTGAGCGGAATGACTTGGGCTTGGGCAAACTCCGAGTTCGGCTCCTTCTCGTCGACCGTCGGGTACGGGCTGACGAAGAACTGGCGCGGATGCGAAAGTCCCGTCCGCGTGCGCACGCGCACCAGATGGCTGCCTAACGCCGCATCGGTGGCGACGGCGATGGTCAGGTCGACCTTGCCGGCCGCGACGGCCTCAACGCTCTTCACCGTGAAGCCCGGGTCATAGAAGAGGAGCGTCTCGAAATCTTCGAGGCGCGTACCGGTCACCGTGAGCTTAAATTCCGAACCACGCTGCCCACCGTTCGGCTTGCAGGCACTGAACTCGGGGTAAGCGGCGCGCAGTCCCGCCGCCAGGCAGAGCAGGACGGTAAAGAGACGGGGCAACATGGGCGGACGGGCAGCCGCGGGCGGGACGCTTAAGCGAGCCACTCCTGCATGACGCGACCGCCGTTGACGATGTCGATGGGGCGGCCGCCATCGGAGACGATGCGCTTCTCGGAGTTGATGCCGAGCGTGCGGTACATGGTCTTGGCGAGGTCTTCCGGCCCAACCGCATCGCGATCGGGTTCGCCACCGAGGGCATCGGAGGCACCGTGGATGTAGCCTTCCTTCACGCCGCCGCCGGCGAGAGCGACGGAGAAGACGCGCGGCCAGTGGTCGCGGCCGTTGGTGCTGTTGACGCGCGGGGTGCGGCCGAACTCGGAGCTCACCATGACGAGGGTGCGCTTGAGCATACCGCGATCGGCGAGGTCGGTGATTAGACGCGCGAACGCTTGGTCGAACTGCGGCGCTTGGCCGTCAAAGCCGCTCTTGATGTTGGAGTGGTGATCCCAGCCACCGAAGTTGACGGAGACCATCCGCACGCCAGCCTCGACGAGGCGGCGGGCAAGCAGGAAACGCTGGCCCGCGGCATTGCGGCCATACTCATCGCGCATCTTCTCGGACTCCTTGGTCAGGTCGAAGGCTTCGCGGGCCTTGGCACTGCTGACCAAGCCATAGGCGGCCTGATAGAAGCTATCCATCGCACCAATCGCATCGGACTTTTCGGTCTCACGGAAATGCTGGTCGACGGTTTCGAGCAAGCTCCGACGGCGGTCAAAGCGCTGCTGGTTGATATCCTTGGGCGACAGGAGGTCGCGGACGGCGAAGCCCTTGTCGGCCGGATCGCTGCCCAGCGCAAACGGACCATAGGCGCTGCTCATGTAGCCCGTGCCCTGTTCGGGGACGGTCTGCGACGGCACCACGACGTAGGGCGGGAGGTTATTACGGGCCCCTTGCTCGTGCGAGATAACGGACCCGAAGCTCGGGAACTTGATGGCGGGGCTCGGACGGTAGCCCGTGAACATATTGTGGGTCCCACGTTCATGCGCGGCCTCACCGTGCGTCATCGAACGCACGACCGTCAGCTTATTCATGATCTTCGCGATGTTGACGAACTTCTCGCCGACGTACTCACCCGGAATGGACGTCTTGATGGGCGTATACGGACCGCGGTAATCCGGAGAAGCGAACGGCTTGGGATCCCAGGACTCGTGTTGTGCCATGCCCCCGGGCAGGTAAATATGAATCACCGCGTCGGCGGTCGCGGCATAACCCTCGACCTTCGGCAATTCGAGCGCCTGGAGCTGCATCAGCTTCGGCAATGTGAGGCCGATTGTGCCGAGCATCCCGACATGCAGGAAGTCTCGGCGGCTGAAGCCGGCGCCGACGGTGGGGTGGTCGCCTTGGCAGAATCGATGCATTTTCATGGCGGAAGGGGTGGGTACGGGGGTTAGGGGTGAGACACATGAAGACACCTCAGGTTGCCGTTTAAATAAGAAAAATAACACAATTCACCGCATAGGGGCCCGGGAAGGGATGCCCCGCCCCACCCCGCCTGTCCGGTGATAACTTAATCTTCTGAGCAATTCCGTTTGCCGGGACCTATCCACCCCCACTTTGGGGTGATTTACGGCACCCGTAAGCGGTTTTTGACATTCGGTGGATTGGCAACTAGAAGTTTGCCTAAACCTACTCATGAGCACCCCCGAAACCGACGCGCCGAGCGAAGAACCCAAGTCCCTGACTTGGGGCTTCCGTCTGCTCCTCGTCTCCTCCGCCCTCTATATTGCCGGGTGTTCGGCCTACTTCTCCGTGCGGGGGCTGGGCCTCCTCTTCGTCGGATCAGAGGTCCCCGTCATGGTCATGGCGGCGAGCTTGGAGGTCGGCAAACTGGTCGCCGCCTCCTTCCTCTACCGGTACTGGGACCGCATCAATGGGGCCATGCGCTTCTACCTCACCGTGGCCGTCGTGGTGCTGATCGCCATCACCTCCCTCGGTAACTACGGCTTCTTGGCCCGCGCCTACGAAAAGACCCACACGCAAAACGTCATCAGCGAGGCCCAGATTGCGAACCTCGACAAGGAAATCGCCGAAATCAATAAGCAGATCGAAGACGCGCGCGGCAAAAATAGCCGCGTGAACACGACGAGCCGTGAAGACCTCACGAAGGCCCAAGCCCGCCTCGTCCAAGCCACGGAAGACCAGGCCAAGGCGCTCGCCCGCCTCCAGGAGCAACGCAAAGCACTGGCCGATCGACGGACCGCAGAAATGCTGGCGCCCACCCAACGCGCCAGCGACCAATCCGCTGCAATCTCCAAGTCCATTGCGGCCGAAGAAGCGGCCATCGCCAAGAACGTTGCCGCCGAAGAAAGCACCGTCGCCGGCCTCAACGAACGCCTCAAGGTCCTCGACCAAGCGGTTGCCGCCTATACCAGCCAAGGCACGACCAGCCAGTACCTCTTCTTCGAAAAGGACAACGTCAAGAAGGGCCAAGAACTGCGCGAGCAGCAGAAGCCTGAACGCGACGAAATCCTCGCCAAACTGACCGAAACGAGCAACCGCATCGAACGCATCCGCGCCGACGCCAACGCCCGCATCAAGGCCATGCGTGCCGATCAGGCACAGGTCAATACGACCTCCGCGCAAGAGACCGCTGCCCTCCGCGCGACCTTCGACAAGGAACTCGCCCGCCTTGACGGCGAAGAGAAGGACCTCCGTAAGTCTGGCGCCACGGAGATTGCTGACTTGGAAAAGAAAGTGGCCGCGCTCAACGAGCAGGGCCAAGGCAAGGTCACCATGACCGAAGCCGAAGTCGAGAAGCTCTACACCTCCGTGCGCCAACGCAACGAAGAGGCCCATCGCCTCCGCGAACAGATTGCTTCCTCCGACATCGGGTCGTATCGGTTCGTCGCGCGCGCCTTCGACGCCGAAGCCGATGACGTCGTGAAGTGGCTCATGCTGGCCCTGGTCGCGGTCTTCGACCCGCTCGCCGTCTGCCTCGTCGTCGCCTTCAACATGGCCGTGACGCAACGGCGACGCACGGCTGCGGAAGCGGCGGAGGCCAACGCAGGAAGTAACCCCGCCGCCCCCGTGCACCGCAAGACACCTTGGACGGCCCTCGAGATTACCATCGTCGTCATCTTGACGTCGGTCATCGCGCTGATCGCCGCCTGGTTCTTTATCACCGAGCGCTCCAATTCGCATGCCCGCTCCAATGCAAATTCGACCATCTTCATCCCCGCCGAGAGCTTCGCAGTGGTCACCTTTCGCCCCGACGAACTCCGCCAGAAATCCAACCAGGCCTTTCCCGATTGGCTCGAACGTACTGGGGGTAAGGGCATGTCCGCCGCGGTCGCTGAACTCGTGAAAAACGGCCTGGACCCCCATTCTGAACTCTACGCCTTCGTCAAGTTTCCGACCCAAAAGGTCGCGACCCCGGACGCCAACCGCCCCGTGATGATTTGCGGGTTAGTCATTCGCGTGCAGGACCCGGTGGTGGCGGAAGCCGCCCTCTCCCGGGTGGCCGACCAGATGAACAACGCCATCCGCGGCGAGACGGGCAAGGCGACCTCCCACCTGACACGCAGCCGCTCGATGATCCGACACGGGGAGGGCCGGTACATGGATCCAGAAGGCGGGTTTTTTACCTTTGGTCTGACGAACCGGACCGCCATCATCTTAGTTGAGTTCGAAGGCAACCCGCAGGCCCCTTGCGTGGAAAATGAAATCCGCCAGTGCCTCACGCCCCCGCCCCGCAAGCCGATCAAGGGCACCGAGAACCGCGACAAACTGCCGGCCTACGCCTGCACCCAGGCGGGCGCCCTGACGCTGTGGTTCGACGCCAACCGTTTTTTTCGTCGCCTGCCGATGAGCCCAGCGACCAAGCAGCGCTACGAACAACTCCAGCCTTCCTTGGACTTCGAACTGCTCCTTTCACTCAGCACCGAAGGCACCGACACACTCAAACTTAACGGGAGTTACCTCTACCAGTTTGAGCGCTTCAATGAAGCCGCGCCGCGCGAGCCGCTCAAGCTACTCGCCGCCGTGGACGCTCCGAAATCCCCAGACCTGGGCTGGAAACTCATCAACCGTTGCCTGGACACGATTGACTACGATGCGATGGTGGAACGTATGCGCGGTGCCCTCGGCGACGACAAGGCCCCCGGTGCCCAGCAAGTGCACGTACTGAAAGACATCTCCACGGCCCGCGACGCCAAGTTTACGATGTCGGCGCGCTTCGACGCGAAGGCGGGACCGCCCGTGATGGCGGCGATGTCGATCCTTTCCCAGTAAGGCATGAAGATGCGGCGAACACTGAACCTCTTGGCCGCCGCCGCAGGTTTGGTGTTCCTCACGGGCTGCGCCACCGAGACACTCACCGATAGCGCCTTCTGGACCTACCTGCCGTTCACTTCCTCTAAGGGCGGCCAGGGCTCCGGTGGCCACGGAACGGGCGCCAAGCCCAAGACAGCACCCGACTCGCCGACGACGAAGCCCACGGACCAACCGAACGCAGCGACGGTCCCGCAACGTTCGACCGACCCCGCCGCCGAAGGCTGGAACGACCCCGTGAAGCCTAGCCCAGAGGCGACGTCGGTAGCAAAGCCCCAAACGGTGGGCACGGATGACGCTGGTCCCAAGCCAACGCCCCGCCTCGATACGTCTGACCCCAAGCCCAAGTCCACGCCGGCCGGGATCCCCTTACGCACGGAGCTACCGACGATGACGTCTAAAATTCCAGGTGCAGCCCCGACCCTACCCTCCGTCAAGGGCCATTCACCCGACGCAAAGAACACCGGCACCATTAGCCTACCCCAACCAGCCCTCGGCCAAACTAAAGACCGTACGACGAGCGGACCGGGCTTCGGAGATTCCACCGCGCCAGCATCCGTCCATCGCCCAGGCAGCAACCAGCCAAGCTTACCGGAATTACCGGAGCCGACGGGCCAAGGGAAGCGCACGCCCATACGGTTACCCGAACTCTTCGTCGATGGCATCGGCCCGGCGACGGTCGGTAAGCCGACCATCGCCGAATTGCCGAAGCGGACAGTCCAACCGCTAGCGGGCGATAGCCTCAAGCTTCCCCGCGAAGTCTTAGGTGAACCGGCTGCCGCCAGCCCAGCCCAGGCCGCACGTCGCATACCGCCGGCCATCACCGATGACCCGAAGCGACCGGCCGCCAATACCGCCTCCCTCCCGCTCCCAGGCATCCCTGCCGACGCCCCGAAAAACGGCCCTACCCAGACCTTCGCCCCGGGAGCCGTCTTGGGCCAACCCAACACCGCCACGGCCAATCTAGGCGGCCCTAGCGTGGCAATCCCGGGCGCCCCAGTCACCAAGCCCACCGACAGGCGCACATTGACGGGTGGCGTCGCCGGCGGCCCGTTGCCCGCCAAACCGAACGGCGACCCCACTCCTTTGCCCAACGTCGGTCCGTTGCCACCACTGCCCCCGCCGCCGATTCCGACCCCCTTCCGCCTCAGCGAGTGGATTTCCAACGACGCCTTGCATCAGGCGTGGCGGCGTCGGCAAAGCGAACGCACCCAGCTCGAGCCGGAAATCCGCGGGAGCGAGCAGCAACGCCTGCGCCTGCTCCTCGACACCTACCTCCTCCGCGAAAAGCCCGAGGCGAAGCCAGAGAAATAACCGCCCCCGCAAGGGTTTAGGCCCAAGGGATGGTGAACTGGTTCTGCTTCGACGCGTTCATCTGCTGACGCGTCGGGGAGTAGTCATAGGTCTGCATGGTGCCGTCCTTACGCATCTCGATCAGACGCAACCAGCCGTCCCCGCCATTGGGCTTCATCTGGAAATTAACGAGCAGCTGGGGCACCGCATGACCTTTGGTGGTCGAGGTCACTACGCGTCCAAGGCCATCGTTGGTGACGTGTCCGTTTAAGGTGAGCACAAAATGCTCATGGCGCGAGATGAGTTTCGCCCAGACTTCTTCACCATCGTTGATATCTGGCTGAGCCTTGGCGAAATATGTATGGGGGTTATGATTTTGCTTTTTCCCGAAGCGAACCTGGTCATAGCGCGTGTCGTCGTGGTAGATATGGGCGTGCGTCAGGAGAATCACCTCCCGGTCGGTGTGCGCGCCGACGACCTCATGGGCCCAGCGAAGCACGTCGTTGCGCGGCCCGAATTCTAGACAAAGCACAAGGAACTTGCGGCCGGCGGCTTCGAGGAAGTGCCAACTATTCTCGGAACGGTCGGGCTCCTTATCGTAGTTCCCCTTCCAATGCGAAGCCTGTGATAGCTCGGCGACCGGGAAGAACTTGGACATCAGGGTCGTCCGGTCAGCACAACCACCCCCAGGACCGTAGTCATGATTGCCTGGGACGAGGCACATCGGTAGCTTGGCATCCATGAGGACCTGCAGGGCCTTGCGGGCGTTCTCCCACTGCGGAACAGTATTGCTATTCGTGATATCCCCAAGGTGCAGCACGCCGGCGATACGGCGGCGTTCGCGCTGCTCGACGAGCCAGCGGGTCTGGGCCAGAAAAGTGTCCGGGTGCTTTTGGGCGTAGAACTGGGTATCGGGTAGAACCGCAAAGGTAAACGATCCTTCCGCCGGCAGGGGTGGCTCGCCAGCGACGAAGACCGCGTCCGCATAAGGGTTCTTCGGGGTAGCTTCCGCCGGAGCCTTAGCCTGGGGTTCGGCGGCGCGACTGACGAACGGCAGTCCGCCCAGTGCCAAGGCTGCTCCGGTCAGCAGAAAGTCGCGGCGCGAAGGCTGGAAGCGGTGCTCTGCGGCGTTCGGGGTCATATTAGATATATGTAGCGCTCGGGCAGGCGCCCGCAAGGGTTTAGGCCCAAGGAATGGTGAACTGGTTACGTTTCGACGCGTTCATCTGCTGACGCGTCGGGGAGTAATCGTAGGTCTGCATGGTGCCGTCCTTGCGCATCTCGATCAGGCGCAACCAACCATCGCCCCCATTAGGTTTCATCTGGAAATTAACGAGGACCTGCGGCACCGGATGGCCTTGCGGAGTCGAGGTGACGAGACGACCGAGGCCTGACTCCACGACGTGGCCATTCAAGGTCAGGATGAAGTTCTCGTGGCGAGAGATCAGCTTATCCCAAATTTCCTGGCCGTCGTTCACATCATCATCGGGCTTGGCCAAACCGAAGATATGCGGACTCCAGTCCTGCAATTTACCGTACCGCTTCCAGTCTAAGCGTGTATCGTCATGATACACCAGCGCGTGCGTGACTAAGATGACCTCGCGGTCAGCGTGGTCAGTGACGACTTCGTTCGCCCAACGGAGGACGTCACCCCGCGGGGCAAACTCGAGGCAAAGAATGAGAAAGCGGCGACCAGCGATATCGAGGCGATGATACGAATTTTCCGAACGCGCGGGCTCGCGGTCGTAGTTGCCGGCCCAGTGGGAAGCCCGGGCGAGCTCCTTCACCGGGAAAAAGTCGGTTAACATCGTCGTGCGATCCGAACCATTGCCCTTGGGGCCATGGTCATGATTTCCAGCCGTTAGGCACATAGGCATCCCTGCATCCATGAGCACCTGCAGCGCTCGGCGGGCGTTCTTCCACTGCGGCAGGTCGTTTTGATTCGTGATATCACCGAGGTGGAAAGTTGCCGCGATGCGCCGGCGCTCACGTTGGTCGATAATCCAACGCGTCTGGGCGACAAAAGTCTCGGGGTATTTCTCACAGTAATACTGCGTATCGGGCAGCACCGCAAAAGTGAAGGAACCCTCCGCAGGGAGGGGCGGCTCCCCCTCGACGAAGACGGCGTCCGCATAAGGATCAGCCTTCTTCTTTGGAGCCTCAGCAGCGCAGGCGAAGCCAGGCACCAAGGCCAAAGACAGGGCACCCGCTCGCAGTAAGAAATCGCGGCGCGTGCGGCTAGGACCAGAGGGAGGAGTCATGCAGGGTATACAAAGCGTGCCCCGCAGGCTCGCCAGTCGAAAGCCCACCCGTCGCGTGACGATCTTACTTCAACTCCGCCAACTGAATGTTACGGTACTCAACCTTCATCTTCAAGCCCGGGTGAATCTGCAGACCCACGGAGTAAGGGGTCGGGTAAGCGGGGTCGGTGAGCTGCGAGACTTGCTCGCCATTGAGCCAGACGGTGTAGGTGTCGCCCTTGGCGCGGAAGACGATCTGGTTCCAGCCATCCTTCTTCCAAAGCTTTTCGACCTTCGGGGCAAAACCGGCTTCCGGGTACTTACCGACGTAATAGGTACAGGTCATGTCCTTCTTCAGGCTCCGAGAGACGCCGATCTGCATCTGCATGTCCTTCTTCCCGGCCTTATCACGGCGCACCATGATACCGCTGTCAATTTCCCCACTGAAGCGGCACTCGAGGGAGATGATGACGTCGCCATACGCCTTTTCGGTGTAGAGCATGTTGCCTTTCATCTTCTCGTCATTCTCACCGACGAGCACGCCATCGACGACCTTCCAGAATTTGTTCTCCTTGGCGTCCTTCCAGCCAGTCAGGTCCTTGCCGTTGAAGGCGGAGACGAAGTCAGCCTTGGGCACAGGCTCGGACGCGGGGGCATCGGCGGCACGCAGGGTAGCCGTCAGGGCGAGGGCAAGGAGGGAGAGGAAGCGTAGGGAGCGCATAGGGGTACACTCTAGACACCTAAAAGGGGGGCGGGTTGCAAGCCTTGGCCTCGTTTCAAATTGCCAGCCCCCGCCGACTGCCCTTAACAAGGCCCACCCCCATGCGTTCGCTCCTCCCTACCCTCGCCCTCCTTGTCGCCGGTTCCAGCGCGTTTGCCGCTGAAGCCAAGTACGAACTGGTCCCTGACTTCATCAAGCCCGCCGAAGGCCGTAAGACCATCGGCAATGGCCACGGCGAAATCGCCGTCGACTCCGCCGGCCTCATCTACGTCAGCGTGCAGGAGGCGAACGCCGGCCTCCAAGTCTACGACCAGACTGGTAAGTTCGTGAAGGCCCTCAAGCTGCCTAATTCCCTCCACGGCTTCGTGATTCGCAAGACCACCGAAGGGGAATTCATCTTCGCCGCGGTCCTCAACGAACAGCGCTTCATCAAGTGCACGCTCGACGGCACCATCGTACTTGAAATCAAGGCCGACGATTTCCCGGCCGCCCAAGGCAAGACCAAGGACGGCAAGAACGCCCTCAAGCTGACGAACTGCGACGTGGCCGCCAACGGCGACATCTACATCGTCGACGGCTACGGCAAGAGCTGGATCTTCCAGTTCGATAAGGCGGGCAAGTTCAAGCAGGTCTTCGGTGGCCCGACCCAGAAGGTCGCCGAGAAGGCTTTCGCCAACACCCACAAGGTCTTCGTCGACAACCGCTACGCGCCGGCCCGCCTGCTCTGCCTGGACCGCGGCAACAACCGCATGTTCCACCTCGACCTCGACGGCACCAACCCGCAGATGATCGCCGACAAGGGCCTGCGCAACCCCTCCTCCGCCTCGTTCCATGGCGAGTTGATGTGCGTCGCCGAAATCGCCGGCCGCGTGTCCGTCTGGAATAAGGAAGGCAAGATGGTCGCCGAACTCGGCGCCAACGACACTAAGGGCCAAACCAACACCCCGGGCGTGAAGCCGGACGCGTGGCGCACCGGTATCGTGACCTCGCCGCACGGCATCACCTTCGACGGCAAGGGCAACATTCTCGAGACCGAGTGGAATCAGTTCGGTCGCGTGCTCCGCTGGGACGCCAAGTGATCCGCGGCCTGCGCACCGTCTGCCTGCTAGGGGGAGCCTTGTTGCTCCCCCTGTTTGCGTCTGCGCATAATGGCGAGTGGTTGCTCGCGAAGTGCACGATCGGAGCGGATAACAACGTGACGGTGCGCATCACCGCCGACGCCGAAGCCAACCCGCGCATCAAGACCCAGGAGGACCTCGTCCGCGAGACGAAGGGCCTGCTGCTGATGCATGACGGCCAGACGACCACCGACTTCCTACGGCAGGCCAGCCACGTCGACCTCGGGGTGGATGACCGCCTCGACCCCGCCGCCCCGCTCGGCCACACGCCCGAGGAACTGGCCAAATCCTACACGTTGCTGAGGCTCACGGCGCGGGCCAGTGTGACACCCCGGAAGTTCACGCTCCGCCTGCCAGAAAACAGCCCGCATACGGTGATTCTTTGGTTGGTCGATGAGCGCCTGGAGCAACCGGAGCCGCGCTGGGTGATGCTCATCGGGGGCGACGAGTCGCCGATGATTGAGGCCGACCGAAGCATCAAGGACGAAGACCGGCCTTGGTGGCAAAGAAGGCGCGGAAGGGGTAGGTTGCTCCTGAATGTGCTCATCTTCGGTACCTTTGCCCTAGTCGCGACTTGGCTGGCCCGCTGGATCGCACGGAAGGTAATGCCCTGATCAGCCGCAGACGGCATCGACGAAACCGCCCTTGGCGTCGAAGTGCGGGTTGTGCCCGCTCTCCGGCAAGGTCACGAAATCCACTTGCGGGAAATGTGCACGAATCATCGGCAGGTCTTCGTCGCGTACGTAGCCCGACTTCCCCCCGCGGATGAAACGCGTCGGACCGGACCACGTTTCATCGGGTCCGATAGGGTTACCGAGGATTTCGGGAATCGCCGCGGTCAAGGCCGCGCGGTTCACGGTCCAGCGCCAGCGGCCTTCGGCATCTTGGCCTAGATTGGTCAGGATGAACTGACGCATCCCCCAGTCGGCGACCAGCGGAGTCAGCAGCGCATCGGCGTCCTTGCGCGTCTTGATTGCAGTCAGGTCCAAGGCGTTCATGGCCGCGAACTCCACGCGCACGCGGTCGCTATAGGTACGTGGAGCGATGTCGACGATGGTCAACCGAGAGACGAGGTCAGGCCGATCCAGCACCAGCCGCATGGCCGTCTTGCCGCCCATGCTATGCCCCATCAGGTGTACGGGGCCCAAGGCAAGCTTTTCGAGCAGTGCGATGACGTCGCCAGCTAAAGCCTGATAGCCACAATCCTCACCCCACGGCGAGGAACCATGGTTGCGGAGATCCGGCGCTAGGACGCGGTAGCCGCGCTCAGCCAAGGCCACGCCGGCCGATTGCCAATTGCGCGACGACCCCAAGAGACCGTGGAGCACGACCAAGGGCGGACCTTCGCCGCCGAGTTCGCGCAGTGCGAGCGTCAGCGGAGCGCTCACTGGATGATCCGGCCGGATTGAATCGAGATGCCGGACAAGTTCATCTCGAAAGCCTTCGGGTTCGGCGAAGCGGCGAGGCCGGCGGCCTTACTGACCTTACCGGCACGGACCAAACGCACCAAGTCTTGGTTAATCGGACGGGAGCCGACATCGGTGCCACCCTCCACCAGCTCCGGCACGCGTTCAAACTGGCCGTCGGCGAGGAGGCGCTTCGCCAAACCATCGACGATGAAGACCTCCATAACGGGTAGCACGCCTTGGCCGTCGAGGCGCGGGACGAGCGTCTGCACGAGAACGGCCTTGAGCGAGGCCGCGATGGAACGGCGCGCCAAGGAGAGCTGTTCAGCTGGGAAGAATTCAAAGAGACGCTGCACTGCCTGCTGGGCGGAGCCGGCGTGTAGCGTCGACAGTACCAAGTGCCCCGTCTCCGCGGCATGGAGGGCCGTTTCAAAGGTCTCTTTATCGCGCATCTCACCGACTAGGATGACGTCAGGGTCTTGCCGCAACGCGGCCCGCAGGCCCATCGGGAAAGACTCCACGTCGATGCCGATTTCGCGTTGGCTAAAGGAACTCCGCTCATCCGCGTAGACATATTCCACGGGGTCTTCGAGCGTGATGACGTGCAAGGCCGCGTGCTCGTTCACATGGCGGAGCATGGCGGCGAGGGTCGAGCTCTTCCCGGAACCGGTGGGACCACAGACGAGCACGAGGCCTTCCATCAACTCAAGGGCCTTGAGCATGGTCTTCTCGTCGAGGTTGAGCTCAGTGAACTGCGGGGGCTTGACCTTGACTAACCGCAGCACAGCGGCCGGCTGGTTGCGCTGCAGGAAGGCGTTCACGCGGAAGCGGCCCTTACCTTGGGCCATGCGATCGAAAGAGTAATCCACCTGACTATCGCGCACCCAACGCTGCTGGAAGCGGGCGGGCAAGGTGGCGTCGATGAAAGCGTTCAGTTGTTCGGCCGTCAACGGGGCCATCTCGGTCTCGACCAATTGGCCAGCGACACGCATCAAGGCCGGACGGCCGGTCTTCAGGTGCACATCGCTCGCGGCGTTCTCGACGGCGAGGGCCAGAAGGTCCTCGAAGATCTTGGGTAGGTCAGCCATAACAGGGGTCGCCAAGGTAAGCCTACGGCCAGTGAGGGGTCGAACCATAATTCCGCGCGGTGCACGCTGGACAGCCCGCGGTGGGCTTTTATGAACATGCTTATGCGACCCCGCTCCGCCCTGCTCGCCCTGCTCAGCCTCGCCGCCCTCCCGTTGGCGGGCGTCGAAATCCTCCCCGCCGCCGGCGCCGACAAGCTCGGTGAGCCCTTCAGCGTGGACTTCGACGCCCAAGGCAAACTCTACGGCGTCGAGTTCACGCCGAGCAACCAGGTCTTCGAAGTCCGCGACGGCCAAATCCATGCCATCGCTGGCGTCCGCTGGAATAGCACGGCCAAGGGCGCGCAACCGCCGGCTCCGGCCAAGGCGAAGGACCTCTCTCCGGCCGTCTTCAATGGCCTCCACGATATCGCCGTCGCTCCCGATGGCTCCCTCTACGTCGCCGATACTTTCCAAAACCGCATCGTCCGGATTGACCCGAAGACGCACGCCGCGACCGCTTTCGCGGGGACAGGCGAGGCGGGCTTTGCCGGGGACGGTGGCCCTGCCACACAGGCCAAGTTCAATAACCCCTTCTGCTGCTCCCTGTCGCCGGACGGAAAATCGATGGTGATTGCGGACCTCGGTAACGCGCGCGTTCGCCGCATCGACCTCGCCACGAACCGGATTGAGACCATCGCCGGCAACGGCAAGCGAGGCATTGCTGAAGCGGGATCGCCGGCGCTGACCGCTCCGCTCAACGGCCCGCGCGCCACGTGCGTGGCCAAGGACGGCACTGTCTATATTGTGCAACGTGAAGGTAATTCGCTCGTCGCACTCAAGGACGGCAAACTGAAGACCGTGGTGAACATCGCCGGGAAAAAAGGCAACGCCGGCGACAACGGCCCCGCCGCCGAAGCCCAGCTCAATGGCCCCAAGTATATCTGCATGGATGCCAAAGGACGTGTGCTGATCCTCGACACCGAGAACCACGCCATCCGCGCCTACGACCCGACCAAGCAAACCCTCGAAACCGTGGTCGGTACGCTCGGCAAGGCCGGGGCCAAAATCGCCTCCGACTGGGCCGGCACGCAACTCAAGCGACCACATGGCGCACGCATCGGCCCGGACGGTCGCCTCTACGTGACCGACAGCGAAAATAGCCGCATCCTCGTCGGAACCGCCCCCTAAGCGGGCTTTCGGCGGGCGGGGCGGGTTTTTGGGTTTGTCACCTGCGGGCGGGGCGGGTTGTTTCCTCGGTCAGCACCTGCCGCAATGTCCACTCCTGGTTCCACCCCTTCGCGTCCTGGACGCCCGTTCGGCCCTCAGGCCTACGCTGGCGCCCACACCGCCCTCGTCACCCCGTTCTTGAACGGCCAAGTGGCTTGGGCTGACCTGCGAAAGTTGGTGGATTTCCAAATCAAGGAAGGCATCGATGGCCTGATCTCCGTCGGCACCACCGGCGAGTCCCCCACCCTCGACTACGATGAGCACATTGCGGTCATCGAGAAGACAGTGGAATTCGCCGCGGGCCGCGTGCCGGTCATGGCGGGCACGGGTTCCAACGCGACCACGGAAGCCCTCGACCTGACCAAGCGGGCCGACCAAGCCGGCGCCGATGCCTTCCTGCTGGTCGCCCCCTATTACAACAAGCCCAGCCAAGAAGGCCTGTACCGTCACTTCTCGCTCCTCGCGGAGTCCACGGCCAAGCCGATCATGCTCTACTCGATCCCGGGCCGTTGCGGTATCGAGATCACCGTCGAGACCGTCGTTCGCTTGCGTCAGCAGCACCGTAATATCATCGGCATCAAGGAAGCTGGCGGTCAGGTCGACAAGGCCGCCCGCCTCGTGCGCGAGCTCGACCCCGAATTCCTCGTCCTCAGCGGCGACGACTCCCTGACCGTCGCCTTTGGCGAAGTCGGTGGCCAAGGCATCATCTCCGTGGCCTCCAACTGGCTGCCCGGCCCGGTGGCTCAGCTGGCCGCCCTCGTGCGCCAGAAGAAGTTCGCCGAAGCCAAGGTCCTCCAAGCCAAGTTGGCCGATATCTTCAAGACCCTCTTCATCGAGCCCAACCCGGTGCCCGTGAAGCACGTCATGCAGCGCTCCGGCCTGATTCAGTCCGGCGAGGTCCGCCTCCCGCTCTGCGAGATGTCCGACGCCAACCGACTCCTCGTCGAAGCCTGCGCTGACGCCACCCTCGCCAACCTCCGATGAGCCAGCCTATCCGCATCCTCCTCAATGGCGCCAAGGGCCGCATGGGCCTCGCCATCGCCAACGTGGCCGTTTCCGAGCAGGCCGTCATCGCCGCGGGCGTCGACCAGGGCGATAACCTGGCCGCGCACATTGGTGCCGCCGACGTCGTCATCGATTTCTCGTTCCACTCCGCGACCCTCGCCGTCGCGCAACTCTGCGCCCAGCATAAGAAGCCGCTCGTGATCGGCACCACTGGCCACACCGCGGAAGAGAAGGCCGCCATCACCGCCGCGATCAAAGGCCTTCCCGTCGTTTGGGCCGGCAATTATTCCGTTGGCGTCACGCTCCTGAACGCGCTTGTCCGCCAAGCTGCCCGCTCGCTCGCTGACGCTGGCCGCTGGGACGTCGAAGTGCTCGAGATGCACCACCGCCTCAAGAAGGACGCCCCTTCCGGCACCGCGGAAACGCTCCTCAAGATTTTGCTCGAAGAACGTCAGCTCGCCAAGGAAGCCCTCAAGCCTGGCCGTGAAGGCCTGGTCGGCGAACGCCCGCTTAATGAGATTGGCGTGCACGCCATTCGCGGCGGCGACGTCGTCGGCGATCATACCGTGCTTTTCGCCGCGGAAGGGGAACGCCTCGAACTCACGCACAAGGCCTCCAACCGCGAGATCTTCGCGCGGGGAGCCGTCCGCGCCGCCCGCTGGCTGAAGTCCCAGCCCGCCGGCCTCTACGGCATGGAAGACGTGTTGGGATTGAAGTGAGCGAAGTCAGGTGGGGAAGCACCACGTGCTGTCCTAGTGTGTTACATCGGGTAGGGGCGCGACTGCGTCGCGTCCGTTTGAAGCCGAAGCCAGAAGTCATCGGGTCTTAGCTATACTCGGACATATCCCCGATTCGCCGCTGCGAACGGACGCCACGTAGTGGCGCCCCTACCACAAGTTAGAACGAGGACAGCACGTGGTGCTGTCCCTACCCTTACCGCCCGAGCGCGGCGCGGACCAACTGATCGGCGGTGGCACCAGGGCCGAGCTTGGCGATGGCCGTTCGGACGCCCTTATCGGCGTCGACGGGCTTGAAGCCCAAGGCGACCAACGCGGAGACGGCATCGGACGCTGGGGTCGGCGCGCTCACCGCCGCGGCCACGGCCGCCATCGTGACGGCACCGGGGGCTTCGAGGCCGACCTTATCCTTGAGCTCCATGACCAGACGCTCGGCGGTCTTCTTGCCGATGCCCGGACACTGGGAAAGCAAGGCGACGTCCCCGCGGATGATGGCATCACGCAGGATTGGCAGCGAGAGACGGCTGAGGATGTTTAAGGCCATCTTCGGGCCGACGCCCGAAACTTTTTCGACGAGGAGCTTAAAGAACTCACGGTCCTCGGCGACGGCGAAGCCGTAGAGGGCTTGGCCATCTTCGCGGAATACGTGGTGGATGAGGAGGAAGACCTCGGCGCCTAGCTTCGGCAGGCGCTCGGCGGTCGTGACGGGTACGTTCACTTCGTAGCCCACGCCCGTCGACTCGATGACCACGCGGAGGACGCCAGCTTCGATGAGTTTACCGCGGAGGGAGACAATCATGACGGGAGTGAAGTCGTGCGGAGGCGGGAGTTAAGCCCGAATCTCGATGATGAAGCCCTTGAGGTAGCGGCTCTCCGGGAAATTCAGTAACACCGGGT
>CAIYEN010000107.1 GCA_903925205.1 uncultured Opitutia bacterium | reverse complement strand
TGGCCTTCCATGTTCGACTGCCCCACGAGGATATAAACCTGCAGCGGCTTCGCAGACGCAACCGCCGCAGCCAGGCCAAACCATACGAGGAGGGGGACTCTCATTCCCATACCATACCCATCCCACCCCGCCCCGCAATCCGAAGCCGTATAGAGGGCTGAATCGAGGACAGCGCAGAGGACTGAATCGAGGACTGGATGGATCAGCGACAGGAACTCAAGGGGAGACCGGAAACCGGAATGTATGCTTCGGTCCTATGCCCCGAGCAAATCATCCGGTTCCCCTATGCTGCTCCCTTTGAGTGCTGTATCGTTCTGGTCAACTGAGCCTCCGAGCCTCTGGGCCTCTAGTTTACGCCCCCTCAGGCTCCGCCTTCGTCAAAACCCCACCGCGCTTCCCTCCCGCGAACGCGGATCATGCGCACCGACGAACGGTCCATCCTTCACTGGCTGTCCGACCGCCTGGGTCGAACCGATGGCCTCCACTTCATTCAGCACATGGCCGCGACCACGGAGGTCCGCCTTCATCGCCTCGGGCATCGACTTCTCGACGCGCAGCTCATCCGGACTCCACTGCTGATGGAAGCGCGGACGTGCCAACGCCTGCGCCGGGGTGTCGCCTTCATCTAAGATATGCAGCAGCGCCAGGAGGGTCTGCGAAATAATCGTCGGTCCGCCTGCCGCGCCAATCGCGAGTACGGGGCGATCGCCTTCGAAAACAATCGTGGGCGACATGCTGGAGAGCGGGCGCTTGCCCGGGGCCGGCAGATTGGCTTCCGCGCCCACCAGACCGAACGCGTTCGGCGCGCCCGGCTCGGAGACGAAGTCGTCCATCTCGTTGTTCAACACGACGCCCATGCCCGGGACGACGACCTTAGATCCATAGGAAGTATTAATCGTCGAAGTGCAGGCGACCCAGTTACCCGCGGCGTCGGCCGACGAGAAGTGCGTGGTGTGCTTTTCGAAGACGTGTTCATCCGCGCGGGGCGGCGTGCCGTGGTCCTTGACCTTCGTGACCTTGGTGACGTCGATCTTCGCGGCGAGGCTCTGGCCGTAATCCTTGTCGGCCAGCCCGCGCGGCACCTTAGTGAACGCGGGATCGCCCAACCAGAAAGCCCGATCCGCGAACGCGAGCTTCATGGCCTCGGCGATGACGTGGACGGAGTCCTCCGCTTTCACCGGGCCCTTCGCCTCGAGGATGTTCAGGATCTGCGCGACGTGTACGCCGCCGGAACTGGGCGGAGGCATACCGATGATCCGGCGTCCGTGATAGGTGGTCTCAATCGGCGTCCGACGTTTGAACGCATAGGCAGCGAAATCCGCCTCGGTGACCAGGCCGCCGTTCTCGCGCATCCACTTGGCCGTGGCCTGCGCGAACGGGCCGCGGTAGAACCAATCAGGTCCGCTGGCACCGAGCGCACGTAAGGTCTTCGCGAGCTCGGGCTGCTTATGGATCTCGCCTTCCTTGAGCGGCGACCCGTCGGCATGCAGGAAGATGGCCCGCGATGAGGGGAACTTCGCGATGTCGGCGGCGACGCTGGCGAGCCGGCCCGCATACGCACGCGGTACCGGGAAGCCGTCTTCGGCGATCTTGGCGGCCATCTCGCAATGGACCTTCCACGGCAGTTTGCCGTAACGCGCCACGGCCTCATGGAAGACGGCCACCTGTCCAGGCACCGCCACGGCGAGGGCCCCGGTGCGACTTAGCTCATCCACCGCATGGCCATTGCGCACGAACATGTCAGGCGTCGAAGCGGCCGGCGCGGTCTCACGTCCGTCAAGCGCCACGATTTCGCCGGAAGGTAGGCGGATGAGCATGAAGCATCCGCCGCCGAGGCCGGAGTTATGGCTATCGACCACGCCAAGCACGAGACCCGTGACGACCGCGGCGTCGACCGCATTGCCACCTTGGCGCATGATCTCGACCCCCGCCTCGCTGGCCAGGTGATGCACCGCGGCGACCATACCACGACGCGTCTCTTCGGCCGCCTGACCCACGACAGTCAACAGCATGAGCACGAACAGGGGCAGTCGCTTCATGCGATTACCTTAACCACGCATTCACCCACCGCAATCCTCGGGTAGGGACGCGTCGGCGCTATCGTGGTAGGGTCGAACGGCCCTGCTCGACCGCGGCCGACCAAGGATGGTCAGCCCTACCTTCGGTCGCGACGCCGTCTCGCCCCTACCCTAAGACCTTAAGCCGAAACGACGTAAAACCCTTCACGACGGAAGATCGCCGCCACGGCCGCCTCGCGCTCCTTGGAGTCGGTACGCAAAGGGCGCGAGAGCATGTAGATCTCTTTCTTCATGGACGGCTTGAGCCCATCGAGGTCCGCCAGGCGCGTGGAGAGCTCGACCGGGCGGATGCCATACTTATAGATCCAGCCACGCTGGGACTTGTACCTCAGCAGGTGCTGCAGGTAGCGCTCCTCGGTCGGCAGACCGGTCTCGCCGACATAGATCACCCGCTTGGGCGATTTCTTACCCCCTTCGTTGGCACGCAGGACCCGCTTCTTGTCCGCCGGTGTGAAGTGCTTCAACGGCATCAGGAGACCGGCGTACACGATGCGCTGAGCGGTGCTTTTTCTTTTAGCCATGACCCTACCCTGCCCGATTGCCCGCCGCCCGCAACCCGAAGGTAGGGTTGAATCGTTGTATGGTTGGATGGTTGGATAGATTAAGACCAAAGCGCGCAGGACGCCGGACTCCCTCCATCCAACCATTCAACGACTCAACCAATCAAC
>CAIYEN010000106.1 GCA_903925205.1 uncultured Opitutia bacterium | reverse complement strand
CTTATCCTGCAACGGGCCACTCCCGTAGAGATGCAGTTCCCACTCGGGAAGCTGGTCGGCCACCGACACAAAGGCGGCGGCGAGACCGAGGCAGTCCTTCCGCTCAATATACTGCCCGACAAACAAAATGCGCTTGGGGCGAGCGGCCAAGGGCGGGCCATCAAAGAAGACGGCGGGGTCGGCGCCATACAGGCCTTCGAAGATGGCCGCTTCCGGAAAGCCGTACCAGCGGGCGAGGCGTCGTCCGGAAGCACCCGGCACCAAGACCGCCGCAAACTTCCGCTTCCGCGCGAGGCGGAACCAGAGCCCACCGAACCATTGGCGAAGATCGCCGCGCCAATCGTTATCCATCAGGAGACAGACCTTCCCGCCCGCCGCCCGCACTTCGTCGCCGAGCGCGTTGAACGCTGGACAAGACCACCCGGCCTGGAAGAACACTTTAGGGACGGCCAAGCCTAAGTCAGCCCACCGGACGACCTGTGCGCCCTCCACCCAATGAATGGGCTGACCGAGGGCCGCCTCCATCCCTTGAATGGGCACGGCGGGGCGAGTGCCGATGACCGCGCAAGGCTGACCAAGCTGTGCGATGGCGGGACGCAACTGACGGGCCGCGTATTGCGGCAACCCCTGCCAAGAAAAGGCGATACTCATCGTTCAAGGGATGCCACTTGGGCTTCACGACGCATGGTGCGATAATAAATACCGGCGCAAAGGAGTCCGAGAATACCTGTGGGGATCAAGCCCCAGAAATCACCGACGGCCGAAGCTACGCTCCACTGCGCGACGGCCAAGGCGAGACCAGCCAAACCTACCCAGGCCCAGGTTCGGGCCCCGATCCAGTGCCCAGTTCGCCAGCGCATGACCAAAGCCATCAACACCGCGTAGGCGACGTAGCCAGCAGCAAACGCGAGGGCGGCACCGACCAAACCGAGCGGACCAATCAAGACCCACGGGAGAAGTCCGAGGATCAGGTTCGAAACCAGTTCAACGACCAGGACCGAGCGGTTCGAACCGCGCGCTTGGAGCCAAAACCCCATCGGCCAAGAAACCAGGCGGAAGAACACCCCCCAGACCATCCACGTCAGCAAGGGGATGGCCGGCTCGAATTGGTCAGCCGTGTACAACCAGTGAATACAGACCCGACCCATGGTGAGCAAAGCCGCCAATAACGGCAGCGCCAAAAGGAGGCCCGCCTGAATCTGCTTTTCCACTAATGAGCGGGCTTCGGTTTCATCCTTCGCGGCGGCGACGCGCGGGAAGAAGTCGGTCGCCATCGCGGCAAAGACGAACCCAGGTAAGCTACTCGCGATGGCTAAGGCCGCTTGATAGTGTCCGGCGGACTCCAACCCAAAATGGCGTAAGACAATCCAGCGCGCCACATAGGCCGATAATTGGGAGAGCAAGCCCACGACCATCAAGGCTCCCCCTAACTGGAGCAGCTCCCGGATGAGGGCGCGGTCCGGCACTGTCCCGACAACCGCGGGACAATGTTTACGGGCCGCCCACCACATGAAAACCGCCGGGGCTCCGGTCGCCACCAGGATCCCGAGAGTAACCCCAAGGAGAGAATGCCCGGCTTGGTGGCAGAGGTAGACGAGCGGAAGGCCCAAGAGGACCCCCGCAAAGGCCGAGACCACTTGGGTCGTGGCGAGGGCACGCAGATGGCCTTGGGCTTGTAGCAAGGCACCCCACATCCCGGCCGCGACCAATAGAGGGACCGCGAGCCCCGCGAGCCCCAGCTCCAAGATATGTCTGTCGGTGGGCTGGAAGGTCCAGAGACCGATTGGTGCGAACAACACCGCCACCGCCAAGAGCCCGAACCAACTCAGGCGAACCCCCAGCCAGCGGACCGCCGTCATCTTCGCCGCTTGTTCTTCCGGGGCCGCCGCAGCGACCGTGCGCACGCCCGCGGTCGCCAACCCCCACCCTGCGGCCATGGCGAAGAGCCCGTTGAAAGTAACTAAGATACCCGCGAGGCCAACGCCCGCCGGGCCCACCATCAGCGCGATTGCTTTGGTGCGGAGGAACGCCGCCACCAAGACTAAGACCGAGGCTCCGCCCATGAGCGCACTCGAACGGAGGATACGGGCGAAAGCCATGCGGACGTTATTGCAGAACTGACTTCACGCCAGCGATGACACGCTCGCGGTCTTCCTCCGCCATCCCGGAACCAGACGGCAGGCAAAGCCCTTGGGCAAAGAGCCCTTCGGCCACTTTGCCGCCATGGTATTCGGCGCCCGCGAAGACCGGCTGCAGGTGCAACGGCTTCCAAAGCGGGCGGGCCTCGATGTCGAGTTTCTCGAGGGCAAGGCGGACGGCCTCCGTCGTGGTACCCGCCTGCGCGGGATCAATCGTCAGACACGATAACCAGTGCGTGGATTGACCCCAGGCTGCTTCCGGCTGCATGACGATGCCTGGACAAGTGGCGAAAGCCTTTCGGTATGCGCGGTAGTGATCCCGCCGGCGGGTAACCTTGCCGGCCAGACGGAGCAACTGTCCACGGCCAATGGCCGCGCTAATATTGCTCAGCCGATAATTGTAGCCGATGGTAGAGTGTTGGTAGTGAGCGGCTGGGTCGCGGGCTTGCGTCGCTAAGAAACGGGCCTGCTTCGCCAGCTCGGCGTCATCGGTGACCAGCATCCCGCCGCCTGAGGTCGTGATGATCTTATTACCGTTAAAGGAATGAATCCCGAACAGCCCGTGCGAACCCGGACTCGTTTCGCCATAACTCGCGCCGAGGGCTTCCGCGGCGTCTTCGATCAGCTTCACGCCGTGGCGCTCACAACAGGCCTTAATCGGGGCGATGTCGGCGGATTGACCATAGAGGTGCACCAAGACTAGGGCTTTCGGCGCCCGCCCGGCCCGTGCTTTGCGTTCAATCACGTCGCAGACTAAAGCCGGATCCATATTCCAACTGAGCGACTCCGAATCGATGAAGACCGGCTTAGCGCCTAGGTAGGTAATCGGTGCCGCCGAGGCGATGAACGTCAGCGTGGAGCAAAGCACCTCGTCGCCGGGACCCACGCCGGCGAGGCGAAGGGCTAAGTGTAAAGCCGCCGTGCCAGAGGAGACGCCCACGGCGTGGCGCGAGCCGACCACGTCGGCAAACTCTTGCTCGAACGCATCCAGCTGCGGACCCACGGGCGCAACCCAATTGGACTCGAACGCTTCGAGCACGAATTCGACCTCGGCACTGCCGACGTCAGGAGGGGAAAGGAATAGGCGGGGCATGACTGCTTAGGGGTGCAAAGGTTAGAATCGGAGCAGAGCTCCTGTGCAAAGGTGCAAAGGTTTTACCATGAAACTACTTGGCGTGATTGAGTAATAAATGGCGGGCGGGAGGGTTGAGGCCCTAGCGGGAAGAAATTCAATGGCCTAGTGGCTACATTCACCCGATTCGAAGAAATTGAAGCCTGGCAGACCGCTGAAATAATCGTCGTTCAGGCCTACTCCCTCCTGCGAGAAGGCCCTGGCGCCAGGGACTGGGCGCTCAAAGACCAGCTTCAGCGCGCCGCCGTTTCCATCATGTGCAATATTTCGGAAGGCTTTGAGAGCCGCTCTGATCGGACGTTCTACGATATGCTCCGCCGTGCCAAAGGTTCGTGCGGCGAGGTGCGCACTTTGATTTACGTGGCCGCAAAGATTGGGCATATATCGCCGGAGGAGTACGCGGCGCTTAAGCCGATTTGCCTAAAATGCTCGGCGCAACTCCAAGCCCTGATGACTCACCTGGAAGCCTCTCGGCCAGAGGTCCAAGCCCGGAAGCGTTGGTAACGCCGACCTGCCTTCACTTTTGCACTTTTGCACAAGCCGTAGGCGGGTTGCACTTTTACACGCTCTTATTTCCAAGTTTGATCTGAAAAAACTCCCAGCCCCTGCAATGCCTGCAATAGATCCCGGTTGGCCGGGTCAGCGAGGATCTGCTCGATTGGCAAGTTGGAGGAGATGCGGATGAACATCTGTTCGCTCTTTTGGTTCAGCCCATAGGTCCGAATATCCTTCCAGAGCAAAGGCAGGCGCTCGAGCCGGCCCACGAGGCCATCACGCCACCCCGCGGATTGCTCTTCGTACCGGTTAGGCTGACCGTTGACGAGGTGCCAAAAGGCGACGTTCTGCCGGCCGCCGGAAGGCACGAGGTACTGGCCGTACTCATAGGGCAATAAGCCCCGCCCGCCGACTTGGGCCGCGACCGCATATTTACGCTCGGTGCGGATACAGCCGTTGTTCACCCAGCAAGAATCGGGATTGTGCGAACCGGCGTCGACGACTGAGACCTTACCTGGCTCCCAATAGGCGACATAGACCAAGATAGACGTCTCGCCGCGGGCATAAAGTGCCTGGGCGGCTTGGCTGAAATTCAAAATGCCTTGGACATTCATGTTCCCGGCCTTGCTGTCGGCGACGGGGATATCCCGACGGGTCCAGCCAGCCACGTTCCGCGGCAAGGCATCCACGACCTGGCCGGTGAAACGACGCTCCCGATGCGAAAAGTATTCGGCGGCCACCACTAAAGCCAACAGGAGCAGAAGGCAGGTAGCTCCGACGTAGAGAAGGGCTTTACGCATTTAGAGCACGCGAGCGGGGTTGCCAACCACCGTGACACCGGCGGGCACATCTTTGATTACCACCGCACCAGCACCGAGCGTGGCACCGCTGCCGACCGACTTACCCGGGATGATCGAGACGCGACTACCCATAAAGACGCGGTCCGCGACCTGCACTCGACCCGTCACATCGCAATGCGCACTCAAGGTCGACCAAGCACCGACCGAGGCATCGTGTCCAATCGTCGCATGGAGGTTAAGCATCACGAAATCGCCCAAGGTAATGTCGGCGCTGGCGATGGCGCCGGGACAAAGGACGACACCACGGCCCAACTTCACCCGCTCACCGACTAACGCCCGCGGGTGGATGAAGGCGGGGAAGTTTGCGCCAGCGGCGAGCAAGGGTTGCAGCAACTTCTCCTTCACCGGCGGCAGACCCAACCCGCAGAGGTAGAGTTTGGCCGGGTCGACAACGTGACCCGTCAGCGGCCAGACGTGGGCGAAGGATCCGAACGGCTGGAGGGCCTGCGCATTATCGTCGAGGAAGCCCGCGAGTTCCCAAACCCGACCACAGTCGGGATGCTGGCTCGCCCAGACATACAGTTCCCGGCCAAAGCCGCCAGCACCTACAATTAAGAGTTTTTTCATTGTCGTTAAGGAATGAGTTTAAGGAGGTCGCCGACGGTCGGACAGCCGCGCACTTGTGCGCCGGTCACCACCAAGCCGTGCTGGGTTTCGCAATGGTGGATAGTGAGCAAGATCGCCAAGGAGCCCCAGTGCGGGAGACTCGCCAAAGGCGTTTGTTCGGTCGCACCGACGAAGAGATCCACGTCGGCTTGCAGAAGCTGCAGTTTTTCGGCTGAAGTCATGAGGCAGGCGGATAGGGTTGAATCGGAGCCACGACGAGTGGTCCGAACTCCGCGGCCACGGCGCCCCAGGACCAGCCCACGCCGAAACCGCAGAGTACGAGCTTCAGGGGACGAGCGGAGAGCGGCTCGGCGAAAGCATGGATCAGCGCGCAGGGAATCGAAGCCGAGCTCTGGTTGCCGTAACGTTCCACGACATCGCTTGGAGTCTTCTCCGCCGGGAAGCCGCACTTTCGTCCGACTGTCGTGATGACAAAACGGTTCGCTTGATGCAGGACCAGCCCATCCGTCGCCTCGACCGTGTAATGGGCCTGGCGCATGACCGCGGCGACCGCGGGCGGGGCTTGGCGGAGCGAAAAGTTGAAGACCTCCCCACCCTGCATCGCTAAATTAGCAGCGTGGCGGACGTTGCCGTCCAAATCCGGAATTTCCGTCAATGGCTTGCAGTCGGCGGGCATGCGGGCCCCGCCCTGCGGCACCATGATGGCGGTCGCGCCCTTGCCATCGGCGCCTAATTCGAAATGCCAGGCGGCGGCCTGCCCCGTTCGCTCGATCAATGCGGCCGAACCGGCATCGCCGAAAAGCGGATCAGCCGAACGATCCTTGGGGTGGGTCAAGCGCGACAAAGTGTCGCCGGCGCAGAGTAGCACACGGGCCGCCCCGCCATGGGCGCAGAGGAGCGCGGCCTGGTGGAGTCCGTAAACCCACCCGGAACAACCCAGCGATAGATCGAAAGCGGCGGCACCCGTGGCGAGCCCCAAGCGACCATGCAGCAAGGAGGCGTTGTTCGGCTGCGAATGGTCGGGGGTCTGCGTGACGAAAATCACGGCATCGATCGATGACGCGTCGAGGCCGGCGGCGTCCAAAAGGCGCCGCGCTGCGTCTTCGCATAGGTCCAAAGCCGTGACGCCGGGGGCAGCGACCTTCCGTTCGCGCAGGCCGATGGTCTGTGCCGTCCGCTCAAGCATGACGCGATCGAGGCCTAGCGCTAAGCCATCGGAAATGAAGTCGCGCGTCAGCGAGCCCGTGGAGACGGCGAGTCCGGCCAGCCGGACGTTGGAGATGGAGCTATGCATGAGAAGTTATCGTTGCGCGAATTGCCGGAGCCAGGACTCGATGCACAGCACGCCCAGCAATGGGTAGGTGGCGTCGATTTCGCCGCGGCGATCGGCGTCCAGTAAAGCAAGGACGCCCGCCCCCGTGAAGACCCCCGTGCCATCGAGACGGCCTTCCGCGGCCAGCCGACGGAGCTGCGGCCCGTAGACCTCATGGAAAAACCCGCGGAGCGGGAGGCCGAAGCCCGACTTGGGTCGGTCGAGGACTTCATCCGGCACCAAGCCACGCAGGGCGCGGCGGAAAAGATACTTGGTTTCGCGGCCGTGGATGCGCTGGCCATCCGTGAGCCGTTCGGCGAAGGACGCGAGGTCGGGGTCAAGCAGCGGGACGCGAATCTCCACGCCACAGGCCATGCCCATCTTGTCCTTGTAGTTAAGGTTGTGGCTCGCGAGGAAGAAACTGCGATCGAGATGAAGCATTCGGCTCAGCCGCGTCACGCCTTCGGGCAACTGGGCCATCGAGCCCGTCAGTAAATCGGTGGACCGGCGGTGCCCTAAAGCGGCGCGGAAATCCGCCCCGAGCATCGGCAACATGGCCTCATGCCCCAGCCAAAGGAAATAACTCGCGAGACGCTCATCGGGATCGGCATCCGCATGTGCGAATAATTTACTCAGTCGACGGGAGAGCGGGTTGGTCTGCGAATTACCAGCGGTCAACTGTCGTAGCCCCGCCCGGAGAGGTTTTGGCCACCAACCCCAAAAGCGTTCGGACTGTAACGCTTGATGCCGGCGATACCCACTAAAGAGGTCGTCGCCACCCGCGCCGGAAAGAAGGACGGTTACGCCTTGGGCGCGGGCCTGCTGACTGATGGCGTAGGTCATGAACGCCGCCGGATCAGGGGTCGGCTCATCCAGCATCCAGACTAAACGATCCACGTCCTGAATCGCGGCAGACTCTTGGCTAATCGCGTGCAAGGGAACGCCCAAACGCTTCGCCGCCAGTTGGGCGTAGGGATAGTCGTCCACAAACCCGTCTTTACCCCGAAGGGCGGCGGAGGATGGTCCCACGGTGAAGCAAGGATAACGAGAGCCCTCGCCGAGGGCCTGGACCGCGAGGGCTGCGAGGGCCGTTGAGTCGACGCCCCCGGAAAGGAAGCCGCCAATCGGCACATCGGACACCAATTGCCGGCGGACGGCCTGCTGGAGATAAGACCGACAGGCCTCGACCGCATCGACCGTGCTGAGGTCATGCGGTCGCTGTTCATTCGGACGGGCTGCGAACCGGCGGATGACCGGCATGGCACCGTCTTTCCATTCCATGATTTCGCCGGGCTGCAGCTTCCGGACCCCTTGCACAGGGGTCAGGTCAGCGGGTGCATAAAGCAAAGTCAGATAAGCCGCAATGGCGGCGGGGTCAGGCGACCAATCGATGCCCGGCACTGGTCGGAGTGCCTTGATTTCGGAAGCGAAGGCGTAGCCGGCCGCGGTTCGGGCCCAATAGAGCGGCTTCACGCCCGCCGCATCCCGCACTAAAATCATCCGGTGCTCGGCCGGAAACCAAGCGGCGAAGGCAAAGATGCCATTGAGCCAAGGCAGGCATTTTTCGCCGAAGCGCGCCAAGAGTTCGACGAGGACTTCCGTGTCACTCGACCCACGGAAGGTCACGCCTTCACTCGTGAGGCGTTGCCGCAGTTCGCGGAAGTTATAGATCTCCCCGTTAAAAGTCACCACCACCCGTCGGTCGGCCGACGCCATCGGCTGGGCGCCCGTGGGCGAGAGGTCGATGATTGCGAGCCGTGTGTGAGCTAAGCCGACGCGCCCCTCCGCCCAAGCGCCCTGACCATCCGGACCTCGGTGCGCGATGGCCGCACCCATTTCAGTGAGCGTGGCGGGCGGAAAGTCCCCGAAGTATCCAGCGATGCCGCACATGTTAGGCTTGTTCCCCCTTGAAAGGGGTTCCATCCCGCAACCAAGCGAGTAGCCCCGCCATTTCGTCCTGCACCTTCGAGACGGAGGCGGGAGCCTGCTGACCAGCACAACGGGCGACTAGGTCGGCAATCGCGGACGGTGCAAGCGGGTCGAAGACGGCATGGGCAGCCACGACCGCACGGGCGTAGGGACGGTCCGCCGCTAACACCGCGCACTGGGCGTCAGCCGCTTCGATGAGTCCCAACCCAAAACTTTCGAGCAACGACGGATAAATCTGGTAGCCGCACTGGGCATAGATGGGGGCGGATGCCGCGTAGCCATGATTGATGATGACAGCCCCGGCCGCCTGCAAAGCGGCAATCTCCGCCAGCACTGCTGGGTAGGCCGTGGTGACCGTGAGGTGCAGGCCCGGGCGGAGCCCTTGGTCGAGCAGGATGCGCCAAGCGGCCAGCAGTCGGCGGTGGTTTTTATGCGAATGGGCCTCGCTCACATAGGCAAATTGGTCCCACTGCTTGGGCTTACCCAAGACCAGGCCGGGGCCCGGCTTCGCAAAAAAGGGCACGACGGAAATCTTCGGCCCAGCGCCTAACTTCGACCGTAAGGCGGTGACCATATTAGTCGACTGAACGAGGAACACATCCGTGTTCGCCGCGCGGAAACGGACGTACGCCATCTTGAGCGCCATCATCCAGTGTTCCTGCCAGCCCTCGCCTGCGTAGTTCTCGCAGAAGAGTAAGTTGTGAAAATACGTGGCGGTCGGCACCGGTAGCCGCACCGGCGGCGGCACATTCCCAAAGCAGAGCACCCGAGTAAAGTCTGCCCCATGCTTCCGATAGAAACGCCGCCGAGCCGACAAGCTCGGCACCGCGTCATAGACCTGGCAGCCAGCCGTATCGAGGTCCGTGACGCGGGTATCGCGGAGGAGGGCAAACTCGGCTTGGCCACGGAGTTCGTTGATCAAACGACGCAGCAAGCCCATCCCGCCACCGACGTTAATATAGGTCGCGTCGATGAGGATCACGCTTCGGAAGAGATGAGTTGGGCGGGCTGACCACGGAACGCTCGGGTATCCGACCAGGCCCCTAAAGCGCTCCCGTCCGCAATCTTGTGCGCGGCGGCAAGGAGACGGGCCCACGGCGAGAGCCGATAACCCAGCCGGGCATAGAGGGCAGCGACTTCCGCTTGGATTTCCTGGGCGCGGGGGTTCACATAAGCCGAGAACTGGTCGGCGGTCTTGGACTGCTCATGCATCCGGAAGGCCCAGCAGTAGTGAGCGAAGCGCCGCGGATAATGCCCGCGCGCCATGAACTTCAGCCAGAGATCGAGGTCCATGGCGTAACGGAGGTCGTTCGCAAACCCACCGACCTCGCGGAACAACTCCGCCGAGAAGAAACTGCTGGGGCCACACACGGTGATCGGGGCGTCGGGGCGGCGCAACCAGGCGG
>CAIYEN010000105.1 GCA_903925205.1 uncultured Opitutia bacterium | reverse complement strand
TGGCTCCGTCGCCTGGACGCCATCCCGGGACAACCCGACCTCGACGTCGCCCGCCGTCTGTTTACCCATCCAAAGCTCGCACTCTGCGCGACCTGTCATCGCCATGATGGCCGCGGTAACGTCGTCGGCCCCGACCTGACCTTGATTAGCCGCCAAGCTGATCGTGCCGGGATTCTCCAGTCGATCCTCGAACCGAGCCGCGAGGTCGCCCCGCAATACTTCCCGACACAACTAGGCCTCGCCGACGGGTCGACGTTCGTCGGCATCCTGCTCCGTTCCTCCGAAGTCGAGACCTACCGCGAGATCACGGGCAAGGAAAAGACGTTCCGCAAGAAAGACATCCTTACCCACGAAGAGCTGAAGACGTCCCTGATGCCACCTGGCCTGGCTTTGACGCTGACCGATGCGGAACTGCGCGACCTACTCGCCCTGCTGACAGACAAGCACTGAGTTACTTGGCCGCTGATCGAGGGTTCTTAAGGTAATAGAACTTGCCGTCCTCGGCCCCGCCGAGGAAGTCCGGTACGCCATCGCCGTCGAAGTCGACGGTGGTGGGGCTGACGTCATGGCCTTCGATGTTCTGCTTCACGAGGGGTCCCTCATCCTTGAACAACCAGCAGCCATCCTTGAAGCCGACCTGATGCAGGAAGTTGGCGCTGGAAGAATTGAGCAGGAAGTCGGCCTTACCGTCGCCATCCCAGTCGGTGACACAGAGCTTACGTCGGCCGCTCTTGCCCGCAGTGCCCTTGCTGAGCTGCAGGGGCTTGCCGCTCTCGTCGCAGAAGGCCCGACGCGGCGAGAGGAGCACGAGTTTACCGTCGACCTTAGCCCGCTCGAAGAAAGCGAGGTAGCCCTCCTGATCCAGCATGACGAGATCCATGAGTCCGTCCTTGTTCCAGTCGACGGCGACGGGCGTCGTGCGCCACTGGGTCAGCAAGGCCTTGCCCTGCGGCTTCATCCAACCCCAGGCCAGCGCCGGCTGCGGACCGTTCCACTCGACCTCGATGGGCTGCGCGGCAGCGAGCTTAGGCGACTGGCGCGTACCAACGTTCCGATACCAGACGACTTTCCCGAGGATGGAATTGACGAGCAGATCCGGCAGGCCGTCGCCGTCCCAATCCGCCATGGACTGGGTGGTGTAACCCCACTTGGCCTCCGCCGGACCCTGGATGCTCCCATTAGCACCGGCCATGATGCGCAGGTTCTTGCCGTCGGCCTGCAGGAGCTTGGGCACTGCGAACCTGGGCTGGGCGACACCAGCTCCGCTGAGGTTCTCGAAGAACGCGATATACCCCGCGGTATTGCCGGAGATCAGGTCAATATCGCCGTCCCCGTCCCAATCGAAACCGACCGGCGTGGCGAGCGCACCGAATTTCATGTCGTCGGCCTGCTGCTTGAAATACCGCGGCGGCAGGAACAGCGGCGTATGGTCGTCGGTGAACTTGCCCGTATTCTCGATGAAGGCGACGCGTCCGTCTTCGTCCCCGACAACGAGGTCGAGTTTACCGTCCTTGTTCCAATCGAACGCCACGGGCGTAATCATCTCGAGGTCCATGGTCAGGGGACGCGGTGAGCCCGGCAGCTTCTTTGCCTCGAGGGTGGCTTTCCATCCTGCGGCGATGCCTTCGCCGATCCGGG
>CAIYEN010000104.1 GCA_903925205.1 uncultured Opitutia bacterium | reverse complement strand
GGGCAGGTAGGTCTTGCCGTAGAGCTTATCCACGGGCGCACCGCTGTCGTCGTGGTCGGCGGGCGGTGGGAGGTAAGGGTTGGTCTGATCGACGGAAGCGCGAGCCTTGGCGATCTTCTCGCCGAGGCCGAGGTCGACCTGCACGCCGTCCACCCAGATGGAGTGGTACGAGGTGGTCTTGGGGAGCAACGCCCGGGTTAGCGTGAACGCGTCGTCTTCGACGGCCTGCGTGATTGCGTCGATCGGAGGGTTGGACGGAGCCGTGACGTTGCGATTCACGTCCCCGCAGGTGGCGAGGGTCGAGGAGAGTGCATCGTTGATACCCTTGATCAGGCTGCCGATGCCGCGCTGGGCGACGCCGTGGAATTGGAAAGTCTGGCGCGAGGTGATGCGCAGGGTGCCGTTGGCAAAGCGGCCGGAGAGCTCGTCGTACACGAGGTACTGGGCGGCCGGGACGATGCCACCGGTTTGGCGCGTGCGCACCATGACGGAGTATTCCTTGCCCGTCTTGCGCTTATCGCGGTCGTCCTGCTGGTAGATGCCGTGGAACTTGATGAACTGTTCGTCGTCGCCGCTGAAGCGGTCCGCCTCCGGGTTGGCCAGGGTCTCGCGGATTGTGCCGGAGAGGTCAGGCTTTTCGGCCTTCATCACTTCATTCTTGGTCAGGGGCTTCTCGGTGGGCTTTTCCATAGGTAAAGGTTCGGGTAAATTAATACTTGATAAGATTACCCAAGATTACATAAAAGCGGTCAAGTTTAAATAAATGGTAAATTGCGACATAGGCCGGGTGGTCTTCGTCGGTGCCGGACCGGGGGCCCCCGATTTGATCACCGTGCGGGGCCTGCGTCTGCTCAAGCAGGCGGATGTCGTCATCCATGACGCCCTGCCAGGGGATGCCTTGTTGGAAGAGATTCCCGCGACCACGAAGATTGTCCCGGTCGGTAAGCGCTGCGGGGTTCACTCGATGACCCAGGATGAGATTAACACGGTGCTCGTTCGCGAGGTCCGTCAGGGTGGCCTGATTGTCCGCCTCAAGGGCGGCGATCCTGGCGTCTTTGGTCGGCTCGGCGAAGAGATGGATCATCTCGCCGCGCATGGCATTAATTTTGAAGTCGTGCCTGGCGTTACCGCCGCGACCGCGGCGGGTGCCGATGCGGCGTTTCCATTAACGCATCGCGGCATAGCTGCTTCGGTGACTTTCCTTACGGGGCACTGCGCCGATGGTAGCGACCAGAATTGGAAAGCGCATGTGGAGACCGGCGCGACGCTCTGCCTTTACATGGGTGCCAAGGCTTTGCCTTCGGTGGCCGTGAAGCTCATCGCTGCCGGCGCTCAAGCGGATCTCCCGATTCGGCTACTTTCAAAGGTCTCGCAAGACGGCGCCTCAGACGTGCTCACGACATTGACCGACCTCGCTTCAGGCAAAGTCGACGTCTCGGTACTGCCGACGCCCCTCATCGCGGTCGTCGGTGCCGTCGTCGCTCCGCCTCGTCATGCCGGCCTGATGGGCCGCATTGCGGCGTTCGCCTGAGTTCAGGTTTTCTTCCAGACCTTAGCCCGTAAGAAGAAGAGCGCGGTGAAGATCACGGCAAATGCTCCGAGCCAGATCATGAGGCTCGCTCCTGTTCCTTGGTCTTTCGGGGCGGGTATGCTGCCTAAGACGGGCAGCAATCCCGTGGCGAGCAGCGCGGTGATGGCCGCAATCTTGGTGGTCTTGAAATTGGGAGAGTGAAGGTGTCGTCGGACGAGCAGCGCCGGTAGCGCGGGGTGTGTGCCAAGCAACGGGCTGAGTTTCCAGCCCAAGCCGTCGGGGGCGTGTTCCTTGGCGATGGTCGCGACGTCGCCGTCAGATCCGGCATGACGGCCGGGCAGTAGGAAAAGCATCAGAATGACGGCGTCCCCCTTGGCCTGTTGTAACGCATCCTCGAGTAAGGGTTCGTTGAAGTCATACTCCGCGCCGTCTCGTCGCTCCATCGAGCAGGCGATCAATTCGTCCTCGTTCAGGCCGAGTTGATTACGAAGAGAGAAGGCGAAGAAATCGCGGCAGCGCGTCACCTCGCGGATGGGGGAGCCGTGGTCACAAAGGTAGACCGTTCCACTGCCTTTACTCCATCCGGTCGACTTCAAGTTATCGATCAGCATGCTAATCAGCTCGGGGCCGAAGAGTGGCTCGCGGATGCTCAGCTTCATCTTCCCCGCGTTCGCTTCCGCGAAAACCTTGGGGAGGTATTCTGTGATGGCGAGGCTCGGCCCGATGAACAGAGGCAACACAATCAGTTCGTTGATGCCGTCGGCCTTCGCTTGCTGGATGGCTTTTTCGAAGATGACTGCGGGCTGTCCTTCGAGCAGGGCGGGGGCGATCTTGTGCGAGTGCAGAACAGAGACGGGATGTACGGTTTCTCCCAGTAAACGACCGACTTCCTTCGAAAGCAGGCGCAGCTGCAGGGTGGCCGCCGGTTGCAGGGAGCCATTGTCTACCAGCAGGATGCGGGTTGCCGCCATGGCACGTACGTATGGGGGGTTGGGAGGGCTTTGGCAACGCAGGTCTAGGCTATTTGTGGTTTGCCGTCAGGGGTAAGCTTCGGAGTTAATTCCCTCCCCATGAATCTGCCCCGCTTCCTGCTCCCCGTCGTCGCTTTGGTTGCCGCTGCTTCGGCCCACGCCGAAATCACCTGGCTCACCGACCTCGATCAAGCCAAGGCCGTTGCTGCGAAGGAGAAGAAGGCCATCCTTGTTGACTTCACGGGTAGCGATTGGTGCGGCTGGTGCATCCGGCTGAAGAAGGAGGTCTTCGACCAGAAGGCCTTCGAGGTCGCCACCAAGGACTTTGTCTTCGTCGAACTGGATTTCCCGCGCGGCAAGAAGTTGGATGCCGCGGTCAAGGCCAAGAACGACGCCCTGGCTAAGCAGTTTAATATCCAAGGCTTCCCCACCATCCTTTTGATGAATGCGAAGGGACAGGTGTTTGCCGCGACCGGTTACGAAGAAGGCGGCCCGGCTAACTATCTTAAGTCCCTCGCGAAGTTCCTGAAAGATAACAATGACGCCGGGGTCAAGAAGTACGCGGACTCGGCGGCGGCCGAAGCCAAGCAGGCCGAACTCAATGAAGCCCTCGATGGGGTCATCGGGCCGTTCATCGAGAAAAAGGACGTCGCGGGCGCCGAAAAGGCCCTCGCCCAATTCATCAAGGACAAGGGCGTTACCGGTGAAGCTGCGACGCGCATGAACTTCAACGCCCGCATGGGCATCACCATGGCGACCAAGCCCGGTGACCATGAGGCGGTGCTTAAACTCATCGATGCGACCTTAGCGACCGACGCGAAGTCCGATTTCGCCGGCGAGCTTAAAGGGCTCCGGGAGCGCGTGGTCAATGCCCGCGACCAACAGGCCGGCGCTAAGAAGTAACCCCTTTCCATCAATAATCCCATGAAAACCAAGCACACCCTCGCAGCGTTCGTCGCCCTGATGATCGCCGCTCTCCCGGCCCTGGCGGCCCCTAAGTGGTACACCGACCTTGACGAAGCCAAGGCCGTCGCCGTGAAGGAAAATAAAGCCGTCTTCGTGGACTTCACCGGTAGCGACTGGTGTGGCTTCTGCATCAAGCTCCACGCCGAAGTCTTCGATAAGCCGGAGTTCGAAGAGTTCGCCAAGAACTACGTCCTCGTGGAACTCGACTTCCCGAACAAGAAGCCCCAGTCCGCCGAAGAGAAGGCCAAGAATAAGGCGACGCAGGCGAAGTTCGCCGTTTCCGGTTTCCCCACGGTCCTGCTCATCGACGCGAAGTCCGGCGAGGCTTATGGCCGCCAGAGTGGCTACGGTCCGGGCACGGGCCCGAAGGCTTACCTCGACAAACTCTCCACCTTCAAGAATAGCGCCGAAGGCCGGGCCGCGCTCGTCGCCGACACCAAGAAGGCGGCCGAAGCCAGCGCCAAGCGAAGCGCCCAGGGGGTCAAGATTCGTGCCGCCATCGAAGCCAAGGATTTCGATGCCGTCTGCAAGCTGCTCGACGAAGACTTCGCGGATGCGCAGGGTTCGCGCAAGGCCGTGGCTTCGATCAATAAGGCTTTGATGTCCCAGCGCATCGACCCAGCCAACAAGGAGCGCGCCCTCAAGTGGGCCGACCAAGCCATCGCAGAATGTGCGGGCGACGAAAAGATGCTGGCGAGCATCAAGCAGATGCGCGACCGCATGGCCGCTGGCACCAACCTGAGCCAGCCCGTCCCGGTCAAGCCCGCCGCTGAGGCTAAGAAGGGCGCCTAAGTCGCTTTTTAGAGCGTTTTCTTGAAGACGTCGCGGCCTAGGCTTGCGGCGTCTTTTTGTTTATGGGTAGTTTGGGGTACACCCAAACCCCATGACCCTCAAGTCCCTCCTTGCTTCCAGCCTTGTCTTGCTGGGGGCGCTTTCCACCGCCTTTGCCGAGGCCACTTGGCTCACGAACTTCGAAGAAGCCAAGAAGGTCGCGCTCAAAGAAGGTAAGCCGCTGTTGCTCGACTTCACCGGCAGCGATTGGTGCCCCCCTTGCAAGGCTCTGCATAAGAACGTCTTTGACACTGAAGAATTCGCCAAGGAAGCCGCTAGTAAGTATGTGCTCGTCGAACTCGACTTCCCGCGCACCAAGCAGCTCGCCCCTGAGTTGAAGGCTCAGAACGCTGAGCTCCAGAAGATGTATGCCATCACTGGCTACCCCACGGTCTTGCTCATCGACGCCAAGACCGGCGATGTCTTCGGTCGCTCGGTTGGTTTTGGTGGTTGGACCGCTCGTCAGTACCTCGACAAGCTCGCGGCCTACAAGAATACGCCCGAAGGTAAGGCTGCCCTAGTCGACGAAGAGAAGAAGGCCGATGAAGCCCGTGCCAAGGCTGGCGCCGCTCGTGCCGCCGCCAACGCCAAGATCAAGGCCGCCGTCGACGCTAAGGACTTTGAGGGCGCCTGTAAGGCCATCGACGAAGTTTCGGGTGGTAGCAAACTGATGGCCGCCATCAACAAAGCGAGTGCTTCGCAGAAGATCGACCCAGCGAATAAAGAGCGTGCGTTGAAGTACATGGATGAAGCCATTGCGGTCGACGGTGGTGCGAACGCCGCCGCCCTGAAGGCCATGCGCGAGCGTATCGCCACGGGTGCGGCCACGGCTCCGGCCGCCAAGCCTGCCGCAGAAGCGAAGAAGACCGACAAGGGTGCCTAATTACCGTCCGGAGTGACCAAGACGCCGGAGGCTTGCCTCCGGCGTTTTTGTTGCGGGAGGCGGCGACGTTAGCCGAGCAGGCTAGCGACCGGCGCCTGCAGGATTTCCTGCGGGGACCGTCCCTGCGCGCGGAGTTCGCGGATGGATAGGCCCGCGGTGCGCTTGGCTAAGCGGCGTCCTTGCGCGTCCACCACGAGAGGGGCATGCGCCCAATGCGGCTCCGGCCAGCCAAGGGCGCGGTAGAGCAGAATCTGGCGGGCCGTCGAGAGCAGGAGGTCCGCTCCGCGAACGACTTCGGTGATGCCCATGGCGTGGTCATCGGCGACGACGGCCAGTTCGTACGCTGGGAAGCCATCTTTGCGCCAGACGAGGAAGTCGCCGAAGTCTTTGCCGGCGACGAAGGCCTGCGGGCCTTGCAAGCGATCATCAAAGCGGATGGTCTCGCCGTCCGGCACCCGGAAGCGCCAGTTGCTACCGTCGGGGCGCGTGGCTTCGCGGCCCGCGCCGACGGGGGGACGCAAGGCGGGTGGGAAGATGGGTTCGGCGTCGTGCTCGGCGTGGGGCGCGGACAAGGCGCGGGCCACGTCCTGGCGGGATTTATCGCAAGGGTAGAGGCCCCCGGAAGCATGGAGCAGTTGCCAGACCTTCAGGAAATAGCCTTGCCGTTGCGACTGGATGTACGGCGCATGGGGGCCGGGGACATCAGGGCCTTCATTCCACAGCAAGCCGAGCCAACGCAGGTCCTCGAGCGCCGCGAGGGCGAACTCCGGTCGGCAACGTTCGGTATCCAGGTCCTCGGTGCGGTAGATGAGTTGGCCTTGGGCGGCTTGGGCGCGTGCGGCCGCCAACGCAAACGTGCGGGCGTGACCGAGGTGGAGGTAGCCTGTGGGCGTCGGGGCGAGTCGGCCGCGGTACATGATGGACGAACCCCGGAGGCTCAGAGTGGGTTGCCGGTCGCGACGAATTCCCAGGGGACGCCGAACTCCGCCGAGACCGCTGCTGCCAAGGCTTTCACGCCCCAGGTTTCCGTCGCGTAATGACCGCAGGGGTAGAGGTTCCAGCCTTGTTCGTGGGCTTCGTTGAAGTGTTCTTCGCGGAGTTCGCCGGTGATCAGGGTGTCGCAACCTTGGGCCCGAAGGTGGTCGAGGGCACTGCGGCCGCTGCCGCTGAGGATGGCGATCTTCTTGGGCCGAGCCGAGCCGAACTCGATGGCTTGATAGGTCGCAGGATAGCTCTGCTTCAGGCGGCGGGTCAGCGTCGCCCGCGGGATGCCTTGGCAGATGCAGGCGATGGGCAGGCCTTCGAAGTCGACGAACCAGTCCACGACGCGGAGTCCGAGGTCGGCGGCGATGAGGGCGTTATTTCCGATGACCGGATGGGCGTCGAGCGGCAGGTGGCTCGAGTAGAGCGAGAGTCGCGTGCGCTTCAGCGTATCGACGCGCAGCTTACGGACTTCGCGGAGCGGCGAGACCGTCGGCCAGCGCATCCCGTGGTGGACGATGAGGAAATCGATGCCGCGCTTGGCCGCCATTTCGAAGACTTTGGCGCCCGCGTCGACCGCGCAGCCGACCTTGCGGACTTGGGCGCGGCCCTTGTGTTGCAGGCCGTTTTCGGCCCCGGGGAAATCTTTGATGGCCTTGTTGTTGGTCATCAGGTCGCAGAACTGGGCGATTTTCTTGGCGTCGGCAGGCATGGTCAGAGGGGCTTGAATTGGTCGTCGCTCGGCGGGTTCGCAGGGTGGTTCAGCGTGCGCGGGTCAAAGAAGCTATCATCGATGCGCAAGTTGAGCGCGGCGTGCGTGACCTGAAGCAGGTCGACATCGCGCGAGGCTTCATCGCGGACGCTGATGGCGGCGAAGAGCCATTGGTCACCCGCCTTGCCGAATTCCTCGACCTGTAGGGAGCGTACGGCTTTGCCTTGGGCATCTTCGGAAATCGCACTCAGCATGGCACCGTAGGCGCGGTCGAGGGCGAACCGCACCTGCGCCGGTGAACCGCTCTGCGGATTCTTTGTCAGATAGACGTGGGCAGGACGGCCGATCACCCGATCTGTCGAAAGGTACTCGGCCTGCGGCCAGTGGGTGAACGGTAGGTGCAGGTCAAAGGGCGTTAGGAGTAGGCCAGGCGCCAGTGGGGTGCCCACGCCCAGTTCCTTTACCGCTTGGGCTGGCAGGCCGTTCTGCGCAACCCAGAGTTCAGTGGCTTGGGTATTCTTCTTAGCGAGGAAGGCGTACGTCACCCGGCCTTGGGCATCGCGGGCTTCAAAGCGCACGCGCGGGCCGCCCTCGGCCCAACTGATCCAGAGTAAGCCCGGTACGGGCGCATGGTCGTCGCCGCGGCGTGGCTTATGTGTGATCGTGACCTTGAGGCAGGTGTCAGCCGGCAGGCGGGAAGCGCGGAATTGAGCCAAGACTGCCGGCGCTTCGGCGGGAGTCAGACGCGCATAGCGATCATCGCTCGAACTGATTTGGGCACAGAGGGTCCCAGCCAGTAGCAACACCGCCCAGCGGAATGTCAGGCTGAGCAGGGAAGCGTACATCCTCGATTACTTGGCAGCAGCAGGAACGGCCGGAGCCTTGGGGGCTTCGGGAGCCTTGGCGGCCGGAGCAGCGGGCGTCGGCGCGGCGGGAGTCGTCGCGCTGGTCGCTGCTGGAGTGGTTGCAGCGGGGGCTTCAGGGGTCGCGGGCTTAGTGGCCGTCACGGCGGCAGGGGCGATGGCGGTGGCGGCTTTCTTTTCGCGAGCGACGAAGCCCAAGTAGAGGCCAAAGCTGAGGATGAAAAGGATGACCGTGAGGGTGGTCGTCATCTTGGACAGGACGTTCGCCGATTCACCGCCGAAGACAGACTCAGCGGCACCACCACCGAGGGCGGAACCCATGCCAGCGTTGGCCGACGGACGCTGCATCAGGATGATCAAGACCACCAAGAGGCAGACCAGGAAGAGAACGACAACCGAGGCGTACAGGAGGAAATCCTTCATCCCCTTATCCAAGGGCTCCGAAAATGATAAAACAACGCCAAAATCAGCCCCGGACGTAGACCCCTTGGCTCACCCGGTAGGTCAACCAGTCGCCCGAGGGGGGCGGAACCGTCCCGGTGGCGATGACTTGGTGGCTTTCCCCAACTTCTTGCCAGAAAGCCCGCCTCCGGGTGTCGTCCAGCTCCCCGAGGACGTCGTCGGCTAGGATGACGGGTGGGGTGGGGGCCCGGCTGGCGTCCCGGCTGAGCCGGCCCAGGCAGAGGGCAAGGACGAGTAGCCGTTGCTGCCCCTCGGAGGCATAGTCGGCGGCGTCTTGCCCGCCAAAGAGGATACCGAAGTCGTCACGTTGGGGGCCCTTCAAGGTTGAGCCGGTGGCCTGGTCGACGCCCCGCAGCCTCGCCCAAGTCTCCGCCAATTGCTCGGCAGGGGTGTCGGGTTGGTAGGTGAGGTCGGCGCCTTTATCTGGAAAGCCTGCGCGGGCGCACGCCGCACGTAGAGTCGCTGCCAGTTCGGGCAGCACCTTCGCCCGACTCTCCACGATAAGCATGGCCGGTGCGAGCATGGCCTTTTCAAAGGCCCGGATGGCTTCCTCCTGCGGGCGCTCCGTCTTGAGTAAAGCATTACGTCCTTCGAGTGCCCGCGTGTAGTCGCGAACGGCGGTGAGGTACGCCGCGTCGGTGCCCCCAATCGCGGCATCGAGCCAACGCCGGCGGTTGGCGGGCGAGCCGCGGACGAGGCGGAGGTCGTCGGAGCAGAAGACGATGGTGGGGAAGCGACCGAGATGGTCGGCGACGGACGTCACGGGGTTGCCGTCGACGAGTGCCTTGCGCGACCCCTTGGCGAGGCGCAGTTCGACGGCGGTGGTTTCGGTGCCCGTTCGGACATCGAGACGCAGGCGCGCCTCGGTGCAGCCCATCCGGATTAGGGGCGAGATCTCCGTCGTGCGGAACGAGCGGAAGGCGGAGACTAAAGCGGCGGCCTCCAGAAGGTTGGTCTTACCTTGGCCGTTTTCGCCGAGCAGAAAGACGCGCTGAGCGTCGGTGTCGACGTCGGCAAATGGCAGGTTGCGGAAGTCAGCCGCGCGGATGCGGGTGACGCGCATGGGTTACTGAGGGATCGTCAACGTCGTGCCGGGCTTCAGGTTGGCCGGTGAGGTCACTTTATCCCGATTGGCATTATAGATATCGTTCGCCCGGGCCGCGGTTCCGTAGGCCTTGGTGGAGATTTTGGAAAGCGTGTCGCCAGCGACGATCACGTAAGTGGTGAAGGCCGGAGCTTTGCGCCCATTGGCGGGCGGGACGCCGGGGACGGCGGGCGTGCCTTTATCAGGGATGGCGGCGATGCCAGGGGTGCGTGGGTCGTTCTTCGGCTCTGGGTTGCGGACGCCCCGGGACAACTCCGCGACTTCCAGCATAAGCTTGGCGTTTTCGTTCTGGAGTTTGCGGATTTGGGTAGACTGGTCGACGCTGCCAGCGGCGCTGGGTTCGAGCGGACGGCCGGGGAGCTGTTGGATGAACATCTTCTCCGCGGTTTTGACCATCTGGCGAACAATCGCGCTCTGTTCGGAAGTCGGCTTGAGGCGGAGGTACTGGTTAAAGTGGTAGATGGCCGGCAGCGGGTCCTGCAGGTCGAGGTACATGCGGCCAGCTTCGAGGTGCGATTCGGAAGCGCCTTTGCGCGAGTCGATGACCTTTAAGAAGGATTCGAGGGCCTTGCGAGATTCATGCTGTTTCTCGTAGGTCATGCCTTGCCGGAATTCACTATCCTCGAGTTCGGGCGTGCGAATGGCGGAGGCGGTATCCCCGTCGCAACCGACGAGGGCGAGGAGGCCCGCCAAACTGAAAAAGGTAAAGACTGAACGGAAACGTTCCATGGGTGCACAATCCCTTTCCGGGCGGGTCCGTTCAACCTAAAATCATTCGCAGAGCGCGGCGCGCAGGGCAGCGGCGAGGTCGGGCGTCTCGAAGACGAAACCACCGTCCAAGGCTTTGGCGGGCGTAGCGGCGAGGTCGCCGAGGAGCGTCTCGCGCCCCATCTGTCCAAAGAGCAGGCTAACCATGAATGCCGGTAGGGGGAGGAAGGCGGGCCGGTGTAGGGCTTGGCCGAGGCACTGGGCGAAGTCGCGCTGGGTCACTGGCTGCGGGGCCACCGCGTTCAACCCGCCACTGATTTCGGCGTGGGCTAGGGTCCACTGAATGAGCCGGACGAGGTCGCCCAGTCGGATCCAGCTGAGGTGTTGGTTGCCGCTGCCGACTGGGCCGCCCAGTCCGAGCGAGAAGGGCAGGCGCATTTTCTGAAGGGCACCACCCGAGCCGGCCAAGACCATGCCGGTGCGCAGCCAAACAGTCCGGATACCCCGTGCCACGGCCGCGTCCGTGGCCGTTTCCCATTGTTCGGAGATTTCGGCCAAGAAGCCGCGGTTGGAGACGGTCGCGGTTTCGGTGACCACCTCACCTGGACGCCAGACCCCGTAGCGGTTCACGCCCGACATCGAGACAAACGTTTTCGGGGGCCGCTGCAGTTGCGCCAAGCCGTTCGCCAAGAGCTTAGTCCCTGCGACGCGACTGGATAAAATCCGTGTTTTGGCGGCGTCCGTCCAGCGTTGTGCAATCGGTTCGCCGGCAAGATGGATAACGGCGTGCGCTCCTTCGAGGAAGGCGGTATCAATCCAGCCACTGGCGACGTCCATGCCGCCCGCGCCCAGGGTGCGTGATCTTAATGACGCCACCTCGTACCCGTCTTGCGTGAGGGCCTGGGTCAACGCCTTGCCAATCAGCCCAGTGGCTCCAGTTAGGACGATGCGAGGTCGGGCGGACATGCTTTACTGGTTAGCAGAATCCGCTGAGAAGTCCAACCGCCTCAACGCTTCGTCACCGACAGCACCCAAGGTTTACCGGGGTTGGGGACCTGCCCGATTTTCTCGACGACGTCGCCGGCGATGGTGCGTTCAGCCGCGAAGGCCAAGACCACATCGGATTCTTCCATGCCGCCCGGGTGGCCCGTGTAGGCAACGCAGATGAGCCGTCCGCCGGAGCGTAACGCCGTGAAGGCGGCCCGCAGTGCAGTGGCAGTCGATTGCGGTTGGGTGATGATGCTCGGGTTGCCGCCTGGTAAGTAGCCCAAGTTGAAGATGGCGACCCCGACTTTCCCGAGATGGCCGGCCGGAAGGGCGGTCGCGATGTCGGCATGGCTCCGATGATGCAACGACACGCGCGCGGACAGGCCCGCCAGCTCGCACAGGTTGCCCGTGGAGGCGATGGCCTCGGGTTGGATGTCGAAACTATGGACGTGGCCCGTCGGGCCCACGGCTTGGGCGAGGAAGGCCGTATCACGGCCTTTTCCGGCCGTCCCATCGATCGCAATGTCGCCAGCCATGAGCACAGCCGCGGCGAGCGACTGAGCGCGTTCGGTGACGCGGATCGGATTTATGGGAGCCAAGGGAATTTGCCGAAGTTCGGCGGACGTTTTTCATTCCAAGCCGAGCGGCCTTCGTCGCCTTCTTCGGTTAGGTAGTAAAGGAGGGTGGCGTTGCCGGAGAGTTCCTGGATGCCGGCTTGGCCATCGAGTTCGGCGTTGAAAGCAGATTTGAGGCAGCGAATCGCCAGCGGGCTCTTTGTCATGACCTCGCGGGCCCATTGCACGCCTTCGGCGTCGAGTTGCTCGTAGGGTACAACCGCATTGACTAAGCCCATCTCGAGGGCCTGTTTAGCGTCATATTGCCGACAGAGGTACCAGATTTCGCGGGCCTTTTTTTGGCCAACGATGCGGGCCAGGTAGGAAGCGCCAAAGCCACCGTCAAAACTGCCAACGCGTGGGCCGGTCTGTCCAAAGACGGCGTTGTCCGCCGCGATGGTGAGGTCGCAAATGACGTGGAGGACATGGCCGCCGCCGATGGCGAAGCCAGCGACCAAGGCGATGACGACCTTGGGCATCGAGCGAATGAGGCGTTGGAGGTCGAGGACGTTGAGGCGCGGGACGCCGTCCTTGCCGACGTAGCCGCCTTTCTTGTCGCCGCGGATTTTCTGGTCACCGCCGGCGCAGAAGGCGAACTTGCCGTCGTGCTGGGGGTTGGCCCCGCGAAGGAGGACGACCCCGATCGAGCTGTCATCGCGGGCGTCGGAGAAGGCCTTGAGCATCTCTGCGATGGTGTCGGGCGTGAAAGCGTTGCGTCGGGACGGACGGTTAATGGTCACGCGGGCGATACCCTCGGCCTTTTCATAGACGATGTCGGAGAACTCCCCGCTTCTCTGCCAGCGAATCTCGGGCTGCATGGGTGCAAGTTGGCGACCTTCGCGGCTTTTTCCAATGAATAACCGACGGGACGCTTGAAAAACGCGTTTTAACCTCACAGGTTGGGGTATGGCTAAATTAACCCCCGCACAAATCTCCAAGGTCTCCCAGTGGGTGGCCGAGGGTTCGACCCTTTCGGTCATCCAAGGCAGGCTTTCTTCCGAGCTCGGGATTTCGATGACTTTCTTGGATGTCCGCTTCCTCGTGGACGACCTTAACCTGACATTGCAGGAGAAGGAAGAGCCCAAGAAGGAGGAGCCGGTCGCGGCCGAAGTCGCTCCGACCGACACCTCGGGCGGGGACCCTGCACAGGCTGCGGTGCCCGGTGAACCCACGCCCGCGACGGCGGCCAATGTGAAGGTCGAAATCGACCCCTTGGCTCGCCCCGGCACCATGGTCAGTGGCACGGTGACTTTCTCTGACGGTCAGTTGGCCGACTGGTATCTCGACATGGAAGGTCGCCCCGGCGTGGTTCCGCAGGTCCCTGGCTATCGTCCAACGCAGCCAGACATCGTCGACTTCCAGACGAAGCTCGACCTCGTCCTGCGCCAGGCCGGCTACTGAGTGCTTAGCGCGTCTTTAAAATCGCTTCAGCCAGCAGGAAGTCGGATGGGCGAGTCAGTTTTAAGTTAACCGCAGGGTTTTCGACTAAGGCCACGTCTTGTCCGACAAACTCGACCGCGGAACTGTCATCCGTGACTTTTCGTCCGAGTTCGGCGACTTTACGGTAAGCCTTTAGCACGGTGGCCGTGCGAAAGACCTGCGGCGTTTCGGCGGTCCAAACCAGTGCACGGTCGGGGGAGCTTCCAACCGAGTTGGAGTGTTCCTTTGCGATTTTGACGGTATCGGCGGCGCGACCAGCGAGGATGGCTCCGCCCATCTCGCGGGCTTTCTCGCGGACCTTGCGGATGGCATCGGCCGTCACCAGCGGACGGGCGCCATCATGGATATGGACGAGGCCCGCGTGGCCTTCGCAAGCCGTGAGTGCTGCGAGCACCGATTCCTGCCGGGAGTCGCCGCCAGGGACGAATTCAATGCGAAGGTCGCCGCTAGGTTGCGCTGCCAGTAGCGCCTGCATCCGTGCCTTTTGCTCTTCGTTGCGGTAAGTGATAATCACTCGGCCGATGAGGCCGGTGGTTTGGAAAGTCTTAAGCGAATGGAGGAAGACCGGCAGGCCGGCGAGCGGCGCAGTGATCTTGTCGTCGACGACGGCCTGCATGCGTTGGGCAGAGCCCGCCGCGAGAAGAATCAGGATGTCGTCGGGGGTGCTCACGAGGCCTCGCCGATTTCACGGCGAATCTGCAGAGTCTTGGCGGCTGGGTCCTTGTCCTTGAGGATGGGACGACCCACGACGATGAAGCTGGAACCAGCGGCGGCCGCTTGCGCGGGCGTCATCACGCGGTTCTGGTCGTCGCCCGCGGCATCGGGGTAACGGATGCCCGGGGTGACGAGCGTCGGGCTGGCACCGAGTTCGCGGCGCAGCATCGGCAGCTCGAGCGGCGAACAGACGAGGCCGTGTGAACCCGCTTGGATGGCCATGCGGCCAAGGAGGCGGACCTGCTCTTCGGGCGTTCGTTGGACGCCAACCGCGGACAGCTGCGTTTGGTCCATGGAGGTCAGGACCGTCACGGAAAGCAACTGGCAGCCTGGTAAGGCGATATCGGCCGCTTCCCGGGCGCGGGCAATCATTTCGGGGCCACCGGAGGCATGCAGCGTCAGTAGCGAGCAAGGGCGACCTTTCAGGCTCTTGATGGCCGAAGCGACCGTGTTGGGGATGTCGTGGAGCTTGAGGTCTAGGAAGACTTTGAACCCGAGCGCATGGAACTCGTCGACGATACTCGGTCCATGGCGCGTGAAGAGCTGTAGGCCAAGTTTCACCCAGACCAAGTTGCCGGCCAAGGGACGCGCCAACGCTAAGGCTTCTTCCTTCGTTTCGACGTCGAGGGCTAAGATGAGGCGGCAACCAGAAGACATGGGGTAGGTTTAGGAAGTCCGTGGTTCGGTCGCAAGAGAAAGAGACGAACGCGGGCGGCAGGGCATGGGCTGGCCTGGACTCTCCAGTGCCAGGACGGGTCAGTGTAGGTAAGAACGGTCCGGGTAGTCCGCCACGTTCCCTTGTCACCCGACCGGCCAGCCCCTGGTGACGTTTACTTCTTCGCTGGGGTCGTGCTGGGCAGCTTCGAGACCGAATTATTGAAGGGCGTGGCGGGCTGCTTACCTAAGAGGTGGAGGTTAGTCCATTCGACCATGCGGGCGTTGTCTTCCCCCATTTCCTTCCAACCACCATGGCCCGCACCCTCGCGGATTAAGACTTCGCAAGTGGCCCCGGCCTCGGCCGACTTTTTTTGGAAGCGGAGCGCTTGGGTGAAGTGGACGAGGACGTCGTTATCGCCTTGGACGATATAAATCGGCGGTTGGGCCTTGGAGATAAAGTTGATGGGCGAAAGTGCCTTGCCCATCGCCACCATGCCTTCAGGGGTATCGATCTTGGGGCCGAAGGCAGGTTTGCGGGTGGCGAGTGGACCGACACCGTTGAGGCCATCGTTCTCGGTAATCCAGCTGATGAAGTCGGTCGGCGGGTAGTAACAGGCGACGGCATTCACCGCACTGCTCACGCGGTCGATGGGGTCCGTGGCCTTGGGGTTACCCGCGTCACCCTTGACGCCGAGCATTAAGGAGAGGTGCCCGCCAGCGCTGCTGCCCGTGACCCCGATTTTATTGGGATCGATGCCGTATTGGGTGGCGTTGGCCCGGACGAAGCGGACCGCACGTTGTACGTCGGCCACGATTTCATCGATATGGAAACGGGGCTGCGAACCATGCACCACCACGAAAGTGGTGTAGCCAGACTTCGTCCAGCCGCCGTCACCGATGCCGTTGTGATTGGAGTTCCAGCCCCCGCTGATAATCTTGATGATCGCGGCACCGTTCGGCTGGGCTGGCTTAAAGACATCCAGTGTTAATGCGAAGCCATCGCGCTTCTGATAAATGACGTCACGAACACGGGTGGTCTCCTGCGCAGCGGCCAAGGAGAGCGTGAGGAGGAGGGCGAGAAGGTAACGCATGGCGGGGTGGGGTGACTGCACGATGAAAGCCCGCCAGCCGCTATCGAGGTTAAACCACAGGCTTCAGACCTTGAACTTGATCACGACTTTGAGGACTTCGCCAGGCTGACCGACCATGACACCGGGTTGGTGGCCGTCCTGAGGGTAGAAGATGGTGAAGGTGCCCGGGCGGAAGTGCAGACGCGTCGTCGGGAAGCTCGGATGAGCGTATTTAGCGACGTCTTTTTCAGGCTGATACGTCTCGGTCACCGTCAACGTGCGCACGTCCGTGTGCCCGCAGAACTCTTCCCCGACAAACACCACTTGGATATCGCCGAAAACCTCATGGGCTTCCCACTTCTTTTCATGGTCCGGCTTGGTGGTGTAGCGTTGCACGCCCGCGGTGAGGTGCGGGCCATCGAGCTCATACTTGCCGTCGGGCGTCTTGGGGTCGAAGGTCTTGAGCCAAGCAAAGGCTTTCGGGAAACTGGGATGCAGGCCGATGTAGTGGTCTGCCTGGAAGAGTTGGTCTTGAATCATGTGAAAGGCGTCTAGGCGTCGTCGCTGGGAAGTCCTTCGACGTCTTCGGAGGATAGTTCGACGGGTTGGTCGGAGCCGAGCAGCGCGAGCAAGACGGCGATACGTTTCTGCGGCGTCGCGAGTTGGAGGACCTCGCCCTCGGACCCCGCAAAAATCCCGCGCACAATGCGAACCTTGGCACCGACCTGGAGTTCTTCGTCGAGTGCCGAAAGGATGGCGTCAGGCCCCAGGGCGCGGAGTTCATCGATGACCTTCACATCCACTTCGACCGGCTGTCCGTTTTTGGCAACCAGGTGGAGCACCCCGCGGGTGCTGCGGACCGAGCCGTTCAGTTCCGCCGCGTCATAGCGCAGAAAGATATAGCCGGGGAAAAGCGGCTCAACGACTTCCCGGTTCTTGTCGTGTCCGCGGCGAGTGCGCCGGAGCCGGGGGAAGACGAGTTCAACCGCACCCAACGCCCGGAGGTTGCGGACGGCCACAGCCTCTTGACGAGGCTTGGACTTCACGCAGAACCAGGCGAAGGTGGGTTGTTCGGTCATGCCTGCGAAGGCTGCGACGTCCGACGGGCGGGGAACCAACCAAGGGCAATCAACGCCAACTGTGACGGACAGAAGACGTAGTAGAGCCAGAAGGAGCCCGACTCGGTAAAGCCATAGCTATGGAGACCGACGCCGAGGAGGTTGGTGCCGAACCACGACCAAGCGGTCACGATATTGCCGAAGATGAGTAACTGCATCAGCCCTTCGCGCCGGACCAACCCGCCCCAACGCGCGTGCAAGCAGACGGCGCACCAAAGGACGATGAGCACCGCCCCGTTTTCCTTCGGATCCCAACCCCAGAACCGCCCCCAGCTTTGATCGGCCCAGATGCCGCCAAGCATCGTGCCGATGAAGCTGGCGATGAGCGCGAAGGCGAGAATCCCGTAGGCCGCCCGGGCCAGGGCGTCGCCGTCCTTGTAATCGGACTTAAAGGCACGGAGCCAGAGGTGGATGGCCCCAATCAAGCCAGCCACGAACGTCGCGGAATAACCGATGGTCACCGTCGTCACGTGCGTCGACAGCCAGAAGTTGGAGTCGAGCACCGCACGGACGCTTTCCAGGTTGTCTTCTCCGGAGAGTCCGAGGTTGTGCGCGACGATGAGCGAGAGGAAGCCGCTCAGCCCTGCGGCCATGGCGCCAATGCCGTTCTTCCAGAGACGCTCCAAGATGACGCCGAGAAGGACGGCGCCCCAGGCGACGAAGATACCCGAGGAATAGAGGTTGGTCACCGGTGGGCGCTCGTGGAGCCACATGCGGTAGCCGAGCGCGACGGTGTGGAGGAGGAAGACGCTCAGCAGCATCGCGTAAGCCCAGTTCCGTGGGGTTTCGCTGCTCGCCGCCCATGCCCAGAGGACGAGGAGCACGATGCAGACGTAGGCGATCAGCAACCAATAGAACGGCTGCAAACGGCTGAAGGTCGTTTCAGCGTTGGCCTTGGGCGTCCACGGGCCGACGAGCGAGGCGTTCAGGGCACGAATTTGGTCGCGGCAAGTGTCATCGTCGCCGTCGCGCCACGCCACGCAGAAGAGGGCGTAACGCGTGAGGACGCCATCGGGGGCGAGGGCGGCGCGGTGGGCGGCCCGATCGTTGATGACGGCTAACAGTGCGGTCCCGAGGTTGTCCCAGCCGACGGTGGTCGTGGGGTCCTTGGGCGGGACGATGCGGATGGAGCCGTCATTGGCGAAGTCCTGATAGCGCTGGACCAGCGTGCGCAGGGTCTCCTGAAGGTCTTTGTCGAACGCGGGGGCAGTCGTCGCACCACCCCGGTTCTTTTGCATCTCTTCGGCCGCGCGGTTGAGCGCGCCGAGCCAGGCTTGGTATTCGCGCTGGGGGGCAATGTCGGCCGGAAGATCGCCCGGCATGAACGTCATCGATAGCAGGGCATACTGACGGGCGGCCCCTTCGAGCTGAAGGAGCGCGCGATCTTCAGCATCGCGATCGGCCTGGGCGCGTTGGCGGGATTTACCCGAGGCCTCGGTCAGGTTCTTACTGTTCTTGAGGATGTCATCCCAGCTGACGAACTTCGTCTTCTCTGGATCGCGGCCCATCATCTTGAGCACGACCGGGTGGTCGACGCGGAAGGTCGGCAGCAAGCGGGCGACGGACGCTCGGAAGCAGACTTCGATGAGCCAGTCATACGCGGTCAACGTGCGGCCCTTGAGTCGGACGGGGCGTTTCTCCAGTTGCTTTTTGATCTCGTCGGAGATTTCCGGAAACTGTTGGGTGATCTCCGCTTTTTCGGCGTCGGTCCAGGTCGAAGGCTTCCGGCCGAAGGCCGTGGCTTCGAGTTCTGTCAGGGTCAGTTCGCGCCGGGCCCGCATCTGCAGGAGTGAGCCGGTGGCCAACGTTTCCAGCGGGATGATGCGGCCGCCGCTCTGGACGGGCAGGGTGCCGATTTCGCGGCTATCCCAAGCTTCGGCGGCACGGGCGTCCGTGGGGTTGAGTGCTAAGAGGGCGACGAGGCCAGCGGTGGCGGCGGTCTTGGTGCGGCGTTGTAAGAACCCGAAGAGCGCAACGCCGAAGTGGACGAGGAGGCCAAAGGACATCAGCGAAACGGAAATATAAGGGAGGAGCCAGCCCGGGTTGCGCACGACTTGGAGGACGCTGATGTCCTTGCCGGCGGACGTGTTGCCGAAACTAGATTGATAGAAGGTCATCCCGCCATGGCGCAGTGGTTGATTCATGGAGATGTTGAACGTGAACGGAGTACCGGTGTCCTGAATGGTGACATCGCTGGCGAAGCGGCGCGGGATTTCGGTTCCGGGATATTTATCGTGGGTGAAGCGATCCAGGCGCACGCCGAAGGGTAGGTACGTGCGGGTGCGCCGGAGGGAGAGTTCGTACTGGCGACCCGCCTGTTCGAACGTCTGGGCCGGGAAGGATTCGGTCAGTTGGGCATTGAGGAGCCAAGTGCCGAGGGACTGGCCGTTAGCGGAGAGTTCCAGCAGGGTGCTCGGCACATTGCCGACGTTATCATTAAAACTTTCGGGGAGGCGTTTGAGCGCGAGCGGCGAGCGTGCGGCGATCCCTTGCGTCGCCGCAATGTCGGCTCCCTCGGGCATCTGCGACTTGGCACGGAGTATCGAGTTAGGGTAGTAGAATAAGACCTTCGCTTTGAATGGCGAACCGGCCAGTTCGAGGTCGGCCTTGGGGTCGGTCAGCGTCCGCAGCAAAGCGTCCGGCAAAACGACGACCTTTTCCTTCCCTCGGTCGGTCCGATCGATGACCGCCACCTCAAATTCCCGGAAGGCTTCCGTGTAGGCCCGGGTTTCGCCTTCGGGGATAACCATCGCCGCTTCTTCTTGGCAGGCCGCGGTGACGAAGCCGCCGATCAAAAGCAGCACGAGGCCGCCGTGGATGAGCGAGATACCCGCGTGGCGCAGGTTGAGCTTGAAGTGCCGGAAGTGCGCGCAGACGAGGTTGATCACCAGCAATGTGCCGAGGAGGAACCCGCCGGGGAGCGGCAGACGGAAACTGGCGGCGGTGTTTAACGGGAAGAAGCAGCCCCAAGAACTGAAATAAGCTTTCTGCACGTGCCAGACGCCCCAGTTGACCTGCTCGAGCGTGCCGAGCACGATGAGGAGCATCGAGGCGACCAACAACCAGACCGTTAACTTTAGCGAAGCCAGGAAGTTAAACCAAGCATCCCCGGATTTCGCTTTTTCAAGGAAGGATTCGTTCACGGGATTTGGGAGGCGGCGAGGAACTTGAGGAAGGCAGCGGACTGGGCGTTCACGGCGTCACGGTCGCCCGAGAATTTAAAGAACCAGGTCGAATCGTTCTTGGGAACCATGAGTGCGACCATGGCCTTTTGGCCGTCGGTGGAGTCGAAGCGGAAATACTGGCCCGCATCCGCGCCGACCTTGCCGGGTTGGGCGGCGGCGTTCACTTCGGCGTCGGTGGCCGGGGCTAGCCCCAGCTGGCCGCGCCAGCGGTTAACGTTGGCGGTGGTGCCACCGACGTTGCCAGGGAAGACGGTGACGGCGACTTCGCCTTTGCTGGCGCCGGGACCAGCGACCACCCACGACCCCTTCCGCATGGCGTTGGGCGCACCGGCAGACCAACCGCTCGGGAGGTCGGCCCACTTGGGTTGACCAAAAGAGGCGGCCTCGGCCTGCATAGCGGCATTGGCCGGCATCGGGGTGGGGGCGGTCGCTACTTTCGGGGCTTCCGGTGCCTTGGCGACGGGGACGGCCGGAGCCGCTGGGGCTTCAGCCCCGGCGGTCGTGGGGGCGTCCGACTTCACTTCATAGGAAGTGATTTTGGGCTGAGGTTTGCAGCCGAGCGCAAAGGTGGCGACGGCTAGGAGCAGGATGCGATGCATGGTGACGTGAAATTATTTAGCGTTCTTTTTGCCCTTCTTGGCCGGGGCGGGGGCTTCTTCGGCGAGCTTACCGGTCGCGGCGCGTTCTACGTACTTTTCATCTCGCGGCTGGATGATGCCTTTCTTGGTGAGCTCGTCGGGGTGCATTTCTCCGAGCGGGCCGCAATGGGCGACCCAGCGGTCGCACTCGGCGCGGAGTTCCGCGAGCTTGGCGGCGTAGGCCGGATCACCAGCGATGTTCTTTATTTCCCAAGGGTCGCTGACCGTATCGTACAGTTCTTCGGGGGCGCGGTTGGGGTTGAAGTAGAGAGCCTGCTGGGGCGTCAAGGTGCCGGCGGCTTGCGCCTTACGGAGGGCTTGCATCGTTTGGCCGACTTCTTGGTAGGCGACTTTGCCCGCTTCATCTACACCCGGAGCTTGGTTGCGGAGGTAGCGGAAGCGCGGGTCACGGACCGACCGAACCTTGTCGAAACTTTCGTCCATGAAATCTCGAAAGGCGTAGGCGTACTTCGGTGGATTCACGGCCGTTGGCAAGAAGCAGCGGCCGTCATATTCTTTCGGCACCGGCACGCCCGCCAAGGTGAGCGCGGTTGGGGCGAAGTCGATCCAGCTGGCGAAGTCTTCGCGGACGCTGCCGGCGGGGATCTTGCCGGGCCAGCGCACGATGAGCGGGACGCGCGTGCCGGTGTCCTTGGGCGAGCGCTTATAGCGCGGCATGCCCCGACCATGGTCGCCCGTGAGGATGACGATGGTGTTCTCTTCCAGGTTGTGCTCCTTTAACCACGCAAGGACCCGCCCCAACGTATAATCCACCGCCGTGACGAGCTCGTGGTAATGGGCGACTTCGCGGCGAACCTCTGGGGTGTCGGGGTAAAAAGGGGGGAGTTCAATCTTCGCAGGGTCGCGGCGATCTGTGGGCTTGAGGGCGCTGGTGTTGCGGGCGTGGGTGGCATCGTTGGCACGGACTTGGCTTTCGTGGCTGACGCTGTCGTTGATGTACGCGAAAAACGGTTGCTTGGGCGGGGTCGTCTTGAGCTCTGGCTTGTTGGCGTAGTTGACCCAGAGTTCCCGGGAATCGGCCAACTTCTTTTCGGGGATGCCTTGGAAGTCCGTTTTGCCCGGCCACATCACGTAATAGCCGGCGTCGCGAAGTTTCTCGGTGAATAGGCCTGGCGGATTGATTACTTTGGAACGCATGTTCTGGCCGCCCCAAGTCAGCGGGTAGATGCCCGTCACCATGCCGCTGCGGGACGGCGCACAGACCCCACAGTGCGTGAACGCACGCGTGAACACCGCGCCTTCTTTGGCCAAGCGGTCCATGTTCGGGGTGATCGCGTCCTTACAGCCATAGGCACCCGTGTCGGGACCCATATCTTCGCCAATCACCAAGACAATGTTTGGTCGAGTGTCGGCGGCGTCAGCTCGGACAAAACCAAGGGTCACTAGGCCAATGGACAGGAGCAGGAAGGCGGGGCGCATGGGGGTGAGACAGGTACTCGGACCCATGGTTGCGAGGGCTCTTCGGGATGGCAAAGCGAAAGGACGCTTTTAAGGCGTCCTTTCGGGTATCTGCGGCGGTAATTCGGGTTATTAGACCGTTAGTCCGTAAACCGGAACAGGGCCACATCGCCGTCCTTAAAGAGGTAGGCCTTGCCTTCGAGGCGGTACCGGCCGGCGTCACGCGCCGCGGCGACCGAGCCGTACTTAGCGAGGTCTTCATAGGACACGACTTCGGCTTTCACGAAGCCCTTTTCAAAATCGGTGTGAATCACGCCGGCGCACTGTGGGGCGGTCATGCCGTGCCGGAAGGTCCAAGCCCGGACTTCCTTTTCGCCGGCCGTGAAATAGGTGGCCAAGCCAAGCAGGTGGTAGGCACCGCGGATGAGCGAGGATACGCCCGAGTCGGTGACGCCGAGGGACTGGAGGAACTCGGTAGCTTCGGCGGGGGTGAGGTCGCAGAGTTCGGCTTCGACCTGGGCGCAAATCACGACGTGCTCGCAACCATGGCGCTTACCGATGAGTTCGGAAACAGCGGCAACGTGGTTGTTCTTCGACGGGTCGGCGAGGTCGGCTTCGGAGACGTTGCAGGCAAAGAGGACCTTCTTGGACGAAAGCAGGTTAAAGGCCTTTAGGCGGTTACGCTCATCGTCCGAGACTTCCATCGTCGAGGCCGGTTCGTTTTCATTCAGGTGCTTGACGAGGCGGGTGAGTAACTCGACGGCGGCGATGGCGTCCTTGTCCTGGCTACGCACCTTCTTTTGGTTACGGTCGAGTTGCTGTTCGGCGGACTGGATGTCGGCCAGGATGAGTTCGGTTTCGATCACGCCGATATCGCGGACGGGGTCGACCTTGCCCATGCTGTGCACGATGTCGTCGTTGTCGAAGCAGCGGACCACGTGGATGATGGCGTCGCACTCGCGAATATTGGAAAGGAAGTCATTACCCTTGCCTTCGCCCTTGGAGGCACCGGCCACGAGGCCCGCGATGTCGACGATGTCGATCGTAGCCGGGATGACGACCTTGGTGCCGGCGATGGCCTGCAGCTTCTGCATGCGCTCGTCGGGGACGAGCACCACGCCGACATTCGGCTCAATCGTGCAGAATGGGTAATTGGCCGCCTCAGCCTTGCGGGAGCGGGTCAATGCGTTGAAAAGGGTGGACTTGCCGACGTTGGGAAGTCCGACGATGCCTGCCTGGGTCTTTGCCATGGAAGGTGCAACGTGGGCAGGGTTGCCCCGGAGGTCAAGAGCCGGGAGGGGGCGCTGGCAAGGCTTCGGCCTGCAGGCGCAACGGACTGGAAGGTAAGACAATCTCCTCGTTGGCACCCGGCTGTCCGCGGAGCACGACCGCGAGGGCCGCTAGGCCACGAATCTCCACAATCCGTAAGAGGGCCGTGGGTTTGAGGTCACGGGAGCGACTCACCACCAGCTCATCCTTTTTGAGGGCGAGCTCACTCGCGGTGCGTGCTAGTTGCACTAATTGCGGGCCCGACGCGGTTGGGTTGTGACCGACGAAGCCCAGCCGAAGGTTACGGCTGGTACCGGTGGGACGGGCGAATTCACCGCCGGGTTCGACGCTGGGTGGCGGGGTAGGCTGATCGACCGCGCACCCTACGAGAAGTAGGCAGGCGGCGATGCAGGCAACGCGGCTCACAGACGGTTCGGGTCGTGCGGCTCGTTCCCCTTGAGTCGGAAAGCCTCGAGCGTGGCACTCGGCAGGGAGGGTTCGGCGGACTTTTCCGCCGCCGTTTCCGCATCGATAAACTGGTCAAAACCTGGACCGGAGGTGTCGAGTTCGCCTTCGAACATCCCTTGAAGTTGGCGCATGCGCGTCGGGTGACGCATCTTGCGGAGGGCCTTGGCTTCAATCTGGCGGATACGTTCGCGGGTCACCTTGAAGTGACGGCCGACTTCTTCCAGGGTGCGTTGGACCCCGTCGAGCAGGCCGAAACGGAGGATTAGGACTTCCTTCTCGCGTTCGGCGAGGGAGCGAAGGACGAAATCAATCTTCTCGCGCAGGAGGCGGGTGGACGCTGTGTCCGAAGGGTTTTCGGCCGACTTGTCTTCGATGAAGTCGCCGAGAGAAGTGTCTTCGCCGTCGCCGACGGGCGATTGCAGCGAGATGGGTTGCTGGGCCATCTTCATGATCTGTTGGACGCGTTCGATGGCCATGTTCATCTCGTTGGCGACCTCTTCGGCGGTCGGTTCATGGCCCAGTTCCTGCGTGAGCTGCTTCTGGACCTGCATCACCTTGTTCAGCGTTTCGATCATGTGAACCGGGATGCGGATGGTGCGTGCCTGGTCGGCAATCGAGCGGGTGATGGCTTGGCGGATCCACCAGGTGGCGTACGTGGAGAACTTATAGCCGCGGCGGTATTCAAACTTCTCGACGGCCTTCACGAGGCCCATGTTGCCTTCCTGGATGAGGTCGGTGAAGAGGAGGCCGCGGTTCTGGTACTTCTTCGCGATGGAGATCACGAGGCGGAGGTTGTGCTCGACCATCTCGGTCTTCGCCTTCTGGGCTTCGTCCATGTGCTTGCGCACGTTACGGACGAGGTGCAGCAGCTCGGTGGGGAGTAGGCGCCAGCGGCGTTCCACTTCCTTGGCCCGGGTCGCGGAGATCTCGGGTTTGCGCGCGAGCTTGGCGCGGACGTTGCCACGCATGACCGGTGCGGGCTCAATGAGGTTGCGGCAGTCTTCGAGGTCGGCCTTGAGCTCGGGGAGCTCCAACCACTCCTCGAAGAGCTTCATTTTGAAGCAGAATTTACGGAGGATATCCTTACAGCCTTCCTTGCTGGCGAGCTCGAGCTTGCGGTAAGCCTCCCGGGTCTTGGGGCGCTTGGCTTCATCGGTTTCCTCGAGGTATTTCTGCCAGCCCTTATCGAGGCGGACCTGAAGCTTGGTGCACTCCTCGGTGGCCTTCGGGAGCATCTTGTAATAAGCGTCGCGCGATTCGACCTTCTTATCGATGACGACCTTGTCGAAGCGTTCTTCCTTCCGCAGGACCTTGAGGGCGAGGTCGAGCTGGTAGGGGAGGGTGAGCCAGCAGGAGAAAAGGAATTCCTGGGCGCGCAGTTCGGCATCTTCGATGCGCTTGGAGATCTCGACTTCCTGTTCGCGGGTGAGCAGGGGCTTGTGGCCCATCTGCTTGAGGTACACGTTAAAGGGGTCGTACGGGGCGTCGGCCGGGACCACGCGGGCCGCTTCTTCCTCGGACTCGTCAATCTTGCGCTGGTAGGTTTCGACTTCGTCTTCGTCGAGCAACTTGATCTCGAGGTTGTCGAGAATGTTCATGATGTTCTCAATCAACTCCGGGTCAGTGGCGCTGTCGGGGATGACCTCGTTGATATTCTGGACGGTGACGAAGCCGTTCTTCTTTGAGAGGACGACGAGCTGCTGGACCTTTTCGTTAACGTCCTTGGTGATGGAAGGGGTCGGGGCTTTGAGGGCCGGGGCCGGTTTCTGTGGGACGACCTGTTTGCTCACCTTGACCGTCGAGGGCTTCGGCGCCGGGGCGGCGGCCTTGGGCGTCGGGGCGGCGGCCTTCACGGCGGGAGTGGCTTTGACGGGCGCGGGCGGGAGCTTAGCCCCGGCTTTCGGTGAAGCGGCCTTAGGCGCGACGGCTGCTTTCGGGGCGACGACGGCTTTGACCGGGGCCTTGGCCACGGGCTTCACCGGCTTAGCGGCGACCTTAGGGGCCGGCTTCACGGGGGCTTTGGCCTTGGCGGGGGCCGCTTTCGCGGGGGCCTTGACGGCTTTGCTGGTGGATTTCTTCGCGTTCTTGTCGGGCATGGATATTAGGAAAGGGAGGGAGGGGTCGTGTGCGCCTTACGCAGCGCGATTTTCTGGGCCTGCAGCGTATTCAAAGCCGCGATGTCTTCCCGGGGGGTCGAGGCGATCAGTGAATCGAGTCGGCGGGTTTGGACTTGAAGTTGGCGCTGATGGAAGGCCTTAAGGATGCTGTTGGCGCGGATGAGCAGTTCTTCGTGCTTATCGGTGTCCACCTGGGGAACCGACGAGAGGCGCGCGGCTTCGTCGCGCAGGTCGTCGTCGAGGGCATTGATCGCCTCGCGGACGCCGTGGAAGTGCCCGTGGACCGCTTCGTTCAAAAGGGCCATCAGGAGGCTGCCTCCGCGGCCGGCTTGCTCGATCCATTCCAGCGGTAACGCTTGGGCGATTGGAAGGAAGAACGATTCATGCCGGAGAAGGAGCAATATCAGGTCTTCCTCGGGGGTTGTCAAGCCCCCCCCCTTGACAGGCGGGACCTCGACGGGTTCAGCTCGCCCCAGCTGGGCGGCCGGGCGTTGGGCTGCGACGGTGGCTAAGTGGCGTTCGTAGGCCATGTGCATCTCGCGGATGCCGATGCCCGCGTGCCGCGCGGCTTCGTTGAGGGCCTCCCGGACGATTTCCTCGGCGCCGGCTTGCTCGACGATGGGGAAGAGGGTTTCGAGCAGCGCGAGGCGTTGCGCGAGCGGCATATTGCTCGAGCCCTCAGGGATGATGGACTGGACGCAGAACTGCATCGCGCTGCGGGCGGTGAGGACCAGCGCCGGCCAAGCCTCGGCGGAATGCGTGGAAAAGTATTCGTCGGGGTCCTTTCCGCCCGGCAGTGAAAGAAACCGAATGTCGAGGCCTTCCCGCAAGCCGATTGGCAGGAGTCGAAGCGCCGCCTTTTGGCCGGCGGCATCCGCATCCAGGAAGACGATGAGGCGTTGTGTGAACCGACGGAGTTGCGAGAGGTGCTCCTCGGTGACTGCGGTGCCTTGGGCGGCGATCACGCCGGGGATGCCGGCGGAGTGGCAGCGGATGGCATCCAGTTGGCCTTCGACAAGGATAAAGGGCTCTTCGCCTTTACGGATGGTGCGGGCCCGGTCGAGGTTGAAGACCGTGCGCGACTTTTTGAAGAGTTCTGTTTCGGGCGAATTGACGTACTTGGCCTCGCGCGAGGGGTCGTCCTGGGGCGTAATATCAAGCGTGCGGGCCGTGAAGGCGATGACGCGGCCCTGGATATCGCGGATGGGGATGACGAGCCGCCCGCGGAAGCGGCACCGCCAGCGGGCAGGGTCGGGCACGCGGTCCGTGCCGAAGAATAGGCCGGTCTGCGCCAAGGCTTCTTTGCTGTAGCCTTTCTTGAGGAGCCCGGGGATGAGCTTGGAGTCGTCGACGGGGGCGAAGCCGATGCCGAAGTCATCGGCGACCGCGAGGTCGAAGCGGCGCTTCTCCGTCCAGTAGTGCTTAATCCATTCACCATGGACGGCGTCTTCAAGGAAGCACCGGCGCCAGTAGTCGGTGACCAGCTCGTGGATTTCCAGGAGCTGTCCGCGCATCGAACGTTCGGAGCTCGTTTCACCACCGTTCTCGTATTCCAGCTGAAAGCCGAAGCGCATGGCCACGCGTTCGATGGACTCCGGGAAGTCGAGCCCTTCGCGGTTCATGACGAGTTTGAAGACGTCGCCGCCTTGTTGCGTGCTGAAGCAATACCAGAGCCCCGTGTCGGGGTTGACCTTAAAGGAAGGGCTTTTCTCGGACTTAAAGGGGCTCAGGCCCCACCAGTCGCGCCCGCGCTGCTTCATCTGGGTGTAGTCGCCCGCCAACGCGACGATGTCGGCCCTTTGGCGAAGGTCGTCGATGGATCTGCGGGATATTCGGGCCACGGCTGTCAAGGGGTGCGTGTCAAGCGGGGCTGGGCAACCTCATTTAGTTCCCATTCCGCCGCGGATGTTCCCACTTAGGGGTGCCTAAGGGGCTTAATCTGTCAAGGGGTGGCGGGAAAGTCCTAGCCTAGCATTCGTCGCACAGCTTGTGCCGGATGTCTTTGGCCTCTTGGCGGGCCTGGGCGGCTTCGGCGGCCTTTCCTTGGGCTTCGAGGGCCTCGGCTAGGTTGGTCAGGATGGTGGCGGCCTCGCGGCGGCCCCGGGCATGCTTTCGGTATTCACCGGCTAAGAGCATGCGTTGGATGCGTTCGGCTTCGGCCGCGTTGCCCCGTCGTAGTTCCAAACTCCCTAAGATGCTCCAAAGGCCAGCGACGTCTTCGTGGTCGGGCCCGAGCCGGACCGTCTCACAGGCGAGGGCTTCACGGTAGGAGGACGCCGCCCGGGCGAAGAACTTTAAGCGGTAATAACAACCGGCTAGTTGCGTGAGTCCATTGGCGTAATCAGCGGGGTCGCGGTCGGGGTTGGTGGCCAGCGCGGCCAGATAGTCTTCGTACCCCTTGGCGGCGGCGGCAAAATCTCCTGCGCTGCTGGCCGCGCGGGCGGCCGTAGCGATTTGTAAGGCTTCACGGGCTTTCTCGGAGGGTACAGTGGCTACCGGCGACTGGTCGCTGGGAGTGCAGGCGACGAGCAAGGTGAGCCCACCGGCGAATAAAACGACACGAAACATAAGGAGAAGCTGAGAGGGTGGCCTCGGTTCGGCGGGTCGGCAATGGAGATGTTTACGACAGCGATGTTACGAATGTAACGCCGGCGGACAGATTCATGGCATTTGCGACAAAAGTTAAGGTTAGGTGTATGACCAGTCTGTCACCGTGCTGTCATCAATTGTTAAAGGAGTCGCGGGATAATGCGAACCTCCTCCATGCACCACCTATCCCGATCGTTCCTCGTTGCTGCGGCGTTCTCCACCGCAGCCTTTGCCCTCCCCACGACCTCTACGGGCCCGTCCAGCTCGCAGTCGCCTTACGTCACTGTGATGGCGCCGAATTGGTCGGCCCTCTCGGTATTGACGACCGGCGATGCTGCCTTGAATGGCTATCGCATGGTTGGAGTTCCCGACGGTATGGGAGCCTTTGATAATAACGACGGCACGTTCACCTTGTTGGTCAATCAGGAGCTGGGGCAGACCAACGGTATCGTCCGTGCCCATGGTTCGACTGGCGCATTCGTTTCGAGTTGGGTCATCGACAAGAGCACCTGGCGCGTCCTCTCGGGCACAGATTTCCTTTCCTCGGCCAATAACCTTTACCTCTGGAACGCAACCACCAGCACGTGGTCCGCAGGCACCACAACGCAGATCGGACGCCTTTGCTCGGCTGACCTTGCTCCGGTGAGCGCCTTCTATAACGCAACCACGGGTCTGGGCTACAATGGCCGCATCTTCCTCAACGGCGAAGAGACCGGCAACGAAGGTCGGGGGTTTGCCTGGGTGGCGACGGGCACTGACATGGGGAAGGTTTATGAGCTCCCTCACTTGGGTCGCTACTCGATCGAGAATTTGCTCGCGAACCCTTTCCTGACGGGCACCGCGGCCAATAAGACGATTGTGGCGGGTACCGATGACTCGACCCCGGGCCAAGTGTACCTCTGGGTCGGCAACAAGTCCAACGCCGGTACGGCAATCGACATGGCGGGTTTGACCAACGGCGTGCTTTATGGCGTCAAGGTCACCAACGGTGGTGCGAACTATGCGAACGGTGCAGTCACCCGCGAATCCGCTGGTGCCATTAACGGCACGTTCGCCTTGGTTGCTCCGACCTTCTCGACGTCGAATTGGGGCACGACTCCTGGGGCGACTTTCCAGACCGCCTCGACGACCGCGGGTGTCACCGAATTCGCCCGTCCGGAAGACGGCGCTTGGCTCAACGCCTCGACCTTCGTTTTCAACACCACAGGTGCTTCCATTATTCCGACCGGTGGCACGGTTGGTGTGACCCAGACGTCGCGTCTCTACAAGTTGGTCTTCGGCAATACGAGCGACTTCACCCAGGGTGGTGCCATCTCGCTCATCGTTGATAGCGCCAGCTTGCGTGGCCGCGATGGCGATGTCGCCCGCTCGTTCGACAACCTGACCGTCGGCAACGACGGCCTGATCTACGTCCAGGAAGACCCGGGTAACGTAGCCTACATCGCGAAGCACTGGGTCATTGACCCGAACGCCGCTAACCCTGCAGCCAGCGCCCTGCAGATTCTTGAGTCGGATCGCACGCGTTTCTTAACGGGCGGTGCCGACTTCCGTACCATCGATGAAGAAACCTCGGGTATCATTGATATCTCCACGCTCATCAACGATGGCACCAAGTGGTTCTTGATCGCCCTGCAGAATCATGCGCTGGTTTCGGGTACCGACACCTTCGGCCTCTTTGAAGGGGGTCAGCTGATCGCCATCAATAGCAAGAGCAGCGTCCCGGTTCTGACGAACGGGATCTACACCTTGGACGGTGCCACCCTGAGTGCTTCGGGCATTTCGACTATCTCGAACGCCATCACCTTGAGTGGTACGGGTGGGGTCATCGATACGACCGGCACGACCACGTTGTCCGGTTCGATTTCCGGTAATGGTCAGCTCTGGAAGGTTGGTTCGGGCGAAGCCATCCTCACGGGCATCAATACCTACTCCGGTAACACTAACGTTTCGGCGGGTATCTTGACCATCAATGGTACGGTAAATTCTCCGAGCGTGACCGTCTTCAATGGCGGTACCCTCAAGGGTTCGGGTCGTATCAACGGTAACGTTACCAACTTCGGCACGGTCTCTCCGGGCAATTCGCCGGGCATCTTGACCATCACCGGCAACTACACGGAAAATGCCGTCTTGGACATCGAAGTGGGCGGCACCGCCGCCGGCGTCAATCCGGCCGGCTTCGACCAACTCAATGTCTCCGGTACCTTCACGGCCAATGCGACTTCCACGCTGCGAGTGACCAAGTTCAACGGCTTTGATCCGGCTCGTGGTCAGAGTTTCCGCGCCATCATCGCCGGCACCTATGCTGGTGCTTTCGGTACGCTCGACCGTAATACCCAGGCGGCGCAGGTTCTTTATCAGGCCTCCACGGGCACGCTCTTCGGCACGGGCCTAACGGAAACCCAGACCTTTGCGGATTATGACACCGCGGTCGCCAATCGCGTCGCGGTCGGGGCGGCTCTCTGGGCTGATGGCGTCACCAACGGTACGGTGATCAAGAATGGCGCTGGTTCGACGACCTCGACGGCGAAGGCTTACCTCGCTGCGACCGATGTCGGGGCGGCTGCCGCGGGTGTGCTCTTGTCTGCGGACGTCGGGGCGGCCCTGGATGCGCTCTCGCCTGAGTCCTACGGCACGGTCGCTCAGATGGGTGCCCGCAATGCCCACTCCCTTGCGCGCTCCTTGCTGGCGGCAGCTCCGGCGGGCGATGTCTGGACCTACCAGCTGGGTTATGATGCCTCCAAGGCCACGGCCAAGGCTTCGCCGACCAGCCTGAATGGGGAATTCGACGTGAATTCGACCTACGCGCTCGCGACGCATGGCCTGGGCCAGAACAGCAAGGTCTCGATCATGGTCGCTACGGACCATGGCAATGTGGCCGCTAGCGGGTTTGCCTCAAAGATGACGGGCCAAACCTTGGGCCTGGGCTTCGGGACGGACTTTGGCGCGGCCCGCTTGGACCTTGGCTTCACCTCGGGCGTTGAGAAGGTCTCGGGCGTTCGCTCGGGTCAGGCCTTCAGTAATGCCAAGTTGGGTGGCTCTTCCGTCATGGCTCGCCTGTCGTTGGCACCTCTGGCGGGCTTCACGCCCTTCGTCGGTCTCAGCCGCAATAAGGGCACGATGGATACGATCGCGGAGACGGGGACGGGTGCTAACTTGAATGTTGCCGCCTTCTCCCAGGCTTTGTCCCTCGTCGAAGTCGGCACGGAGTTCACCTACAAGTTGTCGGATAAGTTGGCGCTGGGGCTTTCCGCCGCCTACGAGCACGACCTTGGCAATGGCACCAACGGAATCACTGCGAGCTTCGCAGATGCCGCTTCGGCCACCGCCTTCACGGTCAACACCTACGGCTTCGGTAAGGATCAGTTCCGTGGTGGCCTCAACCTGAAGGTCAGCTTGAGCGAGTCCAGTTCCGCGGGCTTCTCGTATGAAGTCCGTTCCGGTAATGGCGTGAAGTCTGCTTCCGACCTCAAGCTGAACTACACCTGCCGCTTCTAATCGTCTGTAGTGTCAAAGACGAAGGCCGCCCACGTTGGCGGCCTTCTTGTTTTAAGGGACAGGGGAGCGGGCTTAGTCGCCGAGGAAGGTGACGTCATCCCACTGCGCCTTGAAGTAGGGCGCGTTGAGGTCGGGTTCGACGAAGAGCGAATGATTGCCGGCGGCGACCACCACGGCAGCCTTACCATCCTTGAGTTCGAGGGGCTTGCCGTCGATCCAAGCGGCCTTCACGCCGGTAAGGAGGAGCGGCTTGGCGGTCGGGGCTGAGGCGGTGAAGCGGGCTTCCGCGTACAGTCGGCCAGGGTTGAATTCCTTGAGGAGTTGCCCGCCAATCAGTGCGTAGATGGTCGCGGGGGCACCCGACTTGGCCAAGGCGCCCGGAGGTTGGTCCTGGAAGATCCACGCGCGGGCGACGTTGTTCTTGCTGGTGTCGAACGGACCCGGCTTGCCGATTTCTCCGAGGAAGGCGAAGAGGCTGCGCTTCGGGACGAAGTCGAGGCCATCCACCAAGCCGGCCGGCATGAGGCTACCGATGTTTTCGCGCTTCACGAGGTTAGCCTTGCTGACCGGGAGTTCCACGCCGGGGCCCGGGCGGATGATGATGTCGCTCGTCGTTTCGCGGGCGGGGATACCAGTCAGGACGCTGCCGTCCTTCATGGTAAAGGCAAAGCCGTGATAACCTTCCTTCACCTTCGCCGCTGGGTTGAGCACGCTCTCGACGATGTAGTCGATGGGGGCGCTGGCACCGATGCTCGAGAGGTCTGGGCCTAGCTTGCCACCGGCGCCGCCGATGGCGTGACAGAGGGCGCAGCCGTTCTTGCGGTAGACGATTTCACCTTCCACCGGGTCGGCGCCGCGCTTGAGGGCGGCGACCATCCCATTAACTTCGGCGGCATAGTCACGCGTGCCGGCCTTGACGCCGGTGAGCGGGGTGAGGACGTCGACTAAAGCCTTGCCCGTGCGCCCAGAGCCCTTGGCGGCCTGGAGCGCCGCGGCATAGGTTTCGGGCGTTAGGTCCTTCGGGAAGGCCTTGGCCAGACGAGTGGAAAACGCGGCGTTGGTAAAGAGTTCCTGCCAGGTCGCCACCGCCTCGTTCTTCTTAAGTTGCGCGAACACGCTCGGGAGAATCTTGAGGGCTTCTGCGGGGGCATGGACGGACAGGCCGATGAGCGCGCCGCGACGGACGGAGAGGGGCTGCGTGTCAGCGGAGAGTGCCTTCAGTGCGTTGACGGAGGCTGCTTGACCAATGTCGCGCAAGGCTTTGAAGGCAAAGTCACGGGCCGCGACATCCTTTTCCTGACCGGCGAGCTTGGCGATTTCCGGCACCGAGGCCACGAGTTTCCAGGATCCGCTGAGGCGAAGGGCGGCGAGGCGCAAATCACGGTTGTCGGATTGGAATAATGCACCGAGGGCGGCGAGGTCGCCGGCCGGCCGGGCGTTACGGGCGAGGGCCGCGTCGACGAGCGCACCGGCGGCACGCACACGCGCGGCGGGTTGCAGGGCATCCGCTTTCGTCAGCAGGCCGAAGAGTTGGGTCAGCTCGGCTTCCCCGCCGGCCTTGCCAATGAGTTCGATCCAGGGGCCTGAGCCCGCCGCATCAATCGTACGGCCCTTGAATAAGGCTTGGATGTGCGGGCCACTCACCACGGGGTCAGCGGTTTTCACGAGTTGGTCCAGCTTGGCTTCACGGCCGTTCAGTAGGGCGGGCGTCGCCACCACGCTGCTGAGCCAGGTCTGTGCGACCTCATTGACGCTCGTCCAAGCAGCGAAGTCCAGGAAGCTGTCTTCGGGGTTTTGGGGGAGTTGGTCGAGGACCGCATCGGCGGCGGCAAAAGTGCCGACGCGCGCCAAGGCGCGGTAGGCCTCCAGCTGGACGCGCGGATTGGCATGCTTGAGCGTCGCCGCTAGCGCGGGTACATCGCTGGGTTGCACCAAGCGATGGGCTTTCCCGAGTTCGCGCAAGGCGACTTGCACGGTGATGGCATCGGGGCTCTTCAGCATGGCTAGCAATTCGGTGGTGCTGTCGGTGCGTCCGCTGAGCAACCACGCGGCCTGGCGTCGACTAACTTCGTCCTTGGCCCAGCCGTTCAGGGCTTTTTGGAGTGCGGCGTTATCGAGCAGCAATAGTTCGCGACGGGCTTGTTCGAATTCCCAACGGTTCGCCGAGGTCAGCTTCGCAAGGAGGGCGGCTGGCTTCTGGCCAACGAGGGGTTCCCAAGCGAGCGGCTTGCTGCCCGTCGGCGCGATGCGCCAGATGCGGCCGTGCTGCTTGTCGCGGCGCGGGTCACGGAAATCGACTTCGCCGTGGTTGATAATTGGGTTCGTCCAGTCGGCGACGTAGAGGCCGCCGTCCGGCCCCATGGAGACGCCAATCGGACGGAACGAGGCATCGCTCGTGCGGACGACGTCCGGCTGGGCCTTGGTGATGTAGCCCGACTTGGCTTTGGCATCGGCGGTGAAGTCATTGAACGCGAAGCGAACGATGCGGTGGGCCCGGAAGTCGTTCGTGATGGCGTTGCCTTGCCACTCGGCGCCGAACAGAGGGCTTTGGACGATTTCGAGGCCACAGAACTTCGGGTAAGAACCTGGGCTGATGCTGCTGATCGTGCGGCGGGCACCTTCCGAGGGCGGGAGAACGGCGCCGGGGAAGCCCCAGCTGATGCCATTGCCGTCCGCGCCGGAGGTGAGGAACGTTTGGCCCGCGAGGTCTTCTTGTTGCCCCCAAGCGTTGACGAGGCCCTTCGAGTGTACCTCGAGGCGTTCGCGGTCAGGGTCGTAAGCGAAGGCCACGCCCGAGTTCGCGCGGATCAAGCCCCACGGGGTTTCGATGTGGGAGTGGATATAGATTGTCTGGTGGAAGTACATGCGCCCATCGACGCCCCAATGGAGGGCATGGATGATGTGGTGGGTGTCTTCGGTGCCGAAGCCGCTGAACACGATGCGGCGGTCGCTGAGGAGGCCGTCGGCACCGGGCTTGGTCAGGTGTAAGAGTTCGGTGCTGGCGCCAACGTAGCAACCGCCACGGTTATCCGGAGCGACGCCGGCAGGAATGAGCAGCTTGTCCGCGATGATACGGGAGGATTCGGCGACGCCGTCCTTGTTCGTGTCTTCCAAGAGGATGATCTTGTCGTTGCCGGTCGAGGGGCCGAACTTGGCGGCATTGTTTTCCATCTGCGCCCCGAGGTCGTCCGGGTTGACCTGCGGGTAGGTATTGGAAGTCGCGACCCAAAGGCGGCCACGGGTGTCCCAGTTCATATGCACGGGCTTTTCGAGCAGCGGGTTTTCGGCGAAGAGGGTGATTTCCAGGCCAGGCTCGAGTTTGAAGTCCGGCCGCGGGAGCGGCGGGAGTTGCTTGAGCTGGGTTTCCGACTTGGGTTCGGGCGGCAGCGTGCTGGGCTTGCCGGCGGAGATACCGATGGCATTGGCTTCGGCCTTGTCGACGAGCGGGTCGAACTTCGGGATTTCGACGGCGTTGCGGCCTTGTTCGCCCCGACGGAAGCCGAAGATGTAGGTATAGTTGGCCGGGCGGCTACGGTGGAAGAAGAGGGCGTTCTTGCGGAGAATCGCTTCGCGGAGGGAAGCTTGGGCGGCGTCCTCAGTATCCCACTGGGCGGCGTCGGCCTTCCAACCTAACTGCTGGGCGAAGCTGGTGGCCAAAGCGCGGTAACCGCGGGCGTTCAGGTGGACCCCATTGTCGGTGCCTTGTGAGAGTTTGATGCCCGCGGTTTGTTGCCATTCGGCGGCGACGAACGGCGCCTGCTTTTCCGCCGCGAGTTCGCGCAGGACCTTTTCGTACTCGGCCAAGATGGCGTTGTGTTCGGCGGGATTCGGCAAGCCGGGACGGGCAGCGCGGAGGTCTTCATGCTTGATCGGACCGACGAAGACGAAGCGCACCTTGCCGCCGGGGCTCGCCGCGGTGATGAGGTCCATGAGCTGCAGTAGCTCGCGGCGGAATTTGGCTGGGCTGTGGTCGATGCCGTAACGTGCTGGGTCGGGATTAAGCACCGGGTCGTTCGTGCGGTACGTCAGTTCGTCCAAACTAGCGGCCATGCCGTACCCAAGGATGGCGACGGTCGGCTTCACGACGGCGAGCTGTTCCTTGAGGCTGTCGACGCCCTTGGCGACGGGATCAAAGCTGGCGCGCGAAGCGCCCAACGGGCTGTCGCCGCTGTAGCCGAGGTTGCGGACGGCGAAATTGCGCCCAGGGAACTCGCGGCGCATCTTGGTCTCGAGGTAGCCGAAGTTATTTTCGCGCTCCATGAGGACATCGCCGATGAGCAGCACGCGGTCGCCGTCTTGGAGTGTAAGCTTCGCCTCGGCGAAGGCGGTGAGGGTACTGGCCAAGAGGCTGGCCAGCAGGGTGAACGAGCGCAGGGAAGAACGCATAGGAAGGGGTGGGGTAGGGTCGGGTATAGGACTTAACCCGTCGGAGATAAGACTAAAATGCCCATGGAGGGTTCCAATATTACACCCGCCAATATCAGTCTTAAAAACCGATTAATCCACGAACTCAGGCCACTGTGCGCGGAAAGCCAGCTGGGCGTCCTTATCGGGCAATTCGGGCCGGGAGGGGTCCGTGAGGAACTTGAGCGGGAAAGACGGCTTGAGGTGCAGCACCGTGATGGCCGTCCCCTCGACCTTGAAAACCGCGTACCAAGCCCCACAGCCGATATCGAAGAGGTCGCCGTGGCGGCTGCGGATGCGACGGGTCCGATGAGGCGTCGGGTCACGGGTTAGGATCTCCAGCATGCGCTCCGTGAAATCAATCGACCAGGTTTCCCGCAACCAACGCAGGTGCTCGCTGGCGGCCAGTGTATAGGTGACCGTAAACGCCGGCGGGGCGCTCATCGCCGCGTCCACTTCGTCGATCCACCCGGCTTTAGATTCTGGGAAGGAATCGTAGGCGGGGATGTAGGGCTTGATGTCGAAGACCGGCGTGCCGTCGACGAGGTCGCAAGGGCCAAGCAACAGCAGGTTCTTGCGGATACCGATGAGTTGGACCGGGGTAATACCAAGCGCATTGGGGCGATGCGGGGAGCGCGTGGCAAAGACGCCCCGACGCTTCGCGGGGCCGCGCGGGGGGAGGACTTCGGGGCGCCAGTCTTGGTTGCGATGGAACCACCAGAGCAGCCAGATGCGGTCGAACCCGGCGAGGTCCTTGAGTGCCTTGACGTATTTATCGCCAGGAATCAGCTCGAGGACGTTGGTCTCGGGAATCTGCTCGTTTGGCTGGTGACGGGCGTTGAACTTCAGCGTCTTCCCGCAGCGAATATGGCCGATGGGGCTGAGGGTGAGTTCTTCGGACGACATGACGGGGCGGACGGGACTAGGGCTAGGGATGGGCAGGGGAAAGGCAAGAACAGGGCGAGCGGCGTTTTCGCCTTTGCGTCCGTGGCGCAAGGTTCTTCTGATGTCGGGGCATGTCCACGGAGGTCATCAATCTTTCCTGCTATAAGTTCGCCGCCCTCGATCGCCTCGAGGAGCGCAAGGAGGGGCTCTTGGCCCGCTGCCGTGAGCAGGGCCTAAAGGGTACGGTTTTGCTCGCCGCCGAAGGCATCAATTTCTTCCTCGCCGGCACGCCAGCGCAGTTGGCGGTGGTCGTGGATTTCATCCGAACTTTTCCTGGCTTGGCGGACATTAAGCCGAAGGAGAGCCCAAGTTCGCATCAGCCTTTCAAGCGTATGCTGGTGAAGGTGAAGAAGGAAATCATCGCCTTCGGGGTCGATGGCGTCGATCCGGTCGGAAAGGCTTCTCCGAAAATCTCCGCCCGCGAACTCAAGGCCTGGCTCGACGAGGGCCGACCGCTGGTCCTGCTGGATACCCGCAACGATTATGAAGTCCGCCTCGGCACTTTCAAAGGTGCCCTCCCAGCCGGCGTGGACAACTTCCGCGATTTCCCGGCGGCGGTTCGTAAGCTGTCGCCCGACCTCAAGTCGCAGCCGGTTGTGATGTTCTGCACCGGCGGTATCCGTTGCGAGAAGGCTGGCCCCTTCATGGAGATGGAAGGCTACACGAATATCCTGCAACTCGACGGCGGTATCTTGAAATATTTCGAGGAGGTCGGCGGTGCCCATTATGACGGCGAATGCTTCGTCTTCGACAGCCGCGTCGGGGTTGGTCCGGATCTGCGCGAAACCGAGTCGGTCATCTGCTTTAATTGTCAGATGCCTCTGACCAAGGCAGACCAACGCCTCCCCGCCTACGTTTACGAGCAGTCCTGTCCCTATTGCATCAACGGCAAGCCGAAGGGACGCGGCAATACGGCCCAGTCGGGCTGCTGATTACCAACGCAGTTCCGACAGGCTGAGCCAAGGGCGCTCCGCACGCTTGGGGAGTCGCGGGAGCAGGGCGGCCTCGGCCTGTCCGACCAGGATGCCCGTCCGGACGAGGGCACCGTCGAGGGCCGCGTTCGCAGCGCCTTGTAGGTCGTGCTCGGGGCTGTCGCCGATGGCGAGGACGGCAGAGGGCGGCGGGTTGCCGGCGGCCGCTAGGGCGGTGCGGTAGATGTCGATGTGCGGCTTACCAAAGGTGTGCAGCACGGCCCCAGCGCGTTCGAGTTCCAAGGCGATGGCACCCGCGGACGGACGAACGCCTTTGGGTGTGAGCATTTCTAGGTCGGGGTTGCAGACCGCGACCGTCACGCCACGGCGGGCGGCGCCGAGCAGATCCCGAATCTGTTGGCGCCAATTGCGGTCAGGTTCCTGACAGGCGGCCAAAATGATGCCATCAGCGTCGTCGGGCCAAGCGATGGTGAAGCCAAAGGAGCCGAAGCCGTAGTCGGCCCCAGGTTTGCCGGAGATATGTACCTTGCCGCCGGGCTGAAAGGCGGGTCCCAGGACACCAGCGCGCATCGCGGCTTGGGCGGCATCGCCCGAGGTGACCACGCAATCGAAATGGCGTTCGTCGAAGCCGAAGCCTTTCAGGCGTTCCCGGTTGTCGTCACCCGACTTGGCGGAGTTTGAAAGAACGATGACCTTGCCGCCCGTCGCCCGATAACGGCTGAGCGCCTCCGCGGCGTGGGGGTAGGGCGTCTGCCCGTCATGGAGGGTCCCGAATTGGTCGACAAGGAGGACGCTGTACTGTTCGGCAACTTCGGCCAGTCCTTGAATGGTACGCAAAGTGGTCATGCTAATTTGAGTTCGTGGCCAAGGGCGCGCCAGGCCAAGCGGGCAGCGCCGGCGGCGGCTTCTTCGCTCCAAGCGGCAGTCTGCGGCACGGCGAGTTCTTGGGCCCGGAGTTTCATCCAAGCCGCGTTGCGAGCGCCGCCACCGGCGTGACGCACCGCGATCAGCTTTGGCCCGCCGAGTTCGGTGAGTCGGCGGTAGCCGAGCTTTTCGACGGTGGCGAAGCCTTCGAGGATTCCTTGGAGGAAGACGGCGTCGTCGGTCGGACGTGGGGTCAGGCGTGGGGCCAGTTGGGCATCGGCTAGGGGGAAGCGTTCGCCCTTGCTGGGTAAGGGGTAGTAGTCGAGCCCCGTAGGCTTACCGATATCGAGCGTGGCGGATAAAGCGACGACCTCTTCATCGGAGAATAGTGCCGACAGGGTTTTCCCGCCGCAATTGGACGCGCCGCCGGCCAGCCATTGGTCGCCGATACGATGGCTGTAGATGCCGTATTGCGGGGCAAAGATGGGGCGGTCGCTGAGCAGTTTCAGGACGAGGGTCGAGCCGAGGGCCGTCGCGCCTTCGCCGATGCGGCTGGCACCACTGGCGAGGAAGGTGGCGCAACCATCGGTCGTGCCAGCGGCCAGCGTGATCCCCGCGGGGAGGCCGAGAAAACTTGCGGCGATGGCGTCGATCTTGCCGATAGGGGTCCCGACTGGGACGACTTTGGGAAGGCGAGCATGCGGTAGGCCAAGGGATTCTAGCCAGGCCGGCCAAGCTCGTGCGATCGGGTCGTAGCCGGTTTTGAGCGCGTTGTTTTCGTCGGTGATAAAATCGGCCGAGCCGAGTTTTCGGTTCAGCCAATCGGCTTGGTGTAAGATGCAGTGAAGATTGGACAGCTCAAGCCAGTCCAAGGCACGTGCGGCGGGTGAGGTGGCCCCGTGCGCAGCGCTTTCTTGCGGTGCCAGTGCGGCAATCTTGGACGGCAGTTCACCGGTATCGGCGTCGTCATACATGCGCCCTGCGGCCAGCGGGTTGCTAGACTCATCGACGGGCAGAATTGTGCCAGAAGTCGCATCGAGCGCCACGGCTCTGGCTTGGGATAGGTCGACTTGTTTGCTGAGCGCTCGGCAAGCGGCTTGTAGCCCGTACCACCAGTCGTCGGGATGCTGTTCCCGGCGGGTGCCCGTGATCAATGTCGGTGGAAGTTTCGCGGAACCTACCCCGAGGACTTGCCCACGCGCATCCACGGCCAAAGCGCGAACCCCGCTGGTACCGACATCAAATCCGAGGACAAAGCCTTGCATGAAGCACTAGATAGGGGAAGGCAGGGCGAAGGTGCAAGGAGGATGAAGATTGGAGTTCAGAGTACCGAGTTCAGAGGGACGAGACGGCGTGAAGAAGAATAATCCTCCTGAGTTCTGTTTTTAGGGAACGGCGCTGAACTTTCAGTACTCCGTACTCTGTAATTCGCTTCAGTAATCTGTACTCCGTAATCTGTACTCGGTACTCTACTTCCCCCCCATCACTTCATCCCAGCTCTTGAAGTCACAG
>CAIYEN010000103.1 GCA_903925205.1 uncultured Opitutia bacterium | reverse complement strand
TCGCCGGTTCGGAACCAGCCATCGCTGGTGAATTTTCCCGCCCCATCACGCGCATCCAGATAGCCCCCAATCTGCGTCCGACTGCGTAACCAAAGCTCCTCGTCCACCACTTTCCATTCAGTGGATGGGTCCACAAACCGGATGAAGGTGGAATCTGCATCCGGGCTTTCCGTCCGAATGATGCCCGTCTCGCTCGTGCCAAAGGTCTGGATAAAACGTACCTGCGGAAAGGCTTCGCGTAAGCGCAGAAGCAAGCCCGGTGGCATCGGCTCCGTGCCGTAGGTGATGACACGTAAGGCACTCAGGTCATGGGCATGGTGTTCACCCGAAACCAGCAGGAGGTTCAAGAACGTCGGCGAGGCTGGCAAGACGGCGACGCGGTGCTGGGCCATCGCCGCCGCCACCACGGGGGCGGAGCGATCAGCGGGCACCACTAAAGTAGAGCCCGTGGCCAAGGCTCCGAACAGGGTGTTCAGTCCTCCGATGTGGTCGAAGCCGAGCAGCGCCAAGACCGGCAGACGATTCCGGCGCCGGTCCTGATAGGTGGAAAGCAAAACGGTGAGGTCCTGCACCATCACTTTCGGCCGGCCACTCGTCCCGCTGGAGAAAAGTACGAGGCCCGCATGGCCCAGCGCACGTAATTGACCGAAGGCTAGGTGCGCGGAGGGCTCGGACATCCGTGGTAACAATTTCCAGTTCATGCCCGTGCTCGTGACAATCCATTGCGCCCCGACTTCCGCGAGCTTGCCGGGGTGCTCCGCGAGATTGCCAGCGAGGGGTGCTACGCTATGGCCGGCCTCAGCCAAGGCGAATAACCAAGCCACCGCCGCAGGTTCATGCTCGCCGACAATCGCAAAGACCGCTGGACCGTCCAAGGCTAAGGCCTGCAGATCAACGCGTACCGCCGCCTGCAGGCGAGCGAGCTCCGCATAGGTGCAATCGCCCCAAGGCCCTTGCATGGCCAAGGCGGGACCGCAGTCCTGCAAACGCTGTTTAAACCAAGCGGGCATCAGGTGAGTTCACCGAGATAACGAATGGACCCGGTGGCCAAGGAGGGCGTTCGCCATTCTTGCGCGATAAAGGCGACGGCCTCGGCGAGCGTCGTCCCTTGCGGACGACCGATACGCCGATTCAGGGTGTGGAGTTTATCCGCCCCAACCGCGCGTGTGAGGTCGGTGTCCACGGGGCCCAGCCCGACGGCGTTCACCCGAACACCCTGGGACTGCAGTTCCGCGGCGGCGACCTTGGTCAAGGCTTCGACGGCGGCCTTACTCGCCACATACGCGGCTTCGCCCGCCAACGACAGCGGCACCACGACCGTAGTGAGGTTGACCACCAAGCCGGCCCGCTGACGAACCATCACTTTGCCGACCGCTTGCAGGCAATGCAACGTGCCGAGGTAATTCACGCGCATGAGGGCTTCGGCCGTCGCCGCCGGGGTCAGGAGCAAAGCATTCATGGAGGCCGCCCCCGCATTATTGATCAGCAAGTCGATACGGCCCGCCGCGAGGACGGTGGTGACGGCGGCCTGCACGGAACTTTCCTGCCCCACATCCACGGCATGCGCCTGAAAATGGGGGTGCGCTAAGGTTTGGGGGCTTCGGGCAAAACCGTGTACGGTCCAACCATCCGCGAGCAGACTTTCGGCGAGGGCACGGCCGAGGCCGCGGGAGGAACCAGTGATGATAGCGACAGGCATGGCTTTAAGTTTGGGCGGTGGCCACGAGCTCGACGATGTGGTCCGCCAATAAGCCAACGCGGCGGAAGGGGGAAGTCAGGCGGCTCATCGCTTTCTCGTCCGCGATGGTCACCCAAACCCCGGCCGCCTGATGAATGTCGTCTTCGAGGTCGGCCATCAATGTCACGAGGCCAATGCTATCGAGCGGCGAGGCTTCGCCAAAGAGACGGGTCTGCTCATCGGCTTGCGCGAGCACGGGCTTCCCTAACTCTTGCCCGAGGCGGGCGAGGCGAACCAAGATGAGGCGCACGGCGGCGTCTCGGGTAAATGTAGCCATGATTAAGAAAAGTTTCGGGCGACGCCTTGGAGCACCTCGACGAATTGCGTCGCGAGATCGGTCCGAGCAAAACGCTGTTCGGCCAAACGGCGGGCGGCCGCGCCGGCACGGCGGCACCGTTCAGGGTCTGCCGCGAGGGCCTGTAAGGCGTCCGCGAACGCGACCGGGTTGCGTGGTGGCACCACCACGCCCGCACCGGCTTGGTGGATAAGGCCGGCCAACCAACCAGGGTAATTATTCACGACGGGAATTCCCGCCGCCGCGTAATCGAAGAACTTATTGGGGGAGGTGCCGTCGTAGAAGGCCGGCACATCCTTCAGCACCATTAAGCCACAGTCGAGGGACGCCGTGATGGCCCCTAACTGTTGCTTGGGGATGGGGTCAAAGAAGAGACAATTAGTGAGGCCATCCGCGAGGGCCAATGCACGCAGCCGGTCCTTTTCCTTCCCGTCGCCGATGAAAGCCAGCTTCACCCGGGTATCGCCGCGCCGCCGCAGCTCACGGGCGACCTCTAACAAAGCATCGAGGCCGTTCGCAGGGCCATGGGCTCCCGTAAAACCAGCCACGAAATCCCCCGGGGTTACTCCCGGCAAACCGAGCGGGGCACGCTGCCGGGGGTGAAACAAATCCAAATCACTCCCATTGGGAATCAAGGTAACCGCACGGCCGTGCGGCGCGCGACGGCGAATTCCCGCCACGATGCCAGGGGAAAGCCCGATGCACGCATCGGCGCCGCGATACGCCGCCCACTCCAAGAGTGACATGGCACCAAGGAGGAAGGGATTCCGAACGCCCAAGGCGCGCGGGAGTTCTGGCCAAAGGTCACGCACCTCAAAGACGAAGGGCTTCCCCCGCAACCAGCGGGCGGCGAGCCCAGGGAGGGCCGCTGTCAACGGCGTCGAGGTCGCAAAAGCGAGGTCGTAACTTTCGGTTAAGGCTAACCGCAGCGAGCGCAGTGCAAACCAAGTGAACGTCCATCCGCGACGCAGCAAACCATCCCGATTTGAATAAGGGAGCGGCAGGGAAATCACATCGATGCCATCCACGTCACCCCGCGACCAGCCAGCTTGGGGATCCCAAGGGAGGTTCAGTCCAGACTGGGCATGGGCGCCGCAAACCAGCGTGACCGAATGCCCGCGGGCGACACAGGCACGGGCAAACTCATAGGAGCGTGTCCCACCCGACCCAAGGGGGGTCGCAAAATGCTGATGGAAGTAAAGTAGCCGCATACCGCGGTGCGCTTAGCCTAAGTCTTCTTCGAGGACCGCGCGGATCTTACGGGCGGCGGTGCCGTCGCCGTAAGGATTCTGCAGTTTTGAGCGACGTAAGTACTCCACGGGATCGTCGAGTAGGCGGGTCGTTTCTTGGCAAATACGTGCGGGGTCGGTACCGACCAAGGTACAGGTTCCGGCGGCGACGGCTTCGACGCGCTCGGTGGTGTTACGCAAAACCAAGACTGGCTTCCCTAATGAAGGGGCTTCTTCCTGCACGCCGCCGGAGTCCGTAAGGATCACCGTGGCCCGATCCATCAGCCAAACAAAATCCTCGTAGCGGGCAGGCGGGATTAGGGCGATCCGCGGGTTCTTACCTAGGAGGCGATGGACTGGCTCCTGGACCAAAGGGTTAAGGTGCACCGGGTACAACACGCCCAAATCTGGGTGGCGTTCGGTGAGTTGCTGGAGGGCTCGGCAAATCTGCTCAAAGCCCAAGCCAAAGGATTCACGCCGGTGACCAGTCACCAATAACCAACGGGCCTTTGGATTGGTCAAGAAGCGCTGCGCGAAATCGGCGGGGACACCTAAACGGGTAATGACTTCCGCCTCTTGGCCCAGGCCTTGTAAGCGGGCCCGCGTCCAAAGCAGCGCATCCACGACGGTATTGCCCGTCACCGTGCAGGACTGGTCGTCGATGGCTTCGCTGAGGAGGTTCTCGCGGGCCTGTTCCGTCGGGCAAAAATTCCAGCGCACCAAGGGGGCGGTCAGGCGGCGGTTCATCTCCTCCGGGAACGGCGAGCGCATATCGTCGGTGCGCAGCCCAGCTTCCACATGCCCGACCGGGACGTTCGCGTAGAACGCGGCCAAGGCCGAACCCAGGACCGTCGTCGTGTCGCCCTGCACCAGGACCGCGTCGGGGCGGGCCATAGTAATCCAGGAGTGGACGGACGTGAGGACGCGGGCGGTGAGGTCAGCCAAGCCTTGGCCAGGCTGCATGAGGTTCAGGTCGACATCGGGGCGGAGGCCAAAGACCGCCAAGGTCTGATCCAGCATCTGGCGATGCTGGGCGGTGACAACGAGCACGGGGCGAATGGTCTTCGACTGCAACAGCTCAAAATAGAGCGGAGCCATCTTGATGCATTCGGGACGGGTGCCGACAATCAGGGCGACGGTGCGCATGAGGTTTAAAGCGGATAAGAGACACCGTCGACCAGCACGGTGTCAGGGCGTAAAGCGACGGCACAACCAAGGGCGGTGACAAAAGTAACGGTGCGACCGCCAGCCGTCAGCCGACGGGTGCAGCTGGGTTCGCGGTGACCATACCGAGAAGCAAAGAAGCCTTCGCCCGTCTGCACATCCGCCGAAATCCAATTTTCTTCGGAGGGCTCCGAGCAAACTACCGCGAGCTGCTCCAGTCCAGCGCGGGTCCGGCCGTGCCAGCGGAGCTCGCAACGGCCGGATTCAGCGGCAGCCTCGACTCGGTCGATAACCACGAAGCCTTGCGGCAGGCGCAGGACCCGGCGGGTCCACTGAGCCCCGTGCAGGTCCCGCAGGCTGGCACCAAGGCCCAAGGGTTCGAGCTGACGAACGCACGGCACCCATGGCAGCCAGAGGAACCGGCCAGCCTTGCGCATCGGCCCGCCGCCCGCCCGCGTGACAACATTATGGTGCGCCGCAGTTCCCAAATCTTCCGCGGGGCCCCCGCGGTAGGAAAATGTCCCGACATCTTCAGTGAGCCATTGGCCGTCCCAATAGAGGGAGACGTGCAGCTGATCAGCCTGACTAGGCCGATGCCGCCAAACGGAGGGCATGCGAAAGAAGGCCGCGCCGCGGTGATTGCGCAGGACGCCGACGCCGGCCACGGGACAATCCACCTGGCCACCGCCGACCGCCGAGCGCGCGGTGATGGGCATCGGCCCAACCAACAACAGCGATGCCTCATCCCACGGACCAGCGACCGGACGGCTGCCCAAGAACAAGGCTTGGGCCGCGCCGACGGCGGGCCGGAAATCATGGGCGGACACCCCGCTGAGCGGGAAAAGGTTCGCACTATCATCCGCCCCATAACGCGGCACACTGCCATCGGGCTCCATTAAGTTCAGCAGGAACTCCGTGGCTTGGCTGACCTGATCGCGCGTATGCGGAGGAAGGCGCTCTCCCTCCGCGACCAAGACGACCTCCGCCCACGTCATGAGCTGCAGGAACAGGCGATGGTAATTCGTTGAGTGCTGGCTGAATCCGCCATCCGTATCGACGAGGGCAGCGACCTGCGGAAAAAGCGCTTCGAGGCCTTGATCGCGCCAGCCAGCGGAATTCGGCAAGTGCGGCCACAACGCCCCCGCGGTGAAGAGCCCCAAGGACTCACTGATGCCGTGGTTGTTCTGCTGCGAGAGGGCGTAAGCCAGATGCGCCCGAATCCGCTCCGCCGTGGCGGCGGCCAGACGAGCTGTCAGCAGCACGCGGGCATCCGTTGTCGCGGGATGGCTGCGAAAGGCCTGCAACGCGTAAGCCACCGCGATCAGTCGGAACGACGCCTCTTGCCCACACATCCATTGCGGGCCACGGTTGGGCGGGTTGGCTTGCATCCAGTCCTCCAGCAAAACCCAGAACCGTTCGACGTGCCGGGCCTCGCCATCGAGTACCCACGCACGCACTAACGGGTAGACCCAAGCAAAGCGGGACAGCTCCCAGACGCCTTTGATGTCAGTCGCTCCCGCATCGGAGAGTTTCGACCAATGAACGGAGGCATCCACCTTGGAGCCATCGAGCACGCTAGTCTGCCAACTCGGGCGGACGCCCGCGTCGACCAAGTCATGATTGAAAATCCGGAAACGGCCGAGGGCGAGGAGATCGGCTTCGGCCACCGGCGAATGGCCATTCTCGACCGCCCAGGCCTCCACGTGCGGCGCTAAGTAAGCCCGGTCGATCTGCGCCAGGGGTAGGCGCGGAGCTGAGCGACGCCAGCGCGCCACGTATTCGGCCGGAACTGGGATGTCCGCCCAGGCCTGTAGTGGGCAGCGACGTTCCAGCCAACCCAACGAACGTTCCGCTTGGAACCAAACCCGGCGTAGAAACCAGGCCGGACCGAGATGCTGGAGGGCAGAGAGGTACAAAAGAATCAACGAATCTGACCGCGGGTATCGATGACGGCCTTCCCGGCCAACGCCGCCAAGGTGAGGGCTCCGAAGGCACGATGGTCGACGAGCAAGACGATCACGTTCGCCGCCGCCACGGCTTGCTCCAAGGTCACGAGCTTGGCTTTGCCGACCAAACTCGGGGGCAAGGTGTGTACATGCGGTTCGACGGCCAAGACTGGTAGGCCCGCGGCGGCGAGGGCCGCCGTGATTTCGACGGCGGGAGATTCGCGTAAGTCGTCGACATTGGCTTTAAAGGCCAAGCCGAGGCAGGCGACGACCGGCTGAGTTTGGCGGGCGGCGGCCGCCCGGACTTGCGCGACGACGTGGTGCGGCTTGTGGTCGTTCACTTCGCGGGCCGTCCGCAAGAGGCGCGCCTCCTCCGGTGCCGCCGCCACGATAAACCAAGGGTCGACGGCGATGCAGTGCCCTCCGACGCCCGGACCAGGCTGGAGAATCTTCACGCGCGGGTGGCGATTCGCTAGGCGGATGAGCTCCCAAACATCGATCTGCAGCCGATCACAGATGAGCGAGAGCTCATTGGCGAAGGCGATATTCACGTCGCGGAAAGCGTTCTCGGTCAATTTAGCCATCTCCGCGGTGCGGGCATCGGTCAGGAAGATCTGCGCGGTACAAAAGGTCTCATACAAGGCCTTGGCTCGAGCCGACGCCGCCGGGGTAAGTCCGCCCGCAATCCGGTCATTAGAGACCAGCTCCTTGAGCATCTGGCCGGGCAAGATTCGCTCGGGGCAATGCGCGTAGAGGATGTCCGCCGGCAGCGCGAGGCCGCGCTGGAGCAACTCCGCTTCCAGCCAGGCTTTGACTTTCTCGGTCGTGCCGACCGGCGAGGTGGACTCAAGGATGATTAAATTGCCGGCCCGCACGTGCGGGGCGAGCGACCGGGTGGCGGCCTCCACATACGAGAGGTCGGGTAGGCGACACCCGTCGGGCTGAACATCGAATGGGGTGGGAACGGCGAGGATGAAGACCTCTGCCGGCGCCGGAGTGGCGGCCGCGCGCAAGTTCCCGGACTGCACGGCGGCGCGGACAAGCACATCTAGATCGGGCTCCTGAATATGAATCTTCCCGCTATTAATCGTCTCAACGACGGTCGGGCTGACGTCGACGCCGAGGACGCGCTTGCCCTTCGTGGCGAAGATGGAGGCCGTCGGTAAACCGATGTAACCAAGGCCGAGGACGCACAGGTCGTTCATGGGGTGGAAGAGATAGGCATGCTTTGCATGCGAATAGACCAGCGGGAGACCTCTAACAATTCGTCGAAAGGAATCGGGGCGGCGGCGCCCGCGTGGACGGCGTGGAGGAAAGCTTGGAGCGCCCAGCGATGGCCCTTGTCGGGCGAAGCCATCCAGAAGCCACCGCGATTAAAGCCACCAATCCCGCGCCCGCGGCACTTCGTCCAATTGTCGATTTCCACTTCCCAATCCGTGCCAGAAATCCGAAAGTGCTCCTTCGGTTGGCTGGGCGCTAAGTCCGTGAGGTAATGGATTTGGCCCGTCGAGCCATCCGCGAACTCCAAGCTGAAGCGGCCGGCATCTTGACCGTCGGCGCCCCGGTAGGTGGCATGGACGGAAGCAATCGGCACGCCGGCCCAAAAACGGAAGAGGTCCACAAAGTGGCAAGCCTCTCCGACAATCCGGCCGCCGCCGACCTGCGGATCCAAGAGCCAATGATCAAGCGCGAGTGTGCCGGCGTTGATGGTGGCTTCAAAATGCTTCGGGCCCGGAATTTGCCGGAGCCGCTGCGCGACGTGCTGGGCCAAGGGAGCGAAGCGACGGTTGAAGCCCACCATGAGAGGCTGGCCGGAAGTCGCGTGCGCTTCGGCGATCTCCACTAAATCAGCCTCGGAAAGGGCCAAGGGCTTTTCCACCCAGACGGCCTTACCTGCCCGCAACGCCGCGATGGCCTGCGCCGCGTGCTGCTGGTGGCGCGTGGAAAGGAAGACCGTCCGTACAGCCGCGTCGGCGAGGACCGCCTCCAAATCGGTGGAGACGCGCAAGGCCTTCGCTTGGCGGGCCACAATCAAGGCGGAAGCTCCGCGGGCCGAAACCACATGGGCCACGACGGGCCGCGGGGATTGCGCGAGGAGAGCGGGGACGAGCGTACGGGCGGCAAAGTTCCCCGCTCCAATCAGCGCCACCTGCTGAGCCGTGGGGGGCGGGGCGGGCGGGCTGCAGGGTAATATTTTGCGCGAGAAGACCATCGGCGTCCGCGTAGGTAAGCAAGAGACCTAAGGTCCCCTGACGACCCAAAGTCCCGTAAGCCTGGGCGGCCTGCTCGAAGGCCTGTCGTTCGGAGATTAGCCCCTCGGTCGACAAGCGACCCTGCGCCATGAGCGTGAGCACGGCTTGGAAATTACCCCGAGCGGAGTAAACATCCGCGGAATCGGACGAGCCATAGGACTGCGAAACCTGAAAGCTGACTTCATTCCGATAAAAGTCTGCGCGGTTCAGGTGTAAGCCCACCACGCCAACCAAGACGACTTTGCCGTGGCGACGGCAACACCGAGCGGCGAGATTAACCGGCTCGGAGGCGGACGTAGAAGCGGTGATGAGTACTCCGGCGACGCCCTGCCCCTCCGACCAAGCGAGGATGTCCGGCAACGGATCAGCCGAGGCGTGTAACGTGAAGCACCGCGCACCGAAGCGCTCGGCAGCGAGGCATTTGTCCGAATCGGGGTCGAGGCCATAGACCTCGTAACCCTGGGCGACAAGCAAGCGGACCGCGAGCTGGCCAATTAAGCCGAGGCCGCTGACGAGCACGCGCTCGCCGGGCTGAGCCCCCATCAAGCGTACCCCTTGGAGGGCGATGGCCGCCAATGGCGTAAACACTGCATCCTCGTCCGTGACGTTGTCGGGGATTCGTTCGACGAGGCCATCAGCCACCGAGACGACTTCCGCGTGGGGACCGTTGGAAACAACGCGGTCGCCCGGTCCGAGGTCGGGCCGCGCCGGGGCCGCGACGACTCGCCCCACATTGCAATAGCCCATCGGAATGGGTTGGGCGAGTTTGCTCCGAATCGCTTGCACCGCAGGGAGGAAACCTTCGGCGCGGATTTTTTGCCACACCTGGCGGACCCGCTCGGGCTGTTGGCGAGCCTTCTGCAGCCAACCCGCGCGGCCGAACTCCACCAACATGCGCTCCGTACCGAGGGACACCAACGAGTGCGTGGTCTGAATCAAGGTACGCCCCGCCAACGCGCCCGGCGCGGGCACGTGCGCTAGTTCCGTCCGACCGGAACCGAGGTGCTGAAGAATTTGGCGCATTCTTAAAACTAAACCGACTCGCCTTCGGCGGAACCCAGGTCTGCCTGCGCTTGCAAGTCGTGTTCCGTGAACGTCACCATGGTCGCGGCGATCAAGGCTAACGCGTAGAGCAGTGGCGTGAACCAGAAGATTAATTCAGCCGAAGCGTGGACACAAACGAGGACCAGCACGCCCGCCAAGGGGATGGCCTCGGGGTGGCCACGGCGACAGGCCCGCCGAATCCAGCGCGCCAACCACCATAAGCCAACGAGGACAGGCAGCATTCCCAGCACCCCCCATTCAGCGAGCATCTGCAGCCAATCGCAGTGCGCATAGGTGGCACGGATCGCTAACTTGCCTTTGGCATCCTGCAGCTGCTTCTCTTCGGCCTGAAAAACGGGCGAGACCCAGCGGTAAGAACCGGCGCCCCACCCCGTCCAAACTTTACCAGACCACCCGCCGGCGCTCGCCATGGCCCAAGTCGAGCGGCGCAGCGGTGCGCGGTCGTCGGACCCGGTGACCTGGTACGCCGCCGCCTTCAGTTTAAGCTTCTTCTCGAGGCTTCGGAAATCTCCCGCAAAGACAAAGGCGAGGGCAACCACTGCAAGGCCCGCGGCCGAAATCCAAAAGACGTCACGCGATGCTTGGGACTCCTTCGGAGTACCCAGAAAATAGGCCAGCGGGGCCACCACGACCAACAAGAGGAGCACCATGATAGAGGCACCGATACTCGTCGTGAAAAAGACAAAGAGGCTCAGGAAAATCGCGCAGAAGGCGGCGAGTAGGTAAGGGCCGCCGCGGGCAACGGAAGCCTGCGAGCGACGTAAATGCCAGAACGTCAAGGCCACCGCTACCGCGGCGTTCAGGTAAAAATAAATCCCCGCGTGGTTGCGGTTAATGAACGTCCCAAAAGTCGTTGCGCCGATAGGCACTGGATAGCCGAGGATGGCTTCCGTATAGGCACGTTGATTTAGGAAACCGTACACCGCATAAACCACTGCGACGACGACACTAACCCAGGCCAAGATAACTAAGCCTTGGCGCCGGCGCAGGCCCGCCCGGAGCGCCCCGAAGATGAGCCAAGGACCCAACAACGTCAGCATGAGGCGCCAGGCATTCATGCCGCCGGGGTCGTTCTCGTCCGAGACGAAGGGCGCCGCGAGGCCGCTCGGCAACCAAGTCACTGGCTTCTCTCGAAAAATCCGCCAGAAGAGATCCTTTTCCACCACCGTTCCCCACGGGTTCAGGGCTTGGACGGCACAATACGCGAACAACGCGACCGCCATCCAGAAGGGCAGCGAGGTCACCCAATCGCGCAAGCAATCCTTGGCCGAACGGGAGCGCACGTCGCCGTAAAAGAGAATGGCAGGCAACACCTGACCGACGAGTCCGCCCACCGGGAAAGCCCAGTAGTCGATGGTCTTCAAGGCACTGAAACCGTCGGCGGGGTTCGGCAGACGGAACCAAGCATAGCCCAAGGCGAGGGCCCAAACACCAAGGGCATACAACTGCGTGCGCTGATCGCCCACCGCTGCGACCAGAGCGGCCACGGCGAAGCCTAGCAGTAAGAGCATCGGCCAAAGAACGACCCCGCCCCACGTCCACGGCACGAGCACGAGGATTACCGCCGTCAAACCAATGACGGAAACCTCACGGGGCGTGAGCGTAGGCCGACGGGGACGGCGGCTAGTTTCAAAGGATAGGGCGGCGGCCATGCGGCTTAAACGAGGCCAGCTTGGTAGATGTCGTGGATACGGAGGAGCCCAAGGCAGCGTTGCGTCGTCGGCTCCGTCACGGGCAGGACAGAAATCTGCGAAGGGCGATCTTCCATGACGCGCGCCGCATCGCCGAGGGAAACGGCGGGGTGCGTGCGGATAGGATTCTTCGTCATGATATCCCCAGCCTTCGCCACGTTGAGGTCCACCCCACGACTCAAGGCTCGCCGTAAATCGCCGTCCGTGATCAGGCCGGCGAGGACTCCATCTGCGCCCAGGATACAGGCGGCCCCGTGCGGGTGGCGAGTCATGGCGATGACGGTATCGCGCAGCGACGTTTCGGCGGAGACGACCGCACATCGCTCGAGCGGCTGGAGGGCTTCGCCCACCGTGAGCAGTAAGTTGCGACCGAGTTGACCAGCAGGATGAAAGCGCGCGAAGTCCGCGGCAGCGAAACCACGCTTCGTCATCAAGGCAGCCGCTAACGCATCGCCCAAGGCCAAGGTCAGCAGGGCGCTCGTGGTGGGCACCAAGCCCAACGGGTCGGCTTCGGGGCGGGCACCAATATCGAGGACGATGTCGGCCTGCGTCGCCAAAGGAGACTGCACATTGCCGACAATGGCGATGAGCGGGGACTTAAAGGAGCGCAGCACCGGCAAGAGGCGCACTAACTCGGCGGTGGTGCCGGAGCGAGACACCAGGATGACGGGGTCGCCCGGCTGAAGGATGCCGAGGTCGCCATGGACCGCGTCGGCGGCATGGAGGAAAATCGCCGGCGTCCCGGTGCTACAGAGGGTCGCCGCGACCTTCTG
>CAIYEN010000102.1 GCA_903925205.1 uncultured Opitutia bacterium | reverse complement strand
GGTTTGGATTGAGGCAGGACTCCCCCCTGTCAATGCCACATCGTAAAAAAATCGTTATTTCGCGATTTTCCTCAGCATTTCACGCAATGCCCTCGGCGGCTTAAGCCTCAAAGGCGACCTCCACCGGACAGGCCGCCAGACGGTCCTGCAAGCGACGTAACCGGCGGACGGGCCACCAGCGGTAGAGGTGAATGTCGATCGGCTTCCAGAGGGCCACCCAACCGCTAATAATCAGGCCCTCCCGGAGCCAGTCACTCCACATCCCTGACGGCGGCACCAAACTACGGGCGAGGAGCATGAGCCCAAGGAACAGCAAGCCGATGAGCAAGGAAGTCCGGCCTTCCCGGAGGAGTTCCCGGAACTCGCGGCGACTGTTTTCCGCCCGATAGCTGAAGTAATGCTTGATCGATTCCTGAACCATCCGTGCCACGGATTCATCCGCGGCCTGCTTCAAGACGATGCGTAAGCGGAGGGTGGATTCGGGCGCCTGCTCGCGGGCCCAACTCACGATGAACTCTTCGGCGTCATGGTCGAGGTCACGCTCATGGAAGGGCGACGGATCCATCGTATTGAAGAGCTGATGGGCATTCGCCAAGCGTAGCTCGATGAGTCCGGGAGGGTGGTGCGGCATAAATTAGCGGGGCAGGGGACCGCCCAGCGTGCGCTGGAAGAAGTCCAAGCGCTTCTCGCGCATGTCGCCCCGTTCGCAGGCCCCGTGGTTCGCCCCGGGGACGACCGTAAATTCCACGAGGTCTTTTTTGCCGGCAGCAAAGAGCGCGTCGCGCAGGTCATACGTGCACTTCACGTCGACGTTCGTATCGGATTCGCCGACGGTCAGGAAGAGTTTGCCTTGGAGTTTGTCCGCTTCGGTCAGGCAGGCATTGGCGGCATACCACGGGCCAATGGGATAGCCCATCCACTGCTCATTCCACCAGAGCTTATCGACGCGGTTGTCGTGGCACCCGCAGTCCGCGGCAGCGGCCTTGTAGAAATCGCCATGACGAAGCAAGGCATGGACGGCGTTCTGCCCACCGGCCGACCCGCCAAAGATGCCCACCCGCTTAAGGTCCATCGCTGGCTCTACGCGGCTCGCCGCCTTCAGCCAGACGACCCGATCGGGTAAACCCGCATCGCCGAGGTTCCGCCAAGCCTCTTGGTGGAACTCTTTCCCGCGATTCCAGGTGCCACGCCCATCGATCTGGACGACGTAGAAGCCCTGCAGGGAAGCCTCGCGGAAAGCGTTGCTCCAGACACTGAACGACTTGGGAACGAAGGAATCCTGCGGCCCGGCGTAGATGTATTCGATAACGGGGTACTTCTTCTGCGGGTCAAAAGGATAGGGGCGCACCATGACGCCATGGATGTCGAACTTTCCGGCGCGATCCTTGGCGACGAAACGGCGCGGGGCCTCCCAGCCGGCCGCGCGTAACTGGGCGTCATCGGCTTGCCCCAATACCGCCAGTTCCCGGCCATCCAAGGTTCGCCGCAAAACAAAGCGGGGCGTTTGGTCGACCCGCGAATAGGTGTCCACGAGGTATTTACGGCCAGGACTAAACTGGACGTCGTGCGTGCCGTCGCCGTGCGTCAACTGCACGAGCCCCATGCCGTCGAAATTGACCCGGTAGACGTGACGGTAATATGGGTCTTCCCCAGCATTACGACCGAGTCCAACAAAGGTCACCTGCTTGGCCGCCTCATCCACCTGCAGCACGGCCTTCATGACCCAAGCGCCCGCCGTCACCGCATTAAGCGTCGCGCCCGTGCGCAAATCGACCCGGTAGAGGTGCGTCCAGCCCGAGCGCTCGGACACCCAGAGGGTCGTCTCGTCCGGCAAGTCATAGCGATAAAAACTGCCATAGGTGAAGACGAACTTGGGATCCTCCTCTGTCAGGAGTTTGCGCCATTGCTTCGTGCCCACATCGAATTCAATGATGCCATGACCGGTAAAGCCACGGATGGTATAGGTGGAGCGCAGGCGCTGGGAGTCGGGCGTCCAGTCCAAGCGGTCCGTATTCATGGCCAGAGGCAGGACGTCGGCACCGGGGAAGCGGTAGCCGCCCGCCAGGCTAAAGACACACGCCAGCTGCTGGGTCTTGTCGTCCCCCGGCTTATCGTAGTCGATTTCCTTTTCGGTCTGCTTGACCGAATCCTTCACGAGGTATTTGCGCACCGGGACCGCGCGCGTCGCCCAGAGCGCGAAGTGCTTACCGTCCGGAGTCCAGGCCGGTTGCCCACTCCATGCGAAACCGGGAGGGAGGGCCGGGGTAGCTTTACCACCGCTCGCCGCGTAGACCACCTTTTCCCCAGAGGTCGCTAGCGCACTCACTTCGTTGCCGGTGACGGTCACGCGCCAGAGGCCGTCCGGGGATTTGCTACCGTAACGGGAGGCACTCAGCATCCGTGAAGAGCCGACGCTTCGAATGCGACCGGCCGTGGGGGCAACTTTTAGGTCAGGGGCCTTGCTGGCGTCCTGCTTAACGAGCACGCCATCCGGCGACCAGGTACAGACGAAGCCGCTGCCCTCGATCCAAACTTTTCCGTCATCCTGGGGCAGCACCCGCGAGATCCCGAGGTTACGAGCGTCGGCCTTGGGTTTGCTTTCCTTCCGCAAGGCCGCCGCCAAGGCTTCGGCATCAAAGGCTGACGTGACTTGGCCCGTCGCGCACTCGACGAGTTTGTATTCCGTGCGGCCCTCGGGGGTCCGCCAACTGTAAGTCAGCCGCTCGCCCGCGGGCGACCATTGGACGTTCTCCAAGCGGGTATTGCTGATCGTGCTACTCCACGTCTCCAACTGTTTTTGCCAAACCTTCGTTGAAGGGGCTTGGGCGCAGAGAACCCAGGGAAACAGCAGCCATAAGCAGCGGAGGGGCATGAAGCTAGTAAACACCCGATTGATTGAGTGTTCAACCCTACATCCAACTAGGGTCTACTTCTTAGCCTTAGGGGCCTTCGTCTTCAGCGTCGCGAGGTAGGCGACGACATCACGCACCTCCGCTGGGGACAAAATCCCGAGCATGGGGGGCATGATTGAGATCGGCTGCGTCCGGCTGACAATCGCACCGACTTCGACGTCTTTCATCGTCCCATCTGCTTGGCGCAGACGCAGGGTCTGCTTGGCCTCGCTGATGACGCTGCCACTCAGCACCTCCCCCGACTTCAGCGTCAAGGTCTCAAAGCCAAAGCCAGGCACAAGCTTAGCCGAAGGGTTGACCAAGGACTCCGCCAACTCCGCAGGGGTCCGTTGGTCACCGACTTTCTTCAGCAGCGGACCGACTTCGCTGCCTTCGTCGGATTCAAAGCGATGGCAGGCCACGCAATTGGCGGCGAGGTGTTCTTGCGTCAGGGTGCGCCCGCGCACCGCATCGCCCCCAGCAACTAAAAGCTCATAAGGCAAACCAGGCGCCGCCAGTTGCACGGGCTGGCGGGTAGCCTCCTGGTATCGTTTCAAAGCGGCCTGTACGGCCGTCTCCGGGGAGGCCTGTGCAGCAAGGAAAACATCTAAGCGCAGGGAGTCATTGAACTTTGCCTGCAGTAACTTGTTGGTCAGGGCGAGGCGGGGCTGGCTCGCCTCCGCTTCGGTGCTCGCGAAGAGCACGCGGACCGCGGCTTGCTTCTCCGCAAGGGTGGAGCCAGCAACGTCGAGGAATCGACGGGCGACTGACAAGGCGCTGGCGGGGTCGACCTGAGCGAGGAGTTGCATCCCTTCGATGCGGAGTGACGTTTCGCTCCCCTCGCGGGTGACAGCCAGGAGTGCCTCCTTAATGGCAACGGGTGACTCCGTCTTCGCTGCAAGCAGCCGGAGGACCTGCAAACGGACCGCGGCACCGACCTTGGTATCCTTGGCCAACCTGAGTAAATCCGCCGTCGGGACGTCCAGCCCGTAACGCACGAGAATTTCGACGCCCGTCGCCTTCAATGACTCGTTTTCGAACGCCAGCAATGTGGGCTGTCCTTGGCGGAGGACGGTAGCTAGGGCGTTACGATCACGCTTCGTGTAGCGCTTCGCCGTGCCATCGACGAGGTCAAGGACCGGCGGAAGTTCGAAAACCAAGAGAGCCTGGAGGGCCTCATCCACCAAGGGGGCAGACTCGGGTTGCGCCCGGAGCCACTGGAGAATGCGTGTGGCCGCCGCTGGGCTGCCATCCCGGAGGTTCTGATTGATGACCCGTCGTAAAGCCGTAGCGGGTAGGGCTGACCGACCCAACGTCTGAGCCAAAGCGGCCTGTGCGGTGGGGATGCCTTCGTCATCGTGGATGGCGCGCACGGCTTCATTCACGACATCCTGATACGGAGAAGCGAGGAGCTGAGCCAAGAGCGGCGAACGCTGCCGAGCCAAGGCCAAGGTGGCGAAGGTGGCCTGCCCGGCATCCTGCCCTTGTGCGAGTTTAAGCAAGTCCTCGGGCCGCTGAGTCCCCGCCAACCCCATGACTAAGCCATGGCGCAGCCACGGCATCTTTAGGTCGGCAGCGGCGTCATGGCAAAAGGCGCCTAAGGGGACAGGAGTGGCGGCCAAGCCAACGCGGCCCAGTCCTAAACGCCCCAAGGTGAGGCCCGCCTGCATCCGCAGGCGGGGGTTCTGAGATGACAGTTGGGCAATCATCTTCTCGGCTACGGCATCACTGATTTCAGTTTCGAGCGTCAGACGCGAAGGGGGCGGCAAGCGACCTTCCGACAAAACCTTGAGCGTCTGCACACGAATTTCGTCGTCCGCATCCGCAAGCAGTGCGGTCACGCCTTGGAGCGAAGCGAGCTTACCGTGACGCAAGCCCATCCCCCAACCCCAAATCGCATGGATGCGGGCGAGACGCTCACGCTTATCATTCAGTGCGACGGCCAAGAGGTCCGCCCAAGCTCCCAGTCGGTCCAGACGGAGCGTGGCATTAACGCGTACCCGCTGGTCGGGATGCCCTAATAAAGTCAACAGGCGGTCCTTGGCGAGCGGCGCCGACAGCGGGAGCGAAAGGATTTCCTTCGACACCGGATCGGTCTTCGTCGCGACGTCCATGTTCCAGACCGCCCCTTTACCATCGAGGGGGTAGCCCCCAATCCAGTCCGCAAAGTAAGCTTTTCCATCAGGCCCCCAAGCCATGCCGATGCCCATGATGCCTTGGTTGATTGTCCGCAGCCCAACCATCTTGAAACTGTCGGCGGCTGGCTGGAGGGCGAAGGCATCCATCTTCCCGTTCGGAAACTGATCGAGGATGAATTGACCACGCAACGTGCCATCCAAGGCGTGTCCCGGCTCACGCAGGAAGCCCGCAGGGCCATCGGAATAATTGGCAAGGGGTGGAGTGTAGCAGAGGGGCTGATCAGGAGCGCCAGCGGGTTGCCAGATGTTTTCGCGCATCCAGCGGCTGTTCAACTTCATGAACTGACTGTGACAGCGCCATCCCGAATCCGAGCCCTCGACGACATAAACCAGCCGCTCCCGTTCCTTCGGCTGATCGGCATCGTTATCCACGCCGATGATATTACCGAGTTCGTCGAAGGCGATTTCCTGCAGGTTCCGAATGCCGGAGGCAAATACTTCGAAGCCCGTACCATCCGGTTCGCAGCGCAGAACGGCACCGGTGTGCGGGAAGTAAAAGTGCTTACCTTCCTTGCTGGTGACATTGGTCCCCTTATCGCCGATGGTCCAATAGATGCGGCCGTCGGGACCGAGGCGGAGCCCGTGCATGTCGTGCCCGGCGTAGGCGATGTGCGCACCAAAGCCGGTGACGACCAGCTCCTGCACGTCCGCCACGCCGTCGCCATCGGTATCCTTCAGGCGCCAAAGGTCCGGCTGGGCCGTCACATAGACCCACCCATCATGATAAAGAACCCCCGCGGCGATGCCGGCCCCGACCGAGTTAAAGCCCTCGGCGAAGACCGTGATTTTATCCGCGACGCCGTCGCCGTTGGTGTCGGTGAGTTTATAGATTCGCTCCTTATGAACGATGAGGTCCTTCCAATCGACACTGCCGTCGCCATTATGGTCCTTCAGGCTCCCCTGGGGACCGCGCATCGCCCCAGGTGCCATCACGCGCTTATAGAACGCTTCTTTCTCCAGGGGCGAGGTCAGGGCCTGGTCATCGGCGATCCATTGCGTGTGCTCGCGGATGTCTAAGTCCGCAACCTTGCGGCGGGTCGTCGCGCACACGTAGACCGCGCCTTTTTCATCGACGGTCACGGCGACTGGATCGGGAACGTTGATCGCCCCCGACCACTTCACGGGGGTGACCTCCGCCGCCGCAAGGCCGAGGCTGAAGGCAAACGGGGCGAACAAGGAGCGCATCACACTGACTCTAACCCACCAAGACCAGGTAAAGTTCCTTCGGACCGTGCGCTCCGAGGACTAAAATGCGTTCAATATCGCCGGTTCGGCTCGGCCCCGTGATGAACGAGAGCATGCTCGGCATCTTTTCGCCGTGCACCGCCTGCATCAGGGCGATGGCCGTGGCGAGGTCGGGGACCACTTGGTCGACCCGCGCAACGACGACGTGAACGTGCGGCAAGATCGAGAGGGCCCGCCCCCCCGAGGAGGCACTGGAGACCAAGATGGAGCCCAACTGGGCCACGATCGACTCGCAGGAGGTAATCGAGGCGTCACACCCTTCCAACTTCTGCTTCTCAAATGAGGCGTCGGCTTCCCAAGCCGGGCAGGGTAGGGCGGCGGCCACCGGACGGACCAGCGGGGCACCGTGGTAAGCGACTTGCTTCCAAGCCTTGGAGCGGGCGAGGTCCGCCACCGCTTGACCAGCAGCAGTTTCGTCCGGCACGCGGATGAGGACGGCCTTTAACTTCGCCAATTGCTCGGCAAGGATCAGCAGGCTCGCCTCGGTCGTTTCGCCGCCATCGGGCAACCAGGGCTTGGCGATTTTGACGGGCTGGCCAGCGGTTTCCTCAGCCTTGAAATGGGGCTTGGGGGCTTTGACCTGCAAGGCCTCGCGGATACGCGCCAGGATATCGGAGCGGGCATCAGCCATGGTCGGAGTCCTTCCATTGTTCGCGGAATGACTGGGCGGGCGCTGCCGGCAGGTCGCGCGTTTTCAGCCAAGCACTCATATAAGGAAGCGGGAGTTTCTTTAGCAAAGGCAACGTCGCACGGAAAACCTTGCCGCCGAGGCCGAAGAGGGTCGGACGCTTCATCACAAAGCCAAACCCCGCGTGGAAGGCGCGATCGAAGAGGCTCGGCGACTGCTTCATCGCATTGCGGCGATTGTGCAGGAGGTGATGGTGCAGGTCGATACGGACCGGGCAGGCGTCCGTGCAAGCGCCGCAAAGCGAGGAGGCGCTGGAAAGGTGGTTCCACTGCTTCAGGCCGCGCAGGTGCGGGGTGATGACCGAGCCGATTGGACCTTGGTAGGTCGTGCCGTAGGCCAAGCCGCCAATGTTCTTGAAGATCGGGCAGACGTTGAGACACGCCCCACAGCGAATGCAATGCAAGGCATCGCGCTGCTCGGGATCCGCCAAGAGCCGCGTGCGAGCGTTATCCAGCAAGACCAAGTGGAACTGCTCCGGGCCATCGCATTCGCCGGGCTTACGGGGCCCCGCGTACAGCGTGTTGTAGCAGGTCATCGGCTGGCCAGCCCCCGCCGTAGCCAACATCGGGAGTAGCACCGCGAGGTCATCCAGGCGATTCACGACCTTCTCGATCCCCGAGAGCGCGATGTGAATGCGGGGCAGGGCCGCGGTCAGACGGGCGTTCCCTTCGTTTTCGGTGATGGAAATCTGGCCGGTTTCCGCGACCAGGAAGTTCGCCCCCGTGATGCCGATGTCGGCGTCCACGTAGAGCTGGCGGAGGTGACGGCGGGCAATCATCGTCAACTCTTCGGGGCTATCGGTCGGCGCAGTGCCGAGATGCTTGGTGAAAAGCTCGCTGATGGCCTCGCGCTTCACGTGCATGCACGGGAAGACGAAGTGGTAGGGCGCTTCGCCGCGGAGTTGTTGAATGAACTCACCGAGGTCGCTCTCGACGACGCCGTAGCCAGCCTTCTCGAGCGCATCGTTGAGGTGAATCTCCTCCGAGGTCATGCACTTCGACTTCACGATCGCCTTGGCGTTAACGTCGGCTGCAATCTTCAGAATGATGGCGCGGGCTTCCGCGGAGTCGCGCGCCCAGTGCACAACGCCACCGTTGCGCTCAAAGTTAGCCGTGAACTTCTCGAGTTGATTCGCGAGGTCGTTGACGGCGGTCCACTTGGCCAGCGAGGCCGCATCGCGGGCCCGCTCCCAATCGCGGTAACGAGCCTTCTGCAGGTCGCGGTTGACGTAGTAGCCACCAAGGGCCTTCCGGATGAAAGCACGCTGATCCCCGTCGGCGGCGTTCAGCGTGGCGTCCTTGATGAAGATCTGCTTGGCGTCGGACATCGCTTTAGGCGTCGTGGGCCAGCACTTCGGCGATGTGCAACGGCAGAATCGGCTTACCCTCGCGGGAGAGCCAGCCACCGATTTGCAGCAAGCAGGAAGGGTCGGAGGAAACGACGAAGTCCGCACCGGTGCGGGCGAGGGCGCCGCCTTTGACCTGCACCATGGCGGTGGAGATCATCGGGAACTTCGCGGAAAAGAGTCCCCCAAAGCCGCAGCACGATTCACCTTCTTCGGATTCGATCAGTTCCAGGCCCTTGACCGCCCGGAGCAGTTGCCGGGGTTCTTCCTTGAGGCGGAGCTCGCGGAGCGCGTGACAACCGTCGTGGTAGGTAACCTTCTTGGCGAACTTAGCCCCAACGTCGGTCACGCCGAGCTTATTGACCAGGAATTCGGAGAACTCGAAAGTCCGCGCGGCGAGGTCCTCGGCGGCAGCGAGATGCGGGGTGTCCTTGAGGAGCTCCGGGTAGAACTTCTTGATCATCGCCACACAGGAGCCCGAAGGTCCAACGACGACTTCGGCACCTCGGAAGACCTCGATGGTTCGGAGCGCCCCCTCACGAGCGACATCCCATTGGCCGGAGTTGAAAGACGGCTGACCGCAGCAGGTTTGGGCGGAGCGGAATTCCACGGCATGCCCGAGGCGCTTAAGCACCTTGGCCGTGGCCAAGCCCACCTGCGGGGTGAGCTGGTCGACGAAGCAAGGAACGAAGAGCGAGACGCGCACGTTTTAGCGGAGGAACGCCTCGTGGAGGCCGCCGTCGACCGTGATGATCTGTCCGGTCGTCTTGCTGAGGCGATTGGTCACGAGGAGGAAATAGGCTTCGGCCTGGTCGGCAGGGGTGATGGGGTTCTTCGTCAGGGTGCGATCGGCGTAGAAGCGGGAGAGCTTCGTCGTCAGCGAATCGGTCGCCTCATCATCGGTGTAAGGAATGTTGTACTTAGCAAGCGAGGCGATCACTCGGTCGCGCGGGAACATCGCCGAGCCTTGGACGACGGTCGCTGGGGCGACGCCGTTGACCCGGACGAGCGGGGAGAGCTCCATGGCCAACTCGCGGACGAGGTGGTTGGCGGCGGCCTTCGAGGTATCGTAGGCGACCGACCCCTTCTTAGCGACGGCGGCGTTGGCGCTCGTGGTCAGGACGAGGTTACCGCGGAGGCCCTGTTCCTTCCAGCTCTTGAACGCTTCGTCGGCGACGAGGTAGCTGCCCGTGACGTTGAGGGCGAAGGTGAGGGCCCACTTGTCATCCGGGATATGGCCCGTGGTGTCGGGCGAGACAAAGATCCCAGCGGTAACGCAGATGGAGTCGAAACCGCCGTAAGCGAGCGCGACCTGGTCCAGCATCTTCCGGATGGAAGCGCGGTCCATGATGTCGCCGCTGAGGCCGATGGCCGGGCCGCAATTGGAGAGACCCGTGCCGGCGACGCCGATGCCGACGCCGTGCTTATCGGTGATTTCCTTGGCCGTGGCCTGGGCGGCCTCGACGTTCTTGTCGACGCAGACAATGTGGGCACCTTCCTTGACGAGGCGATGGGCGGTTTCCTTGCCGATGCCCGAGCCGGCACCAACGACGACGATAACTTGGCGGGCGAGTTCCTTCTCCGCCGGCATGCGCTTGAGCTTTGCTTCTTCGAGGAGCCAGTACTCGATGTCGAAGGCTTCCTGCTGCGGCAGGGAAACATACTCGTCGATGGCTTCGGCCCCGCGCATCACTTCGACGGCGCAGTTGTAGAACTCAGCGGTGACGCGGGATTCGGACTTATCCTTGCCCCACGCGATCATGCCAAGACCGGGGATGAGGACGACGGTCGGGTTCGCATCGCGCATGGCCGGCGAGTTGGACCGCTTGCAGGCGTTGTAGTAAGTGGCGTAGTCTTGGCGGTACTGTTCGAGGCCAGCGGCCAGCTTGGCCTTGAGCGCGGCGACGTCTTCGGCCTGCGGATTCCAAGCGACATAGAGCGGCTTAATCTTCGTGCGGAGGAAGTGGTCCGGGCACGAGGTGCCGAGTTCGGCGAGGCGCGGGGCATCGGCCGAGTTGACGAAACGGAGAATCTTTTCGTCGTCCTGAATAGTGCCGACGAAGCGCTTCTCCTTGGAGACTTGACCGCGGAGCCACGGCAGGATGGCCGCTAGGGTGGCATGCCGCTGCTCGGTCGCGAGCGTTTGGTACTTGGCGCCACCGAAGGCCTTGGCATCGCCGCCCTTGGCCTGATACTGAGCTTCGATGTAGGCCGCGGCCTGCTCGATCATGGCCAACGTCAGTTCATAGCAGACCTTATCGTCATCCGCCCACGAGATGAAGCCGTGCTGCCCCATCATGATGGCCTTGATGTCCGGCTGGGCGCGGGAAATGTCCTGCATGGCGAGGCCGAGCTCGAAGCCCGGGCGCATCCACTTCACGTAAGCCATCTTACCAGCGAAGATCTGCTTGGTCAGGGCCGCGCAGTTCTTGGAAGCGGCGATCGAGATGATCGCGTTCGGGTGCATGTGGTCGACATGCTTGCCTGGCAGGAAGCTGTGCAACGGGGTGTCGATCGAGGACGCCCGCGGGTTGAGGTTGAATGTGGTGTGGTTATACATCGCCACCATGTCGTCTTCCGCCTGGGATTTCAGGCCCTTGTCCGCCCGCGCCGCGTAGACCGCCTGCAGGCTGATGAGCTTATCCTGATAGAGGGAGGAGAAATTCTCGCGGAGGCTCGTACGCAGGTCGCCGCCCGAACCCTTGACCCAAAGCACTGGAGTGTCCTTACCGGTGAGGGGATCCTTCTCGACGATTTTGGAGGAGGTATTGCCGCCGCCCGTATTGGTGATGCGCTGGTCCGCGCCCAACTTATTGGAACGGTAGATCAGGCGAGCCACTGGATCGAGTTTTGCCGCTTCGGCATCGTTCCAGAGGTGGGAGACGTACTTGTAGGTAGACATGGTGCTTTGCAGGTAAAGGCAGGGAAGGGAGGCTTAAGCAGGTTTATGACTTCTTTAAACCATTAAACTTCACTAAGGCGTCGAGCCAATCAAGCGTAGGATTGGGTTTGTAAGTCACTACTTCAAAGGACTTTCGGACGACGCCACGGAGGGCATCGAGGTTCTTCAATTCCTTCATGGCGACGGCCTGGACAAGGATATTGCCTGCCGCGGTGGCTTCAACTGGGCCAGCGATGACCGTGCGACCGGTGGCGTCGGCCGTGGCTTGGTTCAGGAGCGCATTGCGGCAACCGCCGCCGACGATGTGCAACGTCGAGAGCTTACGACCGGTAAGTTTCTCAATCCCGTCCATTTCAACGCGGTAGAGGAGGGCGAGGGATTCGAGCACGCAGCGGGCGACCTCACCATGCGTCTGCGGCACCGGCTGCTTGGTCTCGCGGCAGAAGTCCTGGACCTTCTTCACCATATCGCCGCGCTTAGCAAAACGGACATCGTCCGGCCGGATGAAGCTGCGCAAGGCCGGAGCCTTCAGGGCCAGCTTCACAATCTCACCGTAGTCGGAGACTTCGCCACGCTCCAGCCACTCGCGGCGGCATTCCTGCAGGACCCAGAGGCCGACGAGGTTCTTCAAAAAACGGGTCGTGCCTTCGAAACCGACTTCATTCGTATACTTCGCCTCGCGCACGGTCTCATTGACCAATGGCTTCGGCAGCTCGACGCCCAAGAGGGACCACGTGCCCGAAGACAGGTACGCCCAATCATCGCCCTTGGTGGCGGGCACGGCGGCGACCGCCGCGGCCGTATCATGCGCACAAGTCGTCACGACTTCGGCCGACTTTAGGCCGGTTTCCTTGCTCAGGTAAGGCAGGAGTTTACCGAGCTTCGTGCCAGGAGCCGCGGGCTTCGGAAAGATGTGCTTAGGGATGCCGAGCTTCTTGAGCACCGGCCAAGCCCAATCGCGCTTGCGCGTATCCCAGAGCTGACTGCCGGAGATTAAGGTCTCTTCGGCGCGCGCCTGGCCAGTGAGCAACCAAGTGATGTAGTCCCCGATGAGCAAGAACTTGTCGGCGAAGGCCAAGATCTCCGGGCGGTTCTCAACGTCATCAAAGAGCTGGTAGAGCGTGTTGATGGAAATGGAGGCAATGCCAGTCCCTTCGAACAACTGCTTCTGTGAGAACTTCTTCATGGCCTTATCGAAGGACTTGAAGCTGCGCTCATCGCGGTAGGTGTAGGGCAAGGAAAGCATCGGGCCATCGCCCTTGAGCAAGACGTAATCGACGCCCCAAGAGTCGCAGGCGATCGAACGGATCGGCCCGAGCTTCGCGCCCTTGGCCAAGCCGATGCGAATCTCGCGGAAGATGCGGACAATGTCCCAGCGCAGGGTGCCATTGGCGGTGATGGCACCGTTAGCAAAACGGTGAATCTCCTTCATCGTGAGCTTACCCCCCTTGAGGGTCCCGAAGATCACGCGGCCGGATTCGGCGCCGAGGTCGATGGCAAGGTAGTTGGACATGGGTAGCAGGAAGGGAGGAGAGCGGGGAAAGGCAATTAGAGCCCGAGCATCTTTTGGCGATAAAGCTCGTCGGGGCGTCCGGCGATACGTTCGCACTGCGCCGCGGTCAAGAACACGGGGCCGCCCAACGCGGCAGCGCCCACAAAGATCTCGGCGGCTTTTTCGGCCATAAGCAGGGCACCGAGGACGGCTTTCGGGGAAGGGCCGACGGCAATGATTCCGTGGTTCTGCAGTAAGATGACTTTGGGCTCGCGGCCAGTGCGCTGCACGAAGGCCTGGACCTCACGGCGGATGGATTGAGCCAAACCAAGACCCGGCTCCGCATAAGGTACGAAGACCGACTCAAGCCCGCACATGACAATCTCATCGGGGCAGGCGCGCCGCTCGGCATAGTCGCGGGCGCGGGGTGAACAGAGAATCTGATTCACCGCGATGGCGTGGACGTGGCCGACGCAGGCCACGCCGGGCAACGTCAACAAGTACGCATGGAAGAGGGCCTCGATGGAAGGCTTCTTATCGACTTCGTGGACGCGGGCGGCGAACAGGATGTTGTCGATTTCGGCATCGGTGGCCGCGGCAGCATCTAAGAGCGGCAACAAGCGGTCGAAGCGACAAGTCGTCAGGTCGGTGGGGCGCAGCGACGCGAGGTTTGAGCCCGAAGCTTTGACGATAAAAGTGTCCGCATCCAGACGCAGGGATGTGTTTCCTTCACCCAAAATAGCCATGCGCAGACGCTCACCACCCAAAGCATGAGAAAGTTCCAGCAGCGACTGAGGGGCGTCGGGGGACATAGCCTGAGATGCGTCCGCAGCGGACGAACTTAGGCGGTGAGGACGTGGTCGGCGGCCATCTTGACCTTCGCTTGCGCCACCGCGACCGCATCCGCGTCCGTCACCAGGAACAACGGGGAGACATCGCGCGTCACTGCGCAGGGACCACCGCGACCCAGCTTAACGCGGTTCATGCAAATCAAGACCTCATCGCTGCGACGAATCACTTCACGTTGTTGGTGCGAGATATCGCGTTGCGAATTCCAGAGACCATTTTCGTCGATGCCTTCGGCCCCGAGCAGGGCGACGTCAAAATTCCAGCGGGCCACTTCTTCGAGGGTGCGGTCGCCAGCGACCATGGCGTGACGGGTGAGGAACAGGCCGCCCGGGATGTAGACCTCGACGCCCGGGAGCGACGAAATCAACTGTGCCGTCGGGAGACACGTCGTCACAATCTGCAAGTCCGGCACGCCCGAAGCCGCAATCGCTTCAGCGGCAAAGAAGATGGTCGAACCCGAGTCGAGATACACCGTCATGCCGGCCTTAACCCGCGAAGCAGCCTTGTTACCGATCTTACGCTTGGCTTCCGAATCTTCGACCTTGCGATCATCGAGCGGCGGGAAGTTACGATTGAAGTCCGACAGTGCACCCCCGTGCGTGCGCGTGATCCGACGCTGATTTTCCAACTCCGTCAGGTCGCGCCGGGCAGTGGCTTCCGACACATTAAACTGTTTGCAGATTTCGAGCACGGGCACGTAGCCGACTTTGCTCAGCAGCTTGGCGATGGCTTCACGACGGGCTTCAATGATATGGCGAGCGACTTTCATGGGGAGGACAGGCATTTACGCTCGAAAACCCTCAAGCAATCAATAACGCATTTTCTAGTAGTCCGTCCTTATAGACACATTTCGCACAATATACATTATGTCTAATCAATAAAAACCCAATCAAATATGATTTAAAACACTGTTTACCGTATTGTCTTGGGGTTCATTCCCGATGGTTTATTCATTCAAAAATCAGGCAATTAAGCATGCTCCCCTCATATTTTAAGCGATTAGCGACCTTACTGGCGGTTTTGGCCCTCGCCGGTTGTGGCACAACTTCCTCGAAAACGGCCGGAACGACGGCCGAAGTGGTCATCACGGTTAACCCGAAGCTTTCGGTGATCCAAGGACCCGCGTCCGCGGCCGTCGAGGCCCGCAAGCAACCCATCGCCATCTTGGTGCTACACCATACGGCCTCATCCCTACCCTCCGCTTTAGATAGCCTCCAGGGCCGCTCCAAGGGTCATATGGTCGGCGTCCACTACCTCGTCAGTGACGAGCAACCGAAGGCGCGCATCTTCCGGATGTGTCCCGACTCCTTAGCGGCGTACCACGCGGGCAAGAGCGCCTGGGGCAAATTCGAAAGCCTGAACCAGTCCTCGCTGGGCATCGAGATTGTGAACTACGACGGCAACGTCCATCCGTACCCCAAGCCCCAAGTTGAAGCCGTCCTCGCGCTGGCGCAGCACTTGGTGACGACGCATCGGATTCCCCCCGAGAACGTCGTCGCACATTCTGATATCGCGGTCGGTCGCAAGATCGATCCCGGTTCTTTATTCCCTTGGGAATATTTTGCCGCCAATGGTGTCGGTGCCTGGCCCGATGCTAAAGATGTCCAGGTGTTCCGGATCTTACTTAAATCCAAGAAGCTCGCGAACGCCGATATCCAGCAGCTGCTGCGCACCTACGGCTACCGCTTAGACGACAACTCAGATAAGACGTTGGGCCTCGCGCTAGAATCGTTCCAACGACACTTCCGCGGCGCCAAGGTCGATGGTCTCGCCGATGACGAAACGGTCGCGATCCTGCAGGCGTTGGTGAAGAAGTACCGGAGCGGCCCGGCGAAAGCCGCCTCCCCTGCCCGCTCCGGCAAAGTGTAACTATTCCGTCACTACCGCCACAATCGCCTGCGTTTGCCGGTGATAGTGGCAGAGCATCGCTGGCACCACTTGTGCTTCCGCTAAGCCCCACCCCATGGCCTTAAGGGTCGCTTCATGCTTCGCCCAGGCGTGGGCGAAGGTCTCGGCCCGCAACCGCGACTGCTCGATGCGCTCCGCCACGTGCGGTCCCAGATACTTCCGCGCCACGGCCAACATTTCCGGGAAGTCCTGGGCCAAGACGGCATCGCAACCTAATTTGGCCTGTGCCCCTAACGCGACCCACCCGTCGGTCCCGTCATAGGAAATCGAGCACTTCAAGGGGCAGCCTGTCAGCGTCGGCGCCGGGCCCGTCTCCACGAGTTCCACCGACTCGCCATACCAACCGCGCAGTAACTTTAAAAGCGCGCGCCGCAAGGTCGCCTGAGCGGTAGGCCCACGGCCTAGCTCTGGTAAACGGACAAGGTAAACGTCAGCCGCTTGGGGGGCAGGCCGTAAGGCCACTTCGGCCAGGTCGTAGACTTTCATCTTAGTTCAGGGGCGCGGGCGCCGAGGGCGTGCCTTCCCACGACGTGCGGGCTGGGGTGTGCTCGCCCTTGGCCACCAAGGTCAACGGGCCAAGGCGACATTCCTCCCCCACGGAGGCATCATAAAGGACGGTGGCACGAACGCCCAAGGTGGCCCGTGCGCCGATCTGGACCATGCCAATCCGCATGACGCGGTCTTCAAACAAATGCGTCTGCGGGCCACTGTGTTCGTTCAGTTCCGCCCCGTCACCGATAGTGACGCAGTCAAACTCCGTCAGGTCCGTGGTATTAAGCCAGGTCGTGCGCCCCACCTTCACGCCCAACAGGCGAAAGGCCCACGGGAGCATCGGGGTACCGCGGAGGTAATTGAGCAGCGCCGGCACCGCCAACGATTCATGCAGAATCGTAACGGCTTCGCTCAGCCAAACAAATAGCGTCCACATGGGGGCGAGGCGCGGACGATACCGTCCGACCATCAGCCACTTGACGGACCAAACAAAGGCGAAGGCGATGGCGGCGTAGCACAGACCCGCCAAGGTCAAGGCGACGGTGAAGCCCCACCAGTCTGCCTCCGTCACGTAATCCATGGTCTCGTAGACGGTCACGTAACCGACCGCGATGATGAAGGCCAGCGGCACGACGATACGCAGGCCTTCGATGCAGGCACGGGCGAGGCGGCGACCTGGGCTGGGCCGGAAGGTTAAGGTGGGGTCCTGCGACGCGATGGTCTCGCGAGCCGGTAACAGCATCGGCGGGGAGCCCATCCAAGTCTGCCCGGCGCGCATCTGTTCGTTCCGCGGCGAACTGGATTGCACACCGAGGAGAAAATCGTCCGGGAAGGTCGTGCCATCAGGAACGTAGGCACCGTTGCCCACGAAGGAGCGATGGCCGATCCGCGTCCGGCGTAGCACCATCCAGCCACCCCGTTGCTCTTCATCGCCGAGCATCGCCCCATCAGCAATGAACGATTCATCGCCGAGTTCCAAGAGCTCGGGCACGACGCCTTCGGCGGTGGAGACTTCGGCATCACGGCCGACTTTCGTGCCAAGGAGCCGCAGCCAGGTAGCCACATAGACCGAGGCATATAAACCGTGCAGCACCTGCAAGGAGGCATCAAGGATCGCGGAGAGTTGCCACTTCCAGAAATACTCCCGGCCGTGCAAGGAGAAGCGCCCGGTCCGTTGCGTGGGCAGACACGCCTTCAAAAAACCAGTTAAGCCAGCGGTAATGACTAAAAGAATGGCCGCCGCAGGTATGGCGAGCAGGAAGAAGAGCGGGAAGGTCTCCCACCAATTGTGGTCTGACTCAAATAAATCGAGCCAGCGAGCGTCCACGTAGTCGATCGCAACAAAACTTGGGAAGACGGGAATGTAGAACAAGACCGCCACCACGGCTGCCCCGACCGCAAAGGCCGCCAGGCGTGCCGTGCGTGCCCACACGCTCGGGCGAGGTGGTGCAGCGGGTACCGCGGTATCGGTCTCCACCGGACGAGCCGGCGCCCCCGCCCAGGTCTCTCCGGCGGGAATATGCTTCGTCTCCGCCAAGGCAGATTGCCCCGCTAACCTCGCACCGTCGCCCACCGAAGTGTCGTTCTCCAATACGGCGTACGAATCCACGGCGGCACCCCGACCAATCGTGATGCGGCCAATGATAAGCCGACCGCCTTCCACCCGCGCGTTCTCCAAATTCACAAAGGTGCCGAGGCAGGCCCCATCACCGATCGTCAAGAGTTCCGGCACCGAGACGGTCACCGAGTTGATCAAGCAATCCCGGCCAACTTTCGCCCCAAGGAGACGCAAGTGCAGTGACTTCCACGGGGTCCCCGAAATCAGGTAGACCGCAGGGATTTCATTAAGGCGCGCCCCCAGCCACCACCGGAAATAGGTCACCCCCCAGAGCGGGTAGTTGCCCGGACGAAGTCGGCCCACCAGCAAGCGACGAAGCAAAATGCCCAAGGGAAATGAGAGCGCCAAAGCCCCTAGGTAAGTTCCTAAAGCCGCCAAAATCGCGACGACCATGCTGTCATCGTGGTCCCCAGTGAGCAGGTGGTAGGCAAAGAACGGCGCCAACCACTGGAACATGTGCAACAAGACGAGGAACGGCAGGCAGGCCGCCTGGGCGCAGCCACACCAAAAATGGCGACTGAACGGAACGACTTCATGGGCGGGCGCTGGGCGTCCGGGTATCGCCGCCCCCAAACTGGCCATGGCTTTCGCTAATGCGCCCAGCTGTCGATGGCGGTAAACGTGTTGGACGCCGATGGTCGCGTAGCGTGGATCCTGACGGAGACGCGTGACCAAGCGCGCGGCGAGTAAGGAGTGGCCATTTAAGTCCGAGAAGAAGTCGACGTCTGGCGCCAACCGCCGCCCTGGAAAAAACTCCGCTAAGATTACCCGTAAGGCGGCTTCATGTTCATCCACGGGCGGGGGCGCCGCGGCTACCGCCGCGACTTGCAGCGCACGGTGACGCAAGGCCGCCAAATCGACTTTCCCCGAACTTAACCGCGGCATGCTGGGCAAGACTTCCACATGGGCCGGTAACATATAGACCGCCAAGCGACGGGCTAAGGCCGCCCGCAAGTCAGCGAGGTTCAGCGGAGCTTCTGCCGCCACGATGAACGCGACGATTTCATCGCTGCCGGCGAACGGACGGACGACGACCGCCGCCGTGCCCACGCCCGGTTGTTCCGCCAGTGCCGCGGAAATTTCGTCGAGTTCAATCCGGAACCCGCGGAGTTTCACCTGATTATCAACGCGGCCAAAACACTGGATTTCGCCCGAGGCATCAATCCGTCCTAAGTCGCCCGTCAGGTAGGCCCGTTGGCCAGCGATTTCGACAAACCGCGCGGCGGTGAGCTCCGCCCGCCCGAGATAGCCAGTCGCTAAGCCCGGCCCGAAAACCACAATCTCTCCGGACGCTCCCTGCGTCAGGAGCTGTCGCGCCGGGTCACAAATGCCGATTTGGTAGTTAGGTAAAGGACGGCCAATCGTGACCGACTTTCCTGGACGGAGTTCCGCGAGCGTCGCGGTGACCGTGGTCTCGGTTGGACCATAAGTATTAAAGACTTCGTACCCTTTGCCAACAAGGCGTTCGGACAAGGCATCGGGACAGGCTTCACCGCCTAGGTTCAATAACCGGACCGTGGGCGGCAACGCCGGCATCAGGGCCACGAGCGTTGGGACCGCATGCAACACCGTGAGGCGATGGGCAAGTAAGGCCGCCGCCACGGCATCGGGATCAGCAACGGTCTCGACGGGAGCGATCCAGAGCGTGGCGCCCGCCAGGAAAGAAATCCAGACCTCCTCCACCGACATATCGAAGGCGACGGAGAAGCCTTGATAGACCCGGTCGTCGGCCCGAATCCGCAGCACCTGGTTTTCACTGCGGACAAAGTGGCAGACGCTGCGTTGTGAAATCGCGATGCCTTTGGGCTCCCCCGTCGATCCCGAGGTATAAATCACATAAGCATTATCTGACGACGCGGCCCGGACCATCACGCCGTCCCCGACGACGGGTAGAGCCGCCATGACCAAGGGCTTGCAGCCACGTTCCCGGACCGCGGCGGCCCGCGCCTCCTCGGTCAGCACCAACGTGCCGCGCGCATCCCGCATGCACGTCGCCAAGCGATCGGGGGGGACCGCCGCGTCGAAAGGGAGCCACGCGGCCCCCGCTAGGGCGATACCGACCTGCCCGATAATCAAATCGCGTCCCCGTCCCAGCCATAGCCCCACACAGTGGCCGGGCCCCACGCCGGCCGCACGCAGTCCCGCCGCGACGCCCTCCGCCCGTTGTAAAAGTTCCTGATAAGTGAGGATGCCTTGGCCATCTTCCAACGCTGGGGCGGCAGGCTGACGGCGGACCGTTGCCCGGAAGATATCCGCCAAGCACTCATCGCGGAGTAATTCAGGAAGGACGGGGCCGCTTAAAATCATGGGGTACAACTTTAGAACAACTCCCGCCTGGGAGAGTTGCAAAGACTTTAGCGGCGCAGACGGAGGCGACGCAGTAGACGATCACTAAAGCCCAGCACCAGGTCGCGTTCGGGGTAATTCCACCATACCAGTAACGCCGCGTACAGCGCCGCGGCGATACCGCCCGCCAGGGCCATCGCGGCCAGAAGGTTGACCTTGGGGTTTAACCAAGGCTGGCCGAACCTGAACAACAGGCTAAAGCCGTGATACGCGACGATACCCATAATCAAGGAGCCCACGAGGGCTTGGCCGAACGGCTTCGCAAGGTTCTCAGCGAGAAACGCTGGCGCGGTCCGGCGCAACTGTCGGCGCAGCAGGACGTACTGCACCACGGCCGAAGCCGCGTTGGCCACGGCGAGGCCTTCGATGCCATAGCCCAGCACGACCGCCGCCACGGAACCTGTGACATTGATGCCCACGGCCCACAGGGCGACTCGGAAGGTCGCTTGCGTCTGGCCGGCAACGTTCAACGCCCGCGTCACCATCGAGATCATCGCATGGAACGGCATGGCTAAGGCGAAGAGCACCAACACCGAACGGGTCTTCGCGCAGTCTTCGGCCGAGAAGCGACCGAACTCAAAAAGTAGGCGGATAATCTGCTCCGAATAAACGGCTAGCCCGATGGCGGCACCGATGTTGATCGCGAGGATGAGCCGCATACCGCGCGCGTAATTACGGCCCATGGCGGCGGTGTCCTTCTCCACAAACGCCGTCGCCATGGCTGGGAACATTACCGTGGCAATGGCCGTCGAGAATAACCCAATCGGAAGTTCGACGATGCGATTAGCGATATAGTAGTAGGTGAGCTTCGAGCCCTCGAGGTCGAACGCCAATGACCGCGAGATGAGGAAGTTAATCTGGAGAATTCCGGCGCCCAACGCCGCGGGGATGAAGGCAACCCGCAAAGCCTGCCAGGCAGCGGCATCCGCCCGCACCGGCGCGCGGCGCCACCCCGCCTGGTGGAGACCCCACATCGGAATCAGCAGCTGGAGCGTGCCGCCCGCTAAGGTGCCGAAGCACAACCACCGAGCCCGTCCGAGGTCACCCTCTCCGAGGTAATACCCGAAGAAGCCCAGCCCCAAGATCATGCAGACGTTCAGGCCCGAGGAAGCGATTTCCGCCAAACCAAAGCGGCCGCTGAGATTGACGGCCGAGGTAAACAGCGCCGCCACACAGATGAGCGGCATATAGGGCATACACCAAGCGGTAAACTCCGCGGAATTCACATAACGCGGGTCCGTGAAGAGCATCATCGCGAGCAGCGCAAGGCCGATGCAGACGAGCGTGAGCCCAAGGAGCCACGGCAGGATTTTCCGGAGGACGTAGTTCAGGAACGCGTGGGAGGCGGGGCGCCCATGCTGGGCTTCGATTTCCGCCAAGACCGGAACCGTGGCCGCCGTCAAAGCCCCCTCGCCCAACAATCGGCGGAAAAGGTTCGGAATCTGAAACGCAAAGAGGAAGGCTGCGCCAATCGCGCTGGCGCCAAAGAAGGCCGCGATCAATTGGTCACGAACTAGCCCGAGCACACGCGAGACCATCGTCCAGGAGGCGGTCTTGGCCATATCCTGATACTGGCGCGTCTGCTCGGACATCAGCGTTAAGGGAGGATGGCGCGCATGCCCTCTTCCATGACCGCCCGGAGTGCTGGGACTAAGTCCGTCCGCGGCACTTCGGCTTCGGTGCGGTCCGTCAGGCTCCGCACCTTCGTCACGCCCTTGGCCACTTCCTCGCCGCCGTAAACGAGCGCATACTTGGCCCCCGCAGTTTCGGCCTGCTGGGCGAGCTTACCGAACTTACCATCACGCAGGTTGTACTCGACGCGGAAACCCGCCCGACGAAGGTTGGCAACATCTTCCAAGGCCGCGGCCCGGGCATCGGCGCCGAGGACCATGACGAAGAAGTCCGGTCCATCCGCATAGGCTGGAAGCAGTTTCTTGGCTTCCAGTAAATCACGCAGGGTGACGTCGCCCATCCCGAAGCCGACGGCGGGGAGATCGGGCCCACCCAGCTTCTTAACCAAAGCATCGTAACGACCACCCCCAGCCAAGGCACGGGCTTCGCCGCCCGTTTCAAAAGCCTCGAACACGAAGCCCGTGTAATAGGCCAAACCACGGACAATCGTGAGGTCGATGGCGATGCATTCACCGAAGCCCATGGACTTCAGCGTACCGAGCAAATGATTCCACTCGTCCAGACGGGCCGTCATTGCGGCATCGCCCGCGGCCAGCTGAGCCAGCTCCTCAAGGGAGCGCGTCGCCGCAAAGGTGCGCGCCGCCGCTAAAGTCTTCTCGGGGTCGCAAGCGGTTCCCGCCAACGCCGCCGTCATCGCTTCAATCAAATCCTTCGGCGCACCGCGCTCGAGTTTATCGACCACACCGAGCACGGCCGTGGCATTGGCTTCAGGCACGCCGAGGCTGGCGAGGTAACGGAACCAGAGCGTCCGATCGGAAATACGGATGCGGAAATCCTGCTGGGTCAGGCCGAAGCCCAACAAGCAGTCGGCACAGAGTGCGATGAGCTCGGCGTCAGCGGCGGGTCCCGCCTCACCGAGTAAGTCGGCGTTGAGTTGATAGAAAGCCCGCAGGCGGCCCTTCTGGGGCTTCTCGTAGCGGTAATTCTCCCCAATTGCGAACCAGCGGATGGGCTTAGCCATGCCATTGGCACGGGCCCCCACCATGCGGGCCAGCGAAGGCGTCATCTCCGGCCGGAGGCTGACCTGGCGACCGCCCTTGTCTTCAAAGTTGAAGAGTTGGCGGACGATTTCCTCGCCGGACTTCTCAGTGAAGAGTTCCAGCGGCTCCAAGACTGGGGATTCCCACTCGCGGAAGCCATAACGGCGGCACGCTTGCCGCCACACGTCAAAGATGTGCCCTAAGACCGCACGGTCTTCAGGATAGAACTCCCGGAAGCCGGGCAGCGTTCGAATGTCGGACATTGATAGTCAGGCGAAACTTACGCCTGGGGCTGCTCGGGCGCAGCGTCCGTCTTGTCGACGTTGTACGACTTGAGCTTGGCCTTCAATTCCTTGCCGGCCTTGAATTTGATGACGGCACGCTTCGGAATCACGACGTCCGTCTCAGGGCGGTTAGGATTGCGACCGATGCGGCTCTTGCGCACCTGGACCTGAAAGACACCGAAGTTACGCAACTCAACGTCTCGGCCGGACAACAGCGCCTCGCTGATGGCATCCAAGGTCAGCTGAACGCTGTCGCGGATGTGCTTTTGCGGGTAGCCCTTTTCCGTAAAGATCTTCAGGACGATTTCCCGCTTCGTGAGGTTGTCGGACATGGAGGTGGGTAAGTGTTGATAGACAAAGGCATGGGAAACGCTCCATGGCAACACCGCACCCACAAAAAAGCTTATTCGAGGTTCTGAACCTGCTCCCGAATCCGCTCAATCTCGGTTTTAGCCTCCAAAACGGCCTTTGTCGTGGGTATTTCGGCCGCTTTGCTGCCCACCGTATTCACCTCCCGGAGCAATTCTTGGACCAGGAAATCGAGTTTTCGACCACTTTTCTCGACCTTCAACTCATTGGTAAACTGCAAGATGTGGCTTTTGAGTCGGACGACTTCTTCGGTGATGTCACAGCGGTCGGCAAAGAGCGCGAGTTCCTTAAGGACGCGCTCGTCGGCCGGATCCAAGCCCAAGCCAGCTTCTTGTAGACGTTTTAGCAGTGCGGCCCGATGGCGCTTGGGCGCCTCCTTCTCCCCGGCTTCCATGTCAGCGACGAGGGCGGCAATCTTCTGTAAACGTGCGTTCAAGTCCGTGACCAAGACGCGACCCTCGGCCGCGCGCATCGCCACCAATTGATCCAAGGCCGCCGCAAAGCCCTGCGCGACCGCCGCGGCACACGTTTCGATGGGCGGCAACGACGCCCGGGTAGAACGTTTGCCCTCCGCGAGCTGGAGTAGCAAGCGAGCGTCGGGTTCAAACGGCACGCCAGAGCGCACGGCTAAAGCACGCAGATCCGCCAAAGCATTCAGCACCGCCGCTTCATCCCACGCGGTTGCGGACTTCACTCCGGCTTCGGCAAAGGTCACCCGCACCGTCACTTTTCCCCGAACCAGCCGAGCCCGAATCCACGGAGCCGAAAGTGTCTCGAGCGTCGACCATTCCTCTGGCACGTAGCAGGAGACTTGCAGGTTCTTCTGGTTGACGGTGGCGATTTCGACCGAAAGGCGTCGGTCCGGTAGGTTAATTTCCCCGCGACCAAACCCCGTCATCGAAGTCGCTGCCATGCGTCAGAGTTTGATTTCAACGCCCATCGCGCGCGCCGCACTCCACACATCCTTGTCACCGCGACCAGAGAGGTTGATGAGGACGATATTGGTCCGGGGTCCATCGGCCGCGACCTTGCAACCATGGGCGATAGCGTGGCTCGACTCGAGCGCCGGGATGATGCCCTCGGTGCGCGATAATAACTGGAACGCATCGAGGCATTCCTGATCGTTCGCGTAGGCGAACTCGATGCGCCCCTTGTCGTGGTAATAGGCATGCTCGGGGCCGACGGCGGCGTAATCCAAGCCGGCGGAAACGGAGTGCGTGCCCTCAATCTGCCCTTCGCTATTCTGCAAGATATGGGTCATGCAGCCCTGCAACACGCCGAGGCGACCGCCAGCGAAACGGGCGGCATGCTCGCCCGTTTTGATGGCCCGACCACCGGCTTCGACGCCGATGAGTTGGACGCCAGGTTCGTCGAGGTACTCGAAGAAAGAACCGATGGCGTTGGAGCCGCCCCCGACGCAGGCTACGACGGTGTCGGGCAAACGGTCTTCGGCCCGAATCATCTGCTGCTTGGACTCGAGCGAGATGATGCGGTGGAAATCGCGGACCATCATCGGATACGGGTGCGAGCCATAGGCTGTGCCTAAGATATAATGCGTGTCGCGCACGTTGGTCACCCAATCGCGCATGGCTTCATTGACGGCTTCCTTCAACGTCCGTTGGCCGGCTTCGACGCCGCGCACCTCCGCGCCCATGAGGCGCATGCGGTAGACGTTGAGCGCCTGGCGTTCCATATCGGTCGCCCCCATGTAGATGACGCACTTCAGGCCAAAGCGGGCGCAGACGGCCGCCGTGGCGGTGCCGTGCTGACCCGCACCGGTTTCGGCGATGATGCGCTTCTTCCCCATGCGCACCGCGAGCAAAGCCTGCCCGATGACGTTGTTAATCTTATGGGCCCCCGTGTGGAGCATGTCCTCACGCTTGAGGTAAATCTTCGAACCCCCGCAATGCTTAGTCAGCGCCTCGGCGTAATACAGCCCCGTAGGGCGGCCGGCATATTCCACCAGCATGTCGGCATAAGCTTTCTGGAAGGCCGGATCTCGGCGGGCCTCGTCGTACGCCTTGGTCAGGTCGAGCAAGGGGGTCATCAACGTCTCCGGGACGTACATCCCCCCGAACTGGCCGAAACGGCCATGGACGTCGGGAACCTGGAAGCGAGGCTCGGTGGTCGGGATAAGGCTAGAGGCCGACATAAAGTGTCCACCGATAAAGCGAGAAGCCCTCCGAAGGGCAAGCGACAAGGTCACATCGCAGGTCTTGCCCTGTCCTCCTTTCACAACCATTAGGATGGCATGCGCGGCCTATGCCTCCTCCTGCTCGCCCTTTCGCTGTCCGGCTTCGCGACGGCCGCGCCGACGCCGGCCCCGCAAGAAATCAGCCCGGCCGAGGCCCAAGCGCAGTTCACACCGACGCGTGTCATCGTCACCGGCGTCGTCGAAGGCGTCACGGAATTCCTCCCGATTTCCTCGACCGGCCACATGATCATCAGCGACCGCCTGCTCGGCGTGGACAACGCTGAACATAAAATCGTCCGCGGCGTGGTGGATCGCAAAGGTCGCCCCGTGAACCTCGATCGCGTGGCCGATGACTATATCGTCATCATCCAGTTCGGGGCCATCCTCGCCGTGCTGGTCGTCTTTTTCGGGCGCCTCCGCCAGCTGGCTGCCGGCTTGCTTCGCCTCGAGCGCCCTGCCCTCGCGCTCGCACGGTCGCTCTTCATCGCGTTTCTCCCCGCGGCCGTACTCGGCTACCTATTCAAGGAGTACATTCCGTTCAGCATCGAGATCGTCGCCCTCGCACTCATCACGGGTGGTCTCGTCATCTTATTGGCCGAACACTACCTACCGAAGCACGCCGCCACGCCCGACGAAGTCCTGCGCCTGAGCTGGCGACAGGCACTCATCATCGGCCTCTGCCAATGCGTGGCACTCATCCCGGGCACAAGCCGCTCGCTCGCGACCATCCTCGGCGGGCGCTGGGCCGGCCTCTCCGCTGCCGCCGCGACGGAGTTTTCGTTCTTGGTCGGCCTCGCGATCCTCTCGGCAGCCTCGCTTTACAAGGTCTACGGCTTGGGACCGGCCCTCACGCAGGTCTACCCCTTAGGCAGCGCCGGTGTCGGCCTGCTCATCGCGGCTGGGGCCGCTTTCCTCTCGGTCAAATGGATGGTCGGTTTCATCCTGCGACGTGGCATGGGACCGTTCGCCTGGTACCGCATCGCCTTGGGCGCCGCTATCTTGGTTTGGCGATGTGTGGTCTAACGAGCGAAGACTGCACAAATGCCCCCGCCTCAAGGCCTTGCGGGTGTGACCCGCGGACCGCCTGACCAAAGTTATTCCCAGCAGGGGTCGCCCGCTTAACCCTTTGGGCAAAAGGGGTTTGACTCCCTTATTCATAGGTTATTCATAAAGGAAACCAACCCATCTGATGTTCAAGCGCTTCCCCGGGCTATTCACGCAAGCCATCGGCATCGACCTCGGTACCGCCAACACGCTCGTCTTCCTTAAGGATCGCGGGGTCGTTCTCCGCGAGCCTTCGGTCGTCGCCATCCGCTCGAGCACCCGCAAGCCCATCGCTGTCGGTAACGAAGCGAAGATGATGCTTGGCCGCACCCCGGGCGACATCCAAGCCCTGCGTCCGATGAAGGACGGCGTCATTGCCGACTTCGAAATCAGCGAGCACATGCTCCGCTACTTCATCGGCAAGGTCGCCCGTAAATCCATCTTCACCAACCTCACCGTCGTCGTGGCCGTGCCTTACGGCATCACCGCCGTCGAACGCCGCGCCGTCATGGACTCTGCCTACCGCGCGGGCGCCGATGACGTCATCACCATTCCTGAGCCGGTCGCTTCGGCCATCGGCGTTGGCCTCCCCGTCGAAGAGCCCACCGGCTCCATGATTGTCGACATCGGTGGCGGCACGACCGAAGTCGCTGTCATCTCCCTCGGTGGCATCGTCCACGCCCGCTCCATCCGCGTGGGGGGCGACGAGTTCGACCTTTCCATCATCAAGTATATCCGCTCGTCGTATAACCTGATCATCGGTGAGCGCACCGCCGAAGAAATTAAGATCAAGATTGGTTCGGCTTACGCCCTCGAACAGGAAATGACCTACGAAGTGCGCGGTCGTGACGCCGTCACCGGCCTCCCCCGCTCGCTCCACCTGACCTCGCAGGAAGTCCGCGAGGCCATGGCTGATAACGTCAACCAGATCATCGAAGCCGTGAAGAGCTCGCTGGAACGCATCCCCCCGGAACTCTCGGCCGACCTCGTCGACCGCGGCATCGTCATCGCCGGTGGCGGCGCCCTCATCCGCCGCATCGACCGGGCCCTCTCCGAAGCCACCGGCCTCCCGGTGATCATTGCCGAAGACCCCCTCTGCGCCGTCGTCAACGGCACCGGCAAGATTCTCGCGAACGCCTCCCGCTGGAGCGGCCGAGAGTAATCCCTGCGGGCTAACCCGCCATGGATAACAACCGCCAAGGAGCCAAAGCATCCTACGTGGCCCTGGTGTTCTTCATCGGGCTCTGGATGCTGGTGCCCAGTGCCGTCCGCCGCTTTAACCGCGAGGCCTTTGCCGAATTCCAAGCGCCCGCCCTGCACCTCGTCGGCAAGGGGCGCGACCTCGCCCGTTACTGGGAACTCAAAAGTCGCTCCCCCGAGGAACTCGCCGCGGCCTCGCGCGACCTCGCCCGCATCAACGCCGCCCTCGAGCTCAAGATTCATACCCTGGATGACGCGCGTAAAGAAAATGTCCGCCTGCGGGAGTTGCTCCGTTACCCATCCTCCACCGAGTTCGTCACCTTAGTCGCCCGCGTCTCCGTCCGCGAGACCTCCTCTTGGTGGCAACGCATTATCATCCGCAAAGGCCGGAGTGACGGCGTGGTCCCGGGCTGCCCCGTGGTCTTCGGCGACCGCGTGATTGGTCGCGTCAGCATTGTCCACCTTACCACCAGTGAGGTTGACCTCGTCACCAGCCCTAGCTTCCGGTGCACCGCCTTCCTCGAAGGAGACGAGCAAAACAATGTCGTCCACGTCAGCGGTGGCGCCGGCCTCTCCTTGACGGCACCGCGGGCCTTGGTCAGCATCATCCCGGTAGAATACAATCCGCCCGCTGGCCAAATCGCGAAGGTGATGACGACCGGACTGGGCGGGGTCTTCCCAGCCCACTTAACGCTGGGTACCTTGGAATCAGGCGTCCATAGCACGGCCGAAAAACACTTGCAGGAAGGCGTCCTCACCCCCGCCAAAGAACTCAACTTCATCCAAGAGGTTTCGGTCCTGATTCCCAAGTACCCCACCGCCGGGGAAATCCTGCTGACCCCGGCCGACAACTCCAAACCGGAAGAATTTCGATGAGCCTGAGTTGGGCCTGGTTCTTCTTGGTGCTCGCGACCTTCCCTTGGTTGCTCGGCGTCGACTTACTCTCGGACGCGTTGGCGACCTCGGGGGTCTGCCTCTTCGTCTCAGGGGCCGCTATTATCGCTCCCTGCCGACGTCTGCGCCGCTGGCAAGCGGTGCTCTTCGCCGCGTGCGTCGGCTTTCTATTCGAAGCCCTGCGGCCGATTCCGGATGGTTCGCTGGCGCTCCTCTTAGTCGGGGCAGCGATCTACCTGACCGCACACCGGGATGAAATTCGCGACATGCCGAAGATGTTCTGGGCGGCCGTTCTCGTGAATGGCCTCGCCTGCACGACCTGGTTCGTTGCTGCCGGACTCGCCCACCTGAAACAGGTCCCGCTATTCTCGCTGCACTTCCTCGGTCAATGGTTGGTGCATCTCCTGCTGGCAACAATCATGGCGGTGCTGCTGCTGGTCCCGCTCACCTTAGTCCAGAACTTCGCCATGGATAAAGTCGGCGTCCCCCAACCCGACGAAGCCACATGAAAGACGTCGACGGCCAGAATCCTTCCGCTCCTTCGGACCCCATTTCCGCCTGGCGACTCCGGGCGGTTTTCTGCTTCTTTTTTGTCGGCTTTGTTTACGTGGCCTTCGGCTTGGGTTATCGCCAACTGTACCAAAGCGTCTTCCTCACCAGCCAGTCTGACAACCAAAGCCAAAGGATTGTCATCCTCCCGCCTTCGCGTGGTAAAATTTTCGACCGTAACGGTTACGTGCTCGTCGATAACCGCGTCCGCTGGAGCATCAAAGCGGACCTACTGGCGCTCCAACCCGAGTTCCGTAAGGAATACCTTGACCTACTGAGTAAGGAAAAGGCCCGCGCCCCCGACCGCCGCCCCGACTTCGATCACCTGCAGCAGACCGCCCGCCTGAATGTGCTCAATGCCTGGCTCTCGAAAATCTGGTTCATCATCGACTCCACGAACCAAAAAGCGGCCCAAGGCACCGCCAAAATAAAATCCACCCCTGACCTCCACCCCGAGGAACGCATGGTCCATGCTGACGCCTTGCGCAAGCACCTGTCCGAACGGCGCGCCCTGAAGTTCCCCTTGATCGTCGACCTTTCCTTCCCCAATTCCGGCCAGTCCCTGAGCGTCGAAGCAAGCAATCGGGCGGTCGCCCGCTTCATCGAGCAATTTCCCGTCCAAGGCCCGATTACGCTGGAAGCGGACATGGTCCGCTCCTACCCGAACGGCAAACTGGCCGCCCACGTCCTCGGCTACGTGCGCGACACCGACGTGATCAAAGGCGAACTCGACGATGAACTCGAGGAACGGTTCAACAACCTCCAGAAACTTGGCTACATCGGCAAAAAAGGCGCCGAAGGCATCGAGGCTTCCTATAACGAATCGCTTTCGGGGCACAGTGGCTGGGAGCGCTGGACGAAGACCTCTTCGGGCTACAACAAGGACCGACTCGAACACCAAGCGCCCAAACAAGGCGCCAACGTCAACCTCTCGCTGGACACTAAAATCCAGAAATCGGCGGAAGACGCCTTGGCGAAGATCGTCGACTCCCAAGGGAAACCTTTGCCCGCCGCGGCCGTCATGCTCGACGTCAATACGGGGGAGATCTTGGCCCTCGCGAGCCAACCCTCGTTTGACCCCAACGCCATGGCCGACCGTGTCACGCAGGCCTATGTCGATACCGTCAATACGGAAGGCGGCTGGTTAAATCGTTCCATTCAGGGGCTCTACCCGCCCGGCTCGACGTTCAAACTCATCACCGCCACCGCCGGGATGCGTTCCAAAAATATCGACTGGGACGATATCCTGGACTGCGGCCCCAGCTACTTGGTCGGTGGCCGTGCCTTCCCAGAACATGAGCCCGCGGGCTATGGCCAAGTCGACCTCGAGAAGATGCTGGCGGTTTCCTGCAACGTCTGGAACTACCAGGTCGGCCTCCGGACCGGGCCGGAAAACTTAGCGAAAGAAGCCCGCCGCTTCGGGCTCGACACCCCGCTGCTACAGAAGCCCGCGGAAAGTGAAAACGCCCCGACCACGGAGCTCCCTAATCCGGCCACCCGCATGGTTGTGCCCGACCGCGCCTACAAACTACGCGTGGCGGGGCAGCCCTGGACCGACGGCGACACCGCCAACACGTCTATCGGGCAAGGCTACCTACTCACGACCCCGCTCCACATGGCGTGCGTGGCGGCCTCCATCGCCCGCGGCGAGACCCGCACGACGCCGAGCATCATCCATGATCCGGGCCGCGATGGGCGCCATGCCGGGGCCGAACCAATTGGGCTGACCACGCCGCAACTCCAAGCCTTACGCGAAGGCATGCTGCGCTGCGTCGAAGAAGGCACCGCCAAGAGCGTGCGCATCCCCGGCCTGCCTTACGCCGCCAAGACCGGCACGTCGGAATATTTTAAGAATCGCGAAAAGGCGCACCTCGCTTGGATTGTCGGGTATGCTCCCGCGGATAATCCGGTGGTCGCCTTCTGCGTCCTGGTGGAAGGTCAACTCGACACCAGCACCTGGGGGGGCAAGACGGCTGGGCCGGTCGCGCGGGACATGATTCTCGCGTGGCAGAGCGGTGCGGAAGACAAGTAAGCGCTAGCGAATGTAGACCTGCGTGCCAACGGGCACGCGCTCGAAGAGCGCCATCACATCCGCATCTGAAAGCAACACGCAGCCATGGCTATTGGGCGTGCCCAACCGGGCGTGCTGATTGGTGCCATGGATGTAGACGTAGCGTTGCTTCGTATCCACGACCTGGCCCGCCGCATTGGTGCCGGCGTTGTATCCGGGCTCAAGGCCCGCCAACCAAAGAATCCGCGAAGTGATGAGGTTATCCTCGGCCGACGGCCAATCGGCCCAGACCTTGCCGGTGGGTTGCCGCGCCTTAAAAACCATCCCCGCGGGCGCCTCCGCCCCAATCTTCTCGGACACCTGATGCAAGCCCGTCGGGGTCTGCTGTGAATCCTGGACACAGCCCCGGCCGGCCCGGGCCGTGCTGATGGTGTAGGAATCACACCCTGCGCCATAAAAATGCCAGAGTTTTTGCTGGTCAACCGACACTAGAAGGCAATGTTCCGACATGGATACACCCAACGCCTGGAGGCGTTCGGCGAACTCCTTTTTCAAAACCAAGGATAACTCAGAACATGGCATATCGAATTGGCATCGTGGGCGTGACCGGCGCGGTCGGTCAAGAACTGCTGGCGTTGATGGCCAAGCGAAAGTTCCCGGTGGCTGAGCTCCGCCCCCTCGCCTCGGCCCGTTCGGCCGGGTCCAAGGTCAGCTATGGCGGCCAGGACTGGACCGTCCAGGAAGCCACGCCCGAGGCCTTTACAGGGCTCGATTTCGTCATCTTCAGCGCCGGCGGCTCGGTTTCCGTCGCCCTGGCCCATGAAGCCGTCAAGCGCGGGGTCATCGTCATCGATAACAGTTCGGCCTTCCGCATGGACCCGACGGTCCCCTTGGTGGTCCCCGAGATCAACGCCCAGGCCCTGGATAACCACCAAGGCATCATCGCGAACCCCAATTGCTCCACGGCCATCGCCTTGATGGGCCTCTTCCCGCTGCACCAAGCCTTCGGCTTGAAGCGCTTCTTTGCCTCGACCTACCAAGCCGTCTCCGGCACGGGCGCCGAGGCCATGCGCGAACTCGACACGCAGGTCCGCGCGTGGGCGAAGGGCGAAGCCTCACCGCCGAAGGTCTACCCGCACACCATCGCCTTCAACCTCATCCCGCAGGTCGACTCCTTCCTCGAAGACGGCTACACCAAGGAAGAGATGAAGATGCTGCACGAAGGTCGTAAGATCATGGGCCTCCCGGACCTCAAGGTCACCACGACCTGCGTTCGCGTCCCGGTCTTCCGCGCCCACTCCATCGCCATCAGCGCCGAGTTTGCACGCCCCGTCGATCTGGCCGTCGCCCGCGCGGCCATCGCCGCCTTCCCCGGCGCCGAGGTCTGCGATGAGCCTGCGAAGAAGGTCTACCCGATGCCCCTGGATTACGCCGGCAAGGAGAAATGCGGCGTCGGTCGCCTCCGCAAGGACACGCTCTTCGACAACGGCCTCTCCCTCTGGGTGAGCGGCGACCAGCTTTGGAAAGGCGCGGCGCTCAACGCCATTCAGATCGCCGAAGCCCTCCACGCCCGCGGCCGGCTGGCCCGCCGCTAAGCCATGGCTCGGTCCAACGATCGAGCGCCCCGCCACGCGGACCTCAATAAGCCGATTCGGCTGTTGGATGAGGCGGATATCCCTGCCCTGCTCGCGCAGCACAAGGACCCGTTAATCCTCGTCCTCGACGGCGTCCAAGACCCGCACAACCTTGGCGCTTGCCTGCGCACCGCGGATTGCGCCGGTTGCGCCTTCGTCGTCACGACCCGCAAGAACTCCTCGCCCGTCAACGATACCGTCCGCAAGGTCGCCGTCGGTGCGGCGGAGCACATGCCCATCGTCCAGGCCAACAACCTCCGCAATGCCCTGGTCAAACTCAAGGATGGTGGCGTCTGGATCGCCGGCACGAGCGACCACAAGACGAGCCAGTCCCTTTACACAGCCAAACTGACCGGCCCGCTGGCGATTGTGATGGGCGCCGAAGGCGACGGCATCCGCCACCTGACGGCCGAAACCTGCGATTTCTTGGTGCGCATCCCGATGCTGGGTGCGGTCCCTTGCCTCAACGTGTCCGTCTCTGCCGGTGTTTGCCTCTTTGAGGCCGTCCGGCAACGCGGTCACCGCTAAGGGCTATTTATCCTTTACCCACGGCGGGCAAAGCCCTTTGCTGGCAGGCGTTCAAGGGCCAGATAGCTCAATGGTAGAGCAGTTGACTTTTAATCAATTGGTTCCGGGTTCGAGTCCCGGTCTGGCCACTTTGAACAGCGCTTTACGGTCGGTGACCTTTGCCTGTTTTCGTGCTTGAAAAAGTCCCGCCGCTCCGCACTCATTCACCTTCCGCTGTCTGGCTGGATAGCTCAATGGTAGAGCAGTTGACTCTTAATCAATTGGTTCGGGGTTCAAGTCCCCGTCCAGCCACCAGCGGATTTTATTTTCCGGCTTCCGCCCTTCTTCCGAAGGTAGCGGATTGCCATGTAGGCCGAATGGCAAGCGCGGCAGTAGCTATGGTAGGCCTTCGACGCCTTGATCCAGTGGAAATGCCCTAAGGGAAACGCTTGCTCGCATTGGGCGCAGGTACGCAGCCGCACCAGGCTAGACTTCCGCCGTTCGCGTTCCTTCGCCAGGAAGATCAGGCTCAAGCAATCCGTGCAGAACGGATGGCCTTCGCCGTCTTCGCCGACGGGATAAAAACTCAACGTCGCTTTGGTTTGGCGGCAACGGCCGCAGGTCTTGGTCGCGGTATTTTTCATAACGCCATAAAGATGAAAAGGCCCGCCTAGCCCCGCAACGGTGCGACCCTAGGGTTGATGGCCTATCAATAATATCAGTTTCACTCTACGGTCACCGATTTCGCCAGGTTGCGCGGTTGGTCAATCGGGCAGCCGCGGAGGCGCGCGACATGATACGCTAAAAGCTGCAAAGCAACGGCCGCCGGAATCGTCGCCACCCAAGGATCGCAGTCGGGAATGACGATGCGATCATCCGCGAGGTCGGCCCCGACCTGACCAGCCGAAACCACCGCAATGATCCGCGCCCCGCGGGCTTTGCATTCTTCGGCGTTGCTCCAGACTTTGTCCCGCTGCGGCGAGCGATTCGCCAAGACCACGACAGGGGTGCCGGGCACAAGCAAGGCGATGGGGCCATGCTTCATCTCCGCCGCATGGTAGCCTTCCGCATGGACGTACGAGATTTCCTTGAGTTTCAAGGCGCCTTCCAAGGCAACGGGGTGCATCGGTCCACGCCCCAAGTAGAAGGCGTGCTCCGCGGTGGCCATCCGCGCGGCCACCGCCGCAATGGCGTCGTTCTGCGCCAAGACTTGTTCGATGAGTTCCGGTAGTCGCGCCAGTTCCGTAGCCAACGCCCGGCCCCGCTCCCACGAGAGGCGCCGGCCGCGGCCTAGCCGTAAGGCCATGAGCAAGAGGACGGCGACTTGGCCGGTAAAGGCCTTCGTGGAGGCCACGGATATCTCCGGTCCGGCATGGATGAAGACGCCTTGGCCCGCTTCCCGCGCGATCGTCGAGCCGACCACGTTCACGACGCCCAAGACCAAGGCGCCCTTAGCCTTGGCTTCCCGGACTGCCGCTAAGGTATCGGCGGTCTCGCCCGACTGCGAGATGGCTAAGACGAGGTCACGACTGCCGACCAAGGGATTCCGATAACGGAACTCCGCCGCGGGCTGCACCTCCGCATTAAGGTCAGCCCAATCCTCGAAGGCGAACTCGCCGACTTGCCCAGCATGTAAAGAGGTGCCACAGCCGACCAGAACGATGCGCTGGATTTCGGCAAGGTCGCGCGTGGAGATCCCCATGCCGGCCAACACCGCCGTACCGTGCTCAGCATCGAGTCGCCCGCGTAAGGCGTTCCGCACAGACTCGGGCTGCTCAAAGATTTCCTTAAGCATGAAGTGCTCGTAACCGCCCTTCTCAACCGCTCCCGCATCTAAGCCGAGTTCCGCGACCTCGCGTTCGCGAATCACATCGTGACGATCACGGATGTCGACGTGGTCGGCCGTGAGGACGGCGATATCCCCGTCGTCCAAATAGATGACCCGCCGGGTATGCGCGACCAAGGCCGCGGCATCCGAAGCGACGAGGGTCGCCCCCTCCCCTAAACCCACGACCAAGGGGCTTCCCTTGCGGGCCACGACCAGCACCCCGGGTTCGTCGACGGCCAGCACGGCGATGCCGTACGCCCCTTCGACTTGGGCCAAGGCCTGCCCCACCGCTTTGCGCAGGTCGCCTTGATAATGCTCCCCAATCAAACGCACCAAGGCTTCGGTGTCGGTTTCCGAGACGAAGGCATGGCCTTTCGCCTCCAAGCGAGCCCGGATCGCTCGATAGTTCTCGATGATGCCGTTATGAACCAAGCAAAGGCGGCCATCGCCCGAGAAATGGGGATGCGCATTCTTTTCCGTCGGCGCCCCGTGCGTCGCCCAGCGGGTATGCGCGATGCCACACTGCGCCGTGGCGGACAGCGTGCCCGTAAGCTCGGCCGTCACTTTTTCGGTCAGGCGCACCACCTTACCGACCGCGCGGACGGCGGTCAGCTGACCACTTGCGGCCTGCAACGCGACTCCGGCGGAGTCGTACCCGCGGTACTCCAAGCG
>CAIYEN010000101.1 GCA_903925205.1 uncultured Opitutia bacterium | reverse complement strand
GACCTTCTGGTACAACATCCGTGAGTTCAATCCCGTCACCGGCCTGAAGAGCGAGTGGTGGGGCGTTTCGATGTACCTGATCTTCGGCTTCTTCTTCCTGCCGTTCCTGTCGTTGCTCTTCTACCGTTCAAAGATTGTCCCTGGCCGTCTCCTCACCATCGCCATCATCATCTTCGTCGGTGGCATTGTGGATCTCTGGTTCAACGCCGTCCCTCGCCAGATCGTCGACAAGACGGCGCCGGAAGGCTTCACCGTCACCCCCTTCCTCTGCGGTAGCCTCGCCACTGACCTCCTCGCGATTGCCGGCTTCGGCGCCATCGTGATTGGCCTTTTCCTCCGCAGTTCCACCAAGGCCGAAACTATCCCGGTCCACGACCCTCGCATCCTCGAGTCCATCAATTACCATGAGTGAGCATCCTTCCAACGGTCCCCGTCCGCTGCTGCCGGGTCAGGTCAAGTCCTGGCTAGGTGTCGTCGCCTTCGTCCTCGTGGCGGTTGCGGTGTTGGCCTACGCCTTCGTGGCGGTCCGCCCGACGAATAATTCCGACCTCGACCGGCGCGTCGCCCAGAAGGCCCTGCGTGCGGATACGGAGTCTAAGGCCAAGGCCTTGATTACGACTCCTGCGAAGAATGCCGATGGCACTTACCGTCTCCCTGTCGCTGATGCGATGGCGGTCATCGCGGCTAATCCGAAGGTACTTTCCGAACTGCGTAAGCCCGTGGCCGCAGAGGCCGCTGCGCCAGCCGCTGCCTTCGTTAAGGCCGACGATGAGCAGATGAAGCGGGGCCTCGCCGTCTATTCCCGGACGTGCATCGCTTGTCACCAGCCGACGGGTAAGGGCCTTGCTCCGGTCTTCCCGTCCATCGCCGCAACCCCGATCGTCAACGGCGATGCCTCTTTGCCGATCAAGTTCATCCTCCATGGTTTGATGGGGCCTATCACCGTGGACGGCGTTACCTATAATAGCATGATGCCGCCGGTGGCTGGCGTTAGCGACCAGGACATCGCCGATGTCTTGACCTACGTTCGCCAGAGCTTTGGCAATAAGTCCAACGCCGTCACCGCTGATCAGGTGAAGGCCGTCCGGGCTGCGAACGCCGCGCGCACCGCCCCTTGGAACACCGCCGAACTCGGCCTCAAGTAATCCCTTTATAACACGATGAGTCAGGAAACCCCACAAAGCCGTCCGCAAGGGCAGGGCCGTCCGCAAGGACGCCCCGCTGACGCCGGCTCCCCCCGCGTCTCCCGCGTCGACGCCAGCGTCGCTAGCCCCGTGAAGTTCTTCTTCGCCTCGGCTCTGCTCTGGTTGCTCGTCTCGTCGGTCCTCGCCGTCATCACCGCGGTGAAGCTCCACCTCCCGGGCTTCCTCAACGGTTGCGAGTTCGTCACCTTCGGCCGCCTCGATGCGATTCAGCGCAACGTGTTCTTCTACGGCTGGGCTTCCAACGCTTTGATCGGCCTGAACCTCTGGCTGCTCGCTTCACTCGGGCGCTTTGAATTCCGCAATGGTTGGATCGCCACTTTGGGCGGCCTAATCTGGAACCTCGCCTTGACGGCTGGCCTCGCGGTCGTGCTGCTCGATTCGCAGAATGCCTTCGAGTTGCTGGAGCTACCGCGCGGCGTCGCCCCGGCGTTCTTCGTCGCTTTCCTGCTGGCGGCACTTTGGCCCGCCGTCGCCTTTGCGCGTCGTCCGACGAGCCAGGTCTTCGTTTCGCAGTGGTATATCCTCGGCGCCTCCTTCGTGCTGCCGGTGGTTTACCTTCTGACTCAGCTCATGGTGCTGTGGTGTCCGACGAACGGCGTCCTTCCCGCCCTCGTGCACAGTTGGTTCCTGCAGAACTTCCTCTTCCTCTGGCTCGGTGCCTCGGCGCTGGCCGCGGTCTATTACTTCCTTCCCAAGGAACTCGGTACGACCCTGACTGGCTACTACCTGACGACGGTCGGTTTCTGGACCCTCTTCCTGTTCGCAGGTTGGACCGGTCCGGCGACCTTACTCGGCAGCCCGTTGCCACTCTGGATCCAGTCCACGGGCGTCGTGGCTTCCGTGATGTTGCTCATCCCGCTGACGATTACCTCGATTAACTTCTTTGGTACGCTCGCGCGTGACTCGGGTTGGTCGCGTGCCTGGAATAATACCACGCTGCGTTTCGTCGCTTTCGGCCTGGTCGCCTATACGCTGGCCATCGCGTTGCAGATCGTCTTCTCGGCTCGCTCGCTCAACGCCGTCGTCCGCTTCACTTCCTTCATTAGTGGACAGCAGCAGTTGCTGACCTATGGCTTCGTCTCGATGGTGGTCTTTGGGGCCGCCTACTTCATCTTGCCGCGCTTGACGGGTGCGTTCTGGCCCTCCGCCAAACTCGTGCATCTGCACTTCTGGTCCTGCGCCTTGGCCTTGGTGGGTTCGGTCGCTGGATCGCTTTACTTCGGTTGGACGCAAGGTGCCGCTTTGGCAGCGGCCAAGCCCTTCGCCGCAACCGCGAACCCCCAAGCAGCGCTGCTCAGCTCGGCCTGTGCGGTGCTCTTCCTGATCGGCCATGCGGCCTTCGCGGTCAACGCGTTCGGCATGCTGACCTCTTGCTCCTCCACGACCGATGAAGGTCGCCACGCCTAATCCGCCCTGTCCATGAAGAACCTTAACCTCATCCTTGCGGGCGTCTTCTTTACGGTCGCCGCGCCGTTTGGCGGACTGCTCCTGAGCGGTCATGCACAGTTGGGCTCCCTCGGTCGGGCTCCGGCCGAAGAAGGTGGCCCGCTCTTCCCCGCCAAGGAACCTGGCCTCGCGATCCAAGGCCGTCAGGTCTACCTCGAACTCGGTTGCGTCGCTTGTCACACCCAGCAGGTCCGTCCGGCCGGGCAGGGTAGCGATATCGCCCAAGGTTGGGGCGTCCGTCCCTCCGTGGCTCGTGATTATGTCCTGCAGTCGCAGGTCGCCCTTGGTAACCGCCGCGTGGGTCCCGACCTCGCTAACTACGGTGCCCGGGCTAAAACCGACGCGGAGATTGCCGCCCACCTTTCGGCTCCCGCTGTCGGTTCCTCGATGCCGACCTTTCCCTCCCTCTTCAGCAAGGCCAAGGATGGCTCGCTCCAGCCTAATGAGCGTGGTGCGGCCCTCATCGCTTACCTGAAATCTCTGCGCCAGGATTACTCCTCGCCCGAAGCCAAATTAAAGCAGTGAACCCATGAACGACTCTCCACGTCCCAATGACCGTCACCGCCGCCCTCGGGCGTCGTACAACGCCGGCGCCGAAGGTTTCTCCGACGGTCGCCTCGTCGAGGTCCACAACCAGCTCGCCCGCGACAAGGAAGAGCCCGCTGAAGGCTTCTCGATGCTGCCGGTCATTGTCGTCTTCCTGTTTTGCGGCTTTGGCTTCTGGGCGGGTCTCTACCTGACGCGTAATTCGGGTGACTTCAATCCGGGCTCCTTCGACCTCGACGCTCCGCGCGCGGTGGCGGACAACGGTCCGAAGGAATTCGAACCCGACCCGGTGAAGGGTGAAAAGCTATTCGTCACGAATTGTGCCAGCTGCCACCAGCCCACGGGCTTGGGCGTAGCCGGTGCCTTCCCTCCGCTCGCTGGTTCCCCGTGGGTCGCGGGTAACGAAGAGCGCCTCATCAAGATTATCCTCGCGGGTTTGGCGGGCGAAATCGAAGTCAAGGGTGCCAAGTATAACGCCGCCATGCCCAACATCGGTGCTGGCCTGAAGGATGCCCAGGTCGCGCACATCGCCACCTACGTCCGTCAAGCTTGGGGTAATACGGCTGGTCCGGTGATGGATGCCAAGGTCGCCGAGGTCCGCAAGGCCGTCGGGACCCGCGGGGCTTACAGCCCGGCTGAAGTCCTGCAGGCTCACCCGCTGGAAACTAAGTAAGCCCTTTCAGGGCGGAAAAGCAAAAGGCCCGGGGCAGACGCCCCGGGCCTTTTCTTTGCCTAAGCCGGTAAAGGCTTAGGAGTGCTTCTTAATGAAGGCGGCGATGTCCCCCTTCGGGCGGGCACCGACGATCTTATCCACGACTTCACCGTTCTTGAAGAGGAAGAGGGCGGGGATCGAAGTCACCCCGAGCTGGGTCGCTAGGTTACGGTTCGTATCCACGTCGACTTTGCAGATCTTCACGGTCGTGCTCATTTCCTCGGCGAGCTGGTCGAGGACCGGGCCCAACTGCTTGCAGGGGCCGCACCAGGTTGCCCAGAAGTCCACGAGGACGGGCACGGTCGACGATTTAATCGTCGATTCGAAGGTGTTGTTATCGAGGTTGGAGATCAGGTCGGATGCCATGGAAGGTCTTAGCCCTTAGTCTTGGAGAAGAGCTCCAAGTACAAGAAGACGGCTGCAGCCAAGGAAGCCACAAGGGCGAGCACGTCAACTGCGGCAGCAGCTTTGCCCACATTGCGGTTCGCAGCGGCGCCCGTCGTCGGGGAAACGCGCGGAGCAGGGGCGGCGGCGGCAGGAGCAGGAATCGGGGCGATGGGCGGACGCGGGGCGCCACCAACCGAGGGCGGCGGGGGCGGAGGCGGCGGAACTGCAGCGCCAACTGGCTTAGCCAGCTTCAGCTTAGGGGCCTGAGGTGCGGAGTTGTCGCCTTCAGCGGGAGGAGGGGGAGGGGGTGTCTCGGTGCTCATCTTTGGGGAAGGGAATGAAGCCGTTAAAAAAGGAGTGAGTCAACCAGTCAGTGCCAGATTTTGGTCCTAGCGGCTACGGTCATGCTTGCGGAGGAGTTCGGCGACTTCCCGGGGGTCCGCTTCTTGGAGGTTTCGGCCTTTTCGACTCAGGTCTTCCGTCGTTTTGATGACGGTTTCGGTCATGCGTTCGTGGGTCTCCTGCGAACCACCGACGAGCGAAAAGCCTTCGCCTTGGGTGATCCGCTTGTGCTGGTCGGAATTATCCAAGCCTAAGCCTAGCAGGTGGTTCGGGGCGCGCGTCTTTCGGGCCATGGGGTGAACTGTAGCCGAAGTCGTCCTGACCGCAAGCCGGCGTCGCTTAAGGATTGGCCTCAGGCGGCGGTGTGTCGAACTCGGAGCCACCTTCCGAAGCTTCCCCTGCGAAGGGGGCTTCCGCCTTCGCGCGCTTGGAGCAGACGATATCTTCAAAGTTCTGGGCTTGTTCGAGCTGCAGCGCCCCAAGGCGGGCGAGTTCGAGACAGGCCAAGAAGTTTGCGACGAGTAGGGCGACGGTCGGGCGTTCGGGTAGCAGGGAAGTGAAGATGAACTGCGGTTCAGTCTCGAGTCGCTTGAGGATGAACTCCATGCGGTCGGAGACGGTGACATTCTCGACCGAGAGGTTGCCCGGCTGGATCCGCTCGGCGAGGCGGCGGAGGACTTTGTTGATCGTGTTCCAGATCTCGATGCGCTCCGTCGGGGCCACCGGTCGGACGACGGCGTCTTCACCTTCATTCTGGACCACGTAGCGGGCCAGGAGGCCTTGGCGGTCGTCGGCCAAGCCGCGAATGATGGCGGCGGTTTCCTTGACGCGTTTGTACTGGATCAGCTGCTGCACAAGCGCCCAGCGTGGGTCTTGGCCTTCGGGCGTCGGGAGGACTTCTTCTTCGGGGCGGCTTTCAACCGGCAGAAGCATGCGACTCTTGATGTACATCAAAGTCGCCGCCATGACGAAGAAGTCGCCGGCGAGTTCGAGGTTATCCTTCTCCTGGGTACGGAGCACCTCGAGGTATTGCTGCGTGACCTTCTCAATCGGGATATCGTAGATATCGATTTCATTCTTGCGGATCAAGAAGAGCAGCAAGTCCAGCGGCCCTTCGAAAACGTCTAGGCGGATCGGCAGGTCGGCGGGCGGCAAGATGCCGTCAGCCGGGATGGAAGGAGGGGTCGCGGAATGGTCCGTCACAGTTCAGAACTTGAACAAACGTGCCCGCAGGTGGAAGCCCAATGCACTATCGCCGTAGCTCGAAACCCGCTTCTGGAAGCTATATTCCATTTCCCAGGAATTGCCGATGCGCTGCACCAAGCCGATGGACTGGTAGATGGATTGGTGGGTCAGGGCGTCATAATTGGCCGAGGCGACCCCGGAATAGACCGAATTTAAGCGAATTTCGCCCGTTACCCAGAGCTGGTTAGCTGCTTCCGCCTGGCGCAGCTGGTACCAGCCGAAGGAGGCCTTCCAGAAATCACCGGAATTGAAGGCAATCGAGTTGAGGGACTCGGCGGCCGCCCCGCCCCCGTTCGGGATGCGCTGGTAGGAGTCGATGCTGACCCAGGGAGCCGGGGTGAGGCTGAGGTGGGCTTGAATATCTGATTTATTGCCGGTGCCAGTGACGGCGTCCTGCTCCCAATTCGTGAACACGTCGAAGCGCAATAGGTCGCGCGTGCCATTGACGCTGTCACGGGTCGCCAAGGTATTCCGCACCCCAATACGCGCGGCTTGGCGTGCGGTCACGCTGGCGGCGTCGGCGCGGTCGGCGAGGTCGAGTTCCTGGAAGGCTGCAAGGGCAACGGCGCGATCGGCCATTGGTAATTCACCGGCGCCTTGTTCTGCGCCCGGCAGGTAGCGGTATTGCACGACGGGTCGCAGGCTATGGCGCATGCCATCGATGGACCATTTTTTCGCGACGAGATTCCACGAGCCGGTCAAGAGGCCTTCGACGTCAAAGCCGAGTTGGCCCATGACTTTGGTGCGATTGCCGAGGCCATTGAGACTGGACGACCAATCGGTCGCCCGAGCCCCGATGACGGGTTTAAACGTGAGCCAGTCTCCCGTGGAGAGTGGATAGGCGATGCCGTAGTAAAGGTCGAGGCGGGCGGTGGACCAGGCGTTGGTCGGGGCGGCGAGGGCGGCTGGTTGTTCGTTCAGGTAGGAGACTGCCGCAAAGCCGCGTTGACGCAGGCCGTGCTCGCCGAGGGCCGTCTCGGTGAGGTCAAAGCGGACTTCCGGGAGTTTCTGAGCGACCTCCTGATAGTTATCGGCTTTGGCGACGATGTTGGCGGAAAGGAGACCGCCATTCCAAGGCTTGGTGACTTCAAGGGTTAGTTGCGGTGTGCCCGTCCGGTCGGTGAGGTTCGGGCGGAAGTCGCGCACGAAATCAGGGTCACTGGTGGCGAAGAGCTGGCCTGCGATTTGGAGGCCGTCGGCCGTGCGGCCGTTGATCTCGCCGTATTCGAAGGCCCGCGTCCGGCCGGGGAGGCGGCCAAAGCTATCCGCCAGCAGGTCGCCGCGGTCGCTGATGTAACCGGCTTGAAAAAAGCCTTTCCAGCGCGTCGTGGCCTGCTTGTCCTTGGCGTTATCGTATTTGAGGTAAGGCCCCACCAGGAAGCCGGACTTACTGTAGAAGTCGAGGAGGGCCCCGACCCACAGCGAGGGCGTTTGCCGCGCGAGCGTGGTGGTGCGCAGGTAAGTCCCTTGGCGGTCCTTCGACCCCATGTTGAGGTAGACGTCGTAAGGAATATCTTGATACCCTTCTTGCCCGTAGTAGGGGACGTAGAAGAAGGGTAGCCCCGCCAATTGTGGGCGGACGTCGCGGAGGGCGAGCCAATCGTCCTTCTCCGTGTAAGTGGCGGAACCGATGTTGAGCGACATCCCGCTCGCGGCCGGTTCATTGTGCCACATGCGCAGGCCGGTGATGGTTTTGTCGCCTTTCTCGATGCGCAGTTCGTCGGCCGTTAGGTAGACGGGGTTACGTCCGAAGCGGACCTGAGTGGCGACCACGACGTCGTTCTTGGGGTCCATCACGGCCTTCGCGCCGAGGATGCGCAGGTTCGTGGTGGCATACACGACGTCGCCTTCGGCGCTAATCAGGCCGGTCCGGGTATCGAGCTTGATCAGCTGGGCGGAGAGGAATGAGCCGTTCGAGGAGAAGCTCGCGTTGACGGCGACTAGGACCTTGCCGTTTTCTTCGTAGCTGAAGCTTTGGCCGGAGAGGCCCGGGACGTCGGGCTTGGCTGCTTGGCCGGCCACTGGCACGGGTGCAGGCACGGAGTCCGCGGCGACGCCGCTGAGGGTGAGGCCGACGCTTGCGGCAAGAATCCAAAATCGACGGCCAGGCATTCGTCCCAGACTTGTCGCTCCCGCCTGCGTCTCAAGTATTTTCGGGCATTGCACGCTTGCGGCAAGGGGGCGGGCGTGGATTGTCCAAGGATGCGCCTCAGTCCCGCAGAGTTGGCCGCCCTCGTGGAGGGGACGGAGACCTGTCCGCATCGTTTCTTGGGTACGCACCCGTTGGCGGACGGGGGTGTGGTCATTCGGGCGCTGTTTCTTGGGGCAACGGGCTGTCGGGTCCTTCAGGAGGGGGCCCCTCGCGGGAAGGAGATGGCTAAACTTGCTGACTTAGGGGTATTCGAACTCGTTTACCCGAAGTCTGCGGTCTTTCGCTACCGCTTTCAGGTCAGCTATGCGGACGGGACCGTTCGCGAACACGAGGATCCCTACCGTTTCTTGCCGACGATTTCCGAGCAGGACTTATTTCTGATTGGCAAGGGCGACGACCATCAGGTCTTCCATAAGCTCGGTTCCCATGTCCGGACCTGCGATGGGGTGACTGGGGTTTCCTTCGCGGTTTGGGCCCCCTCGGCGCGCCGTGTCTCCGTGGTCGGCGACCATAACCTCTGGAACGGCCGGGCTCACCCGATGCGCTCCTTGGGGGCTTCGGGCATTTGGGAACTGTTCCTCCCCGGGCTCGGCGTGGGCGCCCGCTATAAATACGAAATTGTTGGAGCGCATGATCAGACGCCGTTTATCAAGACCGACCCTTGTGCCCTCCATTTCGAGCCCTCGCCGAATCATGCGGCGATTGTCTGTGATGTGTCGGGCTTTGTCTGGAACGACCAAGCCTGGTTGGCGCAGCGCCGCCAGGCCGATTCGCGCGCTCGCCCGCTGTCCGTCTATGAGGTGCATCCGGCGTCCTGGCGCCGCGTCCCCGAAGAGGGCAATCGCGTCCTGAATTACCGCGAGCTAGGTACGCAGCTCGCAGAATATTGTACCCGCTTGGGCTTCACACACGTCGAACTCATGCCGCCCTCGGAATACCCGTTCGATGGCTCGTGGGGTTATCAGGTCACGGGCTTCTACGCCCCCACGCATCGTTTCGGCACGCCCCTTGATTTCATGGCGATGGTCGACACGCTGCACCGCGCCAATATCGGCGTCATCACGGACTGGGTGCCGGCGCATTTCCCCCGCGACTTCTTCGCCTTGGCCCGCTTTGACGGCACGCATCTCTACGAGCACGCCGACCCGCGTCTCGGGGAGCATCAGGATTGGGGGACGCTGATCTTCAACTACGGTCGCCATGAGGTGCGGGGGTTTCTTGTTGGCTCCGCGCTGTCTTGGTTAGAGCGTTTTCATATCGATGGCCTCCGCGTCGACGCGGTGGCCTCGATGCTTTACCTCGATTATTCGCGCAAGGCCGGCGAATGGGTGCCGAACCGTCACGGTGGCCGCGAGAACCTCGAGGCGGTCGAATTCCTGCGTCAGGTCAATGCGCTCGTGCATCTTTACCATCCCGGCGTGGTCACCATCGCCGAGGAATCGACGTCCTATCCGGGGGTGACGAAGCCCGTGCCGGAAGGCGGCCTCGGCTTCGACTACAAGTGGAACATGGGTTGGATGCATGACAGCCTCGACTACTTTAAGCAGGACCCGTTGTTCCGGAAATTCCACCATGACAAGCTGACCTTCGGGATGCTCTACCAGTGGTCGGAAGCGTTCGTGCAGTCGTTCTCGCACGATGAAGTCGTCCACGGCAAAGGCTCACTGATTGGCAAGATGGCCGGCGGTGACGATGCGACTAAGGCCGCTAACCTGCGGTGCCTCTTGGCTATGCAATGGGCTTGGCCGGGGAAGAAGACGCTCTTCATGGGCTGTGAATTCGGACAGTTCGCGGAATGGAAGTTCGACGCCTCGCTTGATTGGCACCTCCTGAAGTATCCGCTGCACGAAGGCCTCCAGCGCCTCGTGACGGATCTGAATCGCCTTTATCGACAGGATGTTTCCGTGGCGGCCAAGGACCTAGATTCGCGCGCCTTCGCATGGATCAATGCGAACGATGGCGATCAGAGTGTGCTGACGTTTGAGCGTCATGGCGACGACTGCGCCTGGGTCGTGGTAGGCAATTTTACGCCCGTGGAACGCACGTATCGCTTAGGCGTGCCGTTCGCCGGGAAGTGGGAAGAAGCGGTGAATACCGACTCTTTGCATTACGCCGGGAAGGGCCTCGGCAACCTCGGCGGCGTGCAGGCCGAAGCCAAGCCGACCCATGGGCGCAGCCATTCCATCGAAGTGCGGCTCCCCGGTTTGTCCGTCGTGATCTTCCGCCAAAAACGTTAAGCATGGCTCCACGCTCCGCTCTCTTCCGTCCGCTCGTCGCCCACGACCCGGCGAACCCGTTGTTCCGTTTTTCACTGGGGCAGGAATTACTGAAAGAAGCGGCGGCCGCCGAGGCCATCGAGCATCTCCAACTGGCCGCGAACTCCAAGGCGGACTGGATGATGCCGCGGATCTTGTTGGGCAAAGCCCATCTAGCGCTCGACGACCGGGCGTCGGCGCGCGTCGCCTTTGACGATGCCCTGCGTCTCGCCGTGGCCCAAGGCCACGAAGAGCCCGAGGAAGAGCTCCGGGCCCTGTTGGCGACGCTCTAAGTTACTCGACGCGTTCCAGCGTCACGCGACGCAGGTCCATCACCGCCGCGCCCTTCTTTTTGAGCGGGCGGACGGTGAGGGTGTTGGCGCCGGCGGTCAGGTCGAGGACGCCGACTTCGCGCGGGATGAAGCGTTGGAAGTGGCCGGTCTCTTCGACCGTGAATTCGGCTTTCGAAGTCCCGACCTCGAGCGCGACGGTCGAGCCGCCGCTACCCTTGCCGCAGCCTTGGAGGACGCTGACGCGGTACTTGCCGGGTTGAGCCACCTGGAAGGTCCATGACGCGGTATCGGTTGGGTCGACCCAGAAGCCGAGCGTGTCCTTCTGGGGCGGGTCCTCGTATTTCAGTTTCTTCGCCTGCACTTGGGCGTTGCGGGCCTCGAGGAAGATTAAGGCGTTGGGACCAGTCGGCGTGGCGTCATTCATGGCTTGGCGCCAATCGGCCATCCCAGGGCGCATGGCCTCCGAAGTCGGGAGCGCCTGCACGCGGGTGGCGTCGAACTTCACGAAGCAGTTTTCCCAGCGGGCACGGTCGAAATTTGGGTTGGCCTTGGTGGGCTCGGCGCCGACGGAGCGACGCCAAGCTTCCAACTTTCCGCGGAGCGCGGCCACTCGCGCGGGTTCGGCCGCGGCGAGGTCGGTCTTTTCGCTCGGGTCCTTCGCGAGGTTATAGAGCTCGAGGCTGCCGTCTTCGTATTGCTCGACGAGTTTCCAGTCGCCTTCGCGGATGACCCCGGCGGGCTTGCCGCCTTGGTTCATGTAGTGCGGCTGATGCCAGTAAAGGGCCCGGGGGGGCACGGTGTTCGGCTTGCTGTCGAAGAGCAGGGGGCCGAGATCCTGGAAGTCTTGGACCTCGGGTGGGGTGACCTTCGCCAACGCGCAGATAGTCGGACAGAGATCGCCGAGCACGACGGGTTCCGCGATTTCGCGGACGGCGAGCCGTCCGGGGTAGCGGATGATCAGCGGCGTACGGATGCCGGCCTCGTAAACGAACCCTTTGCCCGCCCGCGCGGGTTCATTGTGGGTGGGCGGCGTTTCCCGCAGCTCCGAGACATGCACGCCACCGTTGTCGGACGCGAAGACCACAAAGGTGTTCTCGGCGAGGCCTTGCTCATCGAGGGCCTTGAGGACGCGGCCGACGGCGACGTCGAGGGACTCAACTAAGGCGGCGTAGGTGGGATGGAATGACTGGGCGTTGGCCGCAATACCCTTGGCGGGTGCCGCGAGCGGGATATGCGGGTTGTCGAAGGCGAGGTAGAGGAGGAAAGGCTTCCCCTTGCTGCGTTCGATGAACTTCACGGCTGCATCCGCTTGGCCGAGCTCGCCCTTGCCGCCTTGCGGCGACTCAGCCCCCGGGAAGGATTTGCCGGCGAAATATTCAGCAAAGCCATGGTCCGTCGGTTGGTGGCCTTTGCCCCCGAGGTGCCATTTGCCTATTGCGGCGGAAGTATAGCCCTTGGCCTGTAGGCGTTCGGCGAGGGTCTGCACCCCTTGCGGGAGGTGGTCGTTGACGGGCGCGGCCAGCACGCGGTGGGAGGCCCGATCGGTGCGACCAGGGAGGAAAGTTGTAATCTTAAGGCGGGCCGGACTTTGCCCCGTCAGTAAAGCGGCGCGGGAAGCTGAGCACACCGAAGCGGCGGCATAGCCCTGGGTGAAGCGCGCCCCTTGGGCGGCGAGCTGGTCCAAGTTTGGGGTGCGCTGGTCCTTCCGGCCGTAGCATCCCAGGTCGTTAATGCCAAGGTCGTCGGCTAAGAGGATGACGAAGTTGGGCGGCGTCTCGGCCGCACGGGTACCGACGGTGCAGGTAAGGACGGCCAGCAAGAGGCAGGAAAGCAGTCGGGGCATGGCTCTTTCTTATGGAATCCGTTGCCGGAGCAAAGGGCAAAAGGACGCCCATGGATTGACACTTCTGCACGGCGGTGAACCATGCAGGCTGATGTCTGCCGTCGTTGAACCCGCGCTCCGAAAAGCCTCCCGCTGGGCGGCTTTCCGGCGCTTCTTGGGTTTCGTGGGGCCGGGTTTCTTGGTCTCAGTGGGCTACATGGATCCGGGCAATTGGGCGACCGATTTGGCGGGCGGTTCGCAGTTCGGTTACGCGCTGCTCTGGGTGATCTTGCTGTCGAACCTGATGGCGATCCTGTTTCAACATCTTTGCGTGCGCCTCAATGTCGCGACCGGCCGAGACCTCGCGCAGGCTTGTCGGGCCCGTTATTCGCCCAGCGTCGCCAAGTTCCTCTGGGTCTCGGCCCAGTTCGGCATCATCGCGATGGACCTCGCCGAGTTACTCGGCTCGGCGATCGCGCTCCAGATTCTTTTCGGTATCCCGCTGTTCTTCGGCGCGATCATCACCGCGCTCGACGTCCTGGTTCTCTTGGCCTTGACCCGCCTCGGCTACCGCTGGCTAGAAGCCTTGGTGGCCGTGCTGGTGCTGACCATCGCTGCCTGTATCGGGGTGGAACTCCTCTTGGCGAAGCCAGCGATCGCGGAATTGGTGAAAGGCTTTATACCCACGACTGCAGTCCTCACCCGGCCGGGCATGCTGTTCGTGGCCTTAGGTATCGTCGGTGCGACCGTCATGCCGCATAACCTTTACCTGCACTCATCGATTGTCGGGCAGAGGGCGCAGGGCTCGACCGAGGCGGAGCGGCGCGAGGCCATGCGCTTTGCGACTTATGATTCCACGCTGGCGCTGACCTTTGCGTTCTTCGTCAACGCGGGCCTCTTGGTCCTCAGTGCCGCCGTGTTCCATCAATCCGGTCAGACCGGCGTCACCGATATCCGCGAGGCTCACCGTCTGTTGGATGGAGCTTTGGGGACGACCGTCGCTGGCACGCTTTTCGCGGTGGCGCTGCTCGCCTCGGGGCAGAACGCCACCATCACCGGCACCATGGCCGGACAGATTGTCTTGGAAGGCTTCCTCAAGGTGAAAAGCGCTGGTTGGCTTGTGCGGGTGGCCACGCGGTTAGCGGCCTTGGTCCCCGCCTTGCTCGTCATTGGCTTGGCCGGTGAGGGTAGGGTGGAGACGTTGCTCGTCTGGAGTCAGGTCATCCTCAGCCTGCAGCTCGGCTTTGCCTGCTGGCCGCTCGTGCGGATGACGGGCGATCCTGATTTGATGGGCGTGTTCGTCGCGCCACGGTGGGTTTCCGCCCTCGGCTGGATCGCCACGGCACTCGTGGTCGGATCCGGCCTTTGGTTCGTTGTAAATACATGATAATGAGATGGAAGCGTTTAAAACGCCTTTATCTTATTATCTTGACTAATAATGTAATGTTATGCTTATTTAGGCAACTTCGACCATGCGACTAGCCATTTTTTGCCTAAGCATCCTGTCGTTCTGCCTTAAGGCCGAAGAGCCAGTGACCCTTCGTATTGGGTTCTTTCCGAACCTCACCCACTCTCCCGCCTTGGCGGCCCGCCAGCTGGAGCGCGAAGGTGCCGATTGGCACCTTACGCACCTGCCGAAGGGCT
>CAIYEN010000100.1 GCA_903925205.1 uncultured Opitutia bacterium | reverse complement strand
GCGGCCTTGGCTTGCCAGCCGCGTACCTTGGCGGAACGCATCCGCCAAGGTTACGAAGGCTGGGAGAAGGAAGTCCCGCCGGCCGTCGCCGCAGCCATCAAGCGCTCGAAGCTCTGGATTTCCTGAGTTAAAGTGTGCCTGCGGTTGCAGGCTCAAGGGAAACCCTCACGGTAGGCCAACGTTATGGCACCTTTGCCGTCCTCCTTGCCCGCTAGTTCTGACACGGAACTCTCCTTGTCGGTCGAGCGTGCCTACCGCGAAGTCGTGGTCGTTGATCGGCTGGGTGCCCTCTGGTCGCTCATCTTGGCGAAGTGTTTCCTCGCGCAATGGGCGATCGATAAGTTTGTCATGCCGATTAGCGGCCTCCGGTATATCTGGTCCCTGACCTTAACCATGGCGGTCATCGCCACGGTGCTTTATCTCCGGGCCCACCGCGCCCAGTTCGCCCTCTTCCCGCATCAGTTCCGGGTGAGTTCGGCGGTCTTAGGCGGCTTACTGGTGGCCCAAGGTTTTTTACTCTACGCCCACTTGGCCCTCGGGCATCTCTCGGCGGCGGCAACGGCTGGGTTAGCGGCCGCGTTGTTCGGGGCTTGGTCGCTGGCGCGGGCGAGTTTGAAGCGGGCCCCCGAGCCCTTGGTCGGTGCCTTGCTCTGGTGGGGCTTGGCGGCGACGGCTTTAACCGGCTCCAACGCCGATGCGCTGCTCTGGATTGGCCTCGGCTTCCTGCTGGCGCAAGCCGTGCCAGGCTTCGCCTTGGCGCGTCGCCTCGAACGTTCGACCCGAATCTGACTTAGGCGACTTCGGCGCTTTTACCGTTCAGGCCGTTGAGCATCAGCGCGAGGAAGCGCTTCATGGCTGGCGTCAGAACGCGGCCCTTACGGTGCAGGATGGCCAAGGGACGGGCGACCCGGCGGTCACGCAGGCGCAGCTTCACCAGCGTGCCTTGTTCGATCTCGGAGCGGATGGTGCCTTCGGGGACGAGGGCTACGCCGGCATCGACCTCCACCGCGCGCTTGAGCGTCTCGATATTGTCAAACTCCATCGAGGGTTCGAGTTCGATGCGCTGTTCGCGGAAGAATTGGTCGAGGGCCTTGCGGGTCGGAATGTCTTGGTCGAAGCCGATGAATTTGCAGCCTTGGAGGTCAGCGAGCTCGATTTCCTTCTTCGAGGCGAGCTTGTGCTTGGGGGCGCAGATGGCGACGAGCTGGTCTTCCATGAAAGGAATGATTTCGACTTGGCGATATTTCTGCGGGAACGCGACGAGGCCGAAGTCGACGGCGCTCGAGACCACGTCTTCGTAGACGAGGTTGGAGCGGCGGTACTCGACGCGCACGTTGACGTGGGGGAACTCCTGCATGAAGCGCTTCACGTAGGGCGGCAGCTCGTGGAGGCCAATCGAGACGATGGTGGAGACGTGGACGGTGCCGCTGACGACCTTACGCATTTCCTGCATCTCGCTGGCGACTTGCTCGTAGCGGTTCAGGATGTCTTTGGAGGCTTCATACAGGCTGCGGCCTTCGCGGGTGAGGCGGAACTGCTTCTGGCTGCGGTCCACGATGAGGACGTTGAAGTGCTTTTCCATCGAGCGGAGCTGCTGGCTGACGGCCGACTGCGTGATGGCGTTCAGTTTGGCGGCCTTCGAAAAGCTTTCATTGTCGACCAGGTCCCGGAAGATCTTGAGGTTTTCGATGTGCATGGTGTGCGTTCTTAGATTACTAAAACTAATGGAAGGTTCCTTCAAGTGTAGAAGGGCTAATCCAAAGCCTCAAAATCGGCACTTTTAATCGAATCGCAGGCGTTGACTCCCAGCCGTTAGGGTGTTCATACTGCTCAAATGGTCACCTACGACCAGTTTACCGCCCACTGTGAGGCCGTTTTGGAGCGGTTGGCTCAGGCCTGCCAGGCTTGCGGGCGCTCGCCGTCGTCGGTCCGGCTGTTGCCGGTCACGAAAACGCACCCCTTTGAGGCGGCGGAATTTGCCCATCGCTTCGGCTTGGCGTCCGTCGGGGAGAATCGGGTCCAAGAGGCCCTCATCAAGCGGCCTCAGTCGCCCGCTGGGCTGCGTTGGGAGCTGATCGGGCACCTCCAGTCCAATAAAGCTAAGCAGGCCCTCCAAGCCTTCGACGTGCTACAATCGGTGGATTCCGCCGAGCTGGCCGCCCGGCTCGGCCGGATTGCCACGGAGTTGGGGCTAACCCGCGAGGTCTATGTCCAAGTAAACTCGGGAGATGACCCTGCCAAGTTCGGGTGTGACCTCGCCGAAGCCCCCGCGGTCTTGGAGGCCTTGCTGCCGCACCCCTCGCTTAAGGTCGTGGGTCTCATGGCCATCGCCCCTTTATCAGATGATCCCGCCGTCGCCCGGCGGACGTTCGCCGAACTACGCCGTTGCCGAGACAGTCTCGAGGCTCGTTGCGGAGTAAAGCTCCCCGAGCTTTCCATGGGCATGAGCGGTGACCTCGAAATCGCCGTGGCCGAGGGGTCGACGTGCGTGCGCGTTGGCTCCGCCCTCTACGGCTCCCGCCCGGCCCTATGATTCGTCGCCTCGTCATTCGCGACCTGGCTTTGATGGATCGGGCTGAATTGGAGCTCGGCCCAGGCTTCACCGTGGTGACGGGTGAGACCGGTGCGGGTAAGTCCGTACTATTGGGTGCACTGTCCTTACTCGCTGGCCATCGCGCCGCCAAGACGGTCGTGCGCAAGGGTTCGGAAGAATGCGTGGTCGAAGCAGAATTCGAGGTCGGCGAAGACCCGCGCATCGATGCGCTTTTGCAGGAACTGGACCTCCCGGTCTGCGATGAGGGCTTATTGCTTTTTAAGCGGTCGGTGCATGCGAGCAAGGCTGGTCGCATCACGATCAATGGCGGCGCCGCCACGCTCGTGCAGTTGCAGCAGCTCGGCGAGCTCTGGATCGATTTCCATGGCCCAGGCGAGCCGCAGAAGCTGATGCGGGCGGAGACGCAGCTCGCGATGCTCGACCTGCATGCGGGGATGGGGAAGGCCTTGGCGACCTATCGCACGGGCTGGCGTCAGCGTCTCAGCCTGCTGCGCGCGGCCGACGAGGCCGCTGGTGCAGAAAAACTTTCGGAGGATGAAGAGGCGTTCCTGCGCTCCCAGTTGGAGAAGCTTGGTTCGCTGGATCTGTCCGACGACGCCGTGGCCAAGTTGGAACGCGACCATGCCCGCGCATCGCGCGCCCAGGAGCTCGGTGCCTTACTGGGACAGCTCGATGCCGGCTTAGGGGCCGAGGGCCTCGGCGAAGTCCTGCCGAAATTACTCAAGGCCTCCGAGGATGTCTCCCGAATCGACGATGAGTCCACGGCCCTTCGAGATCGGCTCAATGCCTTGGCCGCGGAAGCGGAAGATATTCGCGCCGACTACGCTCGCCTCGCCCGCGGTCTTTCCGAGGACGATGAGTCCGTCGGCGAGCTGGAGGCGAAGATGAACCTGTGGTTAGAGTTTCGGCGTAAGTATGGCCCGGAAGCGGTCCATGTCCGCACCAAGCGTGACAGCATCGCCCAACGGCTCCTTTCCCAGGGTGACGTCGAGGCCCGCGTGGCCAAACTCCGCGCCGAAGCCGCCCAAGTGGAGAAGGACCTGCGCAAGCAGGCCGACGCCTTGCATACGGCGCGGGCGAAGGCGGCCGACAAACTCGCGGGTGCCGTCCGTAAGATGCTCGGGGCGCTGGGCTTCAAGAAAGCCGACCTGCGCATCGAAGTCGCGGCCGCGGAATTAGGCCCCCAGGGGGCCGATGCCGTCCGCTTCCTTTTCTGCCCGAACGCCGGCCAGGACTTGCTGCCCCTCGATCAAATCGCGTCCAGTGGCGAAGCCGCTCGCGTGATGCTGGCCTTGAAGACAGTACTCGCTGCCGTCGACCAGACTCCGGTGCTGGTCTTCGATGAAGTCGACGCCAACGTCGGCGGAGAGATTGGCGCGCAGGTCGGTCGCGAGCTCGCCGCCCTCGGTGCCGCCCATCAGGTCTTCTGCGTTACCCACCTACCGCAGGTTGCGGCGTTGGGACATGCTCATCTCGTCGTCACTAAAACCCAGGACGAGCGCAGCACCACCGTAGCCATTGCCCCGGTCCACACGAAGCGCAAGGAGCGGGAATCGGAACTGGCCCGCATGTTGGGCGATCGGGCGAGCAAGGTCGCCTTGTCGCACGCCCGTGAGTTATTGGCGTCCGCGGCGGGCTAATTAGCGCTGCACGAAGCGATCGAGGCGGAGGCGCCGAATGACCCGCAGGCCGATGGCGGCGGCCCAAGGCTTCGGCAGGCGGGCACTGAACATGCCCAGCAGGCGGTTCTTCCAGCCCGGGATGATTTGCGGACGCGACTTCGCCATGGCGTAGAGCGACTCGTCCACGCAGTCCTCCGCGGTCTGGCCGCCCAGGCCCGTGGGGCCGGAGAAGCCCGCGGCCTTGGAGAAGTTGGTCGAGACCGGTCCCGGGCAGATCGCCACGCAGCGTACGCCGTACGGCTTCGCTTCCGCGTCGAGCGCGATGCTCCAATGGAGCATGAAGGCTTTCGTCGCCGCATACGTCGTCATCAAAGGCGTCGGTTGATAGCCCGCGAGCGAAGCAACCGTCGCGACTTGGCCGCCACGCCGTTTCAGTTCGTCCCAGAGTAGCCCCGTGAGTTGCAGCGGGGCGCGCACGTTCACATCGACCATTTTTAAAGTGTGGTCCAAGCCCGGCGCTGGGAACTCCCCGTAGGCCCCGAAGCCACTATTATTAACGAGCAGAATTCTGCCTTCTACCGGCATTAGTTTCTGTAATTCACGGACAACGTCTTCCACTTGAGTGGGTTGAGAGAGGTCGCAGGTAAGGTGAGTAAACTTGCAGGTATTCGGCACCCCCTCCGGGGGGGTGCGGGAAAGGTTGAACACGGCCGCCTGTGTCCCAGAATTGTAGATGCGCGAGAGAATCGCGCGACCAATGCCGGAGGAAGCGCCCGTTATGATCACACAGGAAAAACTTCTGAGAAAATCATCGATGGTATCGTTCTTTGACATGGACGCAGGTTCTCACGCTCAACCCCAAAACACAACACACATGAGCAATGCTCCGGTAGTCGTGACGGGGGTCCATATGGACCTCACCGACGCCCTGAAGGATACGGTGTGCGCCAAAGTCGAAAGACTGATGCGCCACAACCCGCGGATTATCCGCGTGCACGTCGAGCTCGTCTATAACCGCAGTCGCGACCACAGCCGGGAGTTCGCTGCCCAAATCCGGTTGGAGGTGCCGGGCCCGGACATCGTGGTTCGCGAGGAATCCGAGGATTTATACAAATCCATCGATATTTTGATCGATAAGGTCGATCGCCAACTTCGCCGCCGCCATCGCCTGGAGAAAGAGAAGCGGAATCACCCAAAGCCAACGGACCTGGGCGACTTGGGACGGGCGGCGTAAGGACGGTACCGGCTAGTGCCAGCTAAGTCAGTGGTGAGGTCGGTTTAGGACAGTCCAGTCAGTCGGGTAGTCGGCAAGAACCGACGGTCAGACGGAACAGACAGTCAGAAACAGGTTAAGCCAGTGAACCTCGGCCGATAGCCCAGAAGGTACAGTCAGAGATGGTCTCGGACCCCGGTTGCCGCAAGGTAACCGGGGTCCTCCTTTTGGCGGTGCCTCAGCCGTTCTCGGCTCGCCCTCGGGGGCGGGCGGGCTTTTATGCCCCTATGCGGATTTATTTCATGGGCATCTGCGGCACCGCGATGGGCAATGCCGCTTTATTGATGCGTTCGCTGGGCCACGAAGTGTTGGGGGCGGACACGGGCGTTTACCCACCGATGTCCGATCACCTGCGTGGCGCGGGCATCGAGATTTTAGAAGGGTGGTCCGCGGAACGCTTGGCCGAGCTCAAGCCCGACCTCGTCGTCGTGGGTAATGTCGCCTCGCGCGGACACCCGGAGGTCGAGTGGTTGTTGGAAGCCCGCACGCAGCCTTATGTTTCGCTGCCGGAACTCCTGCGTACCCGTCTCCTGAATGAGCGCCGCAACATCGTGGTCGCTGGGACGCATGGTAAGACGACGACGACCTGCATGGCGGCGGTGCTGCTGGAGGCCAATGGCGCCAACCCCGGCTGGCTCGTCGGCGGGGTGCCGCGCGACCTGCCGGATAGCTCGAATCCCGGTAAGTCCGGCGGCCCCTTCGTCATCGAGGGCGACGAATACGACACCGCCTTTTTCGATAAGCGCAGTAAGTTCATCCAGTACCTGCCGCATGTCCTCGCGATCAACAACTGCGAATTCGACCATGCGGATATCTTCCGCGACCTCGATGACGTGCTCCGCACGTTCTCGCACGTGATCCGCATCGTCCCGCGCGATGGCGCCGTGGTCGCCAATGGCGACGACGCCAACGTGCTCGGCTTGGTGAAGAACGTGACCTGGGCTCCGGTGGTCCGCGTCGGCACGGGTGCGGACAACGATGCCGTCATCGCCGATTTTCGGGAGACAGCCACGGGCTCTTCGTTTACGCTGTTATGGAAGGGCAAGGAGTGGGGGCGCGTGCAGTGGGCTTTACCTGGCCTGTTCAACGCCCGCAACGCCGCGATGGCCGCGGTCTCGGCTGGGCTCTTGCTCAACCGCTCAGACCCGACCCAGTTGTCGCTCGCGGCGTTGGGGAAGTTCCAAGGCGTCATGCGCCGCCAACAGGTCCTCGTCGACCGTCCGGACCGCGTGGTCATCGAAGATTTCGGTCACCACCCGACCGCGTTGAAGCTCACGCTCGAGTCCTTGCGGGCCCGTTACCCGCAGCATCGTCTCGTCGCCTGCTTTGAGCCGCGCAGCAATACCGCCGCGCGTAAGGTCATGCAGGATGCCTTCCGCGATGCGTTGATGCTGGCCGATGACGTCTACCTGGCGCCGGCCCACCGCGCGGACAAGCTCGGTGGGGAAAGCTTTGACAGCACCGGTGTGGCCGCGGCCATCACCGCGGCTGGTCGGCGTGGTTTCGCCCCCGCTTCGAATGACGCCCTGCTGGACGCCCTACGCTTACACACCGCCGAAGGGCAGGGGGCGCGTTGTATCGTCTTCTTCTCGAACGGTGCCTTTGGCGGCATCATCAAGAAATTCGCCTCCTGAGGTGCGTCGGCTCAGCGTCCGCCGGCCAGGCCGTGAATGACGGCGGCCGCTTGGGCGTCTTCCGCGATCTGGGCCTGGAGGGCCGGGAGATTCGCGAACTTCTGTTCGTGGCGAAGGAAGTGTAACCAGCGGATACGCACCGCTGCCCCCGTCGTTGGGATGGGACCAGAGGCCCGAAGGATGTGCGTTTCCAGGAGCGGTTCCACGGGGCCGCTTTCTACGGTGGGTCGCAGTCCCCAATTAGCGACGCCGGGCTCGGCTAGCCCGTCGGTATTCACGAGTTCGACCGCGTAGACGCCGAAGGCTGGGCGCAACTCGGGGCTCCAGGGTAGGTTCAGCGTCGGAAAGCCGATGGTGCGACCGAGGCGGCGGCCTTCAATGATCGTTCCCGTGGCTTCATACGGACGCAGGAGCATCCGGTTAGCTAAGGCGAGGTCACCATGGCGCAGGGCCGCGCGAATGCGCGAGCTGCTCACGGCTTCGCCATCGAGGGCGACGGGTTCGACGAGATGTACCGCGAGCCCGAGTTTGCCGGAATCACGGACGAGGGATTCGCCGTCTCCAGCGCGGCCTTGGCCGTAGCGGAAGTTCGCACCAACGTGGACCGAGCGGAGGCCTTTGAAGTGATGCAGTAGCCAAGCTGGGAAATCCGCGGCCTCCATGGCGGCATGCTGGAGTGTGAACTCCTGATGGTGGATGAATTCAGCCCCGGCCTCGGTCAGGCGCTCATCTTTCTGGGTGCGATTGAGGATGAGTGGGACCGCTGACTCGGGGCGCAGTACCTTGCTGGGATGCGGTTCAAAGGTCATGACCCCGACGTTCCCATGGGCTTGGCGGGCGGCGGCCCGGGCGGAGTGGAGGACGGCACGATGGCCGAGGTGCACCCCATCAAAGGCGCCCAATGCGAGGTGGATGCTCGTGGCGTGGCTCATCCCAAGGCGATGCTCGGCACGGCTTCGTGCACGGGAATCAAGCAAGCGACGAGCTGTTCGCGGCTCATCGCGCCCAGCTCCATCAGCGTCTTGGCGCGATCGACGTGCAGGTTGCCCGACAGCGTCCGGCGGAGCATGGTGAGGTGTGCCCCTGGGCCGAGCTTACGTCCGAGGTCATAGGCGATGGTGCGCACATACGTGCCCTTGGTGCAATGCACGCGGAAGTTGAGTCGGGGGCTCTCCCATGCGAGCAGTTCGAAGGCTTCGATGCGGATAAAGCGTGGCTCGCGTTCGACTTCGATGCCTTTGCGGGCGAGCTCGTAAAGTTTCTTGCCACCAATCTTTTTGGCCGAGTGCATCGGCGGAAGCTGGTGCTGGTCGCCCAGCATCGTGGTCATCGCGGCCGCCACCTGGACCTGCGTCAGTTCTGGGACGGCATTGGTTTCGGTGGTTTCACCGTCGGCGTCTTGGGAGTCCGTGACTACGCCCAGCGTGGCTTCGCCGAGGTATTCTTTCTCCTGCGACATCAGGTACTGGGAGGCCTTGGTCGCCTTACCCACCAGAATGATGAGGAGGCCTGTGGCCATCGGGTCGAGCGTGCCGGCGTGGCCGACGCGGCGCGTTTGGTAGAGCCAGCGGACCTTGTCGACGACGTCGTGCGAAGTGATGCCTTGGGGTTTGTCGACCAGCAGGACGCCTTCGGGTTCGGGGAGGCCGTCGCTCATCGGGCGGTATGCTCGCGGTAATGGTCAGCGACGATGCCGAGAATCCGCGCGCGATCCTTGGCGAGCGTACAGCCCAGCATATTGAAGCCCGCGGCTAGGACGTGCCCGCCACCGTTCAGTTTGCCGGCCAAGAGGTCTAAACGCAGGCGGGGGTCGCGACCACGGAGGCTGCCACGAACGCCGTCACGGCCTTCTTCCATCAGGACGGCAATCTCGACGCCCTCGACGGAGCGGGGGAATTCCACGAGGCCTTCTTTGTCCTCCTTGGTGGTGCCAGTCGCGGCGTAGTCGGCGGGCGTGAGCTCGCCGGAGCAGATCTTGCCGTTTTCGTGGAATTGGATCGAGTTGAGGAACCGCTTGGTGAGCTCGAGCTTGCCGCGGCTTTCGTGTTCGAAGACGAGGAAGTTGGTCTCTGCCGGGTTCGCCCCGCGTTCGATGAGTTCAGCGGCCAAAGCGAACACTTCGGCGGTCGCGCTGGCATAACTGAACCGGCCGGTGTCGGTCACGATGCCGAGGTGCAAGGCTTTGGCCGTGGCGGCGTCGCAGCCTAGGTTCTGGCGGAGCGCACCGTAAGCCAGTACATGGCAGGTTGCGGCCGCGGTCTTCACCACGATGTTGTGCTGAGCATAACCGGGATTCGACGCATGGTGGTCGATGTTGCCCCAGAGTTTGCCGCCAAACTTGTCCAAGAGGTCCGGTCCAATGCGAGACGCATCGGCACAGTCGACTGCGACAGCCACCCGGCCATCTGGGACATACTGGTCACCCGTGAGGAAGGTGACCCCCTGGGTGTATGACACCATGTTCGGGGGGACGCGGTCGCGGTTGACGCAGAGGGCGTCAATGCCTGCGGCTAGGAGGATGCGGCAGAGGGCGACTTGCGAGCCGATGCAGTCCCCGTCAGGGCGCATGTGCCCCAATACGGCCACTTTCTGGCCTTGGAGCCCTTGGACGAGCCCCTGGAGGGCTGGTCCCGCTGCTTGCATGCTGATTCCCATGGTGTGGTCTGGAAGAAACAAGCCCGCCCGACCGCTGGCAAAGGCAAAAGGCGAGGTTATTTACAATCATGGGTCCCCGCTTGATGCCCTGAAAGGCTTGGGCATAGTATCTGCTTAATAGGCTCTCAAGCCCACCTCACCACCCATCCCATGGACAAGGACAAGAATAACAACAATTTCACGCCCCGCGCCCGTAAGGTCGTGGAGCTCGCTCGGGCCGAAGCACGCCGTTTCAACCACAACTACGTCGGGACCGAGCACATCCTGCTTGGCCTAATCAAACTGGGTGAGGGCGTGGCGGTCAATGTCCTCGGCCGCATGGGCCTCGACCTGAAGAACGTCCGCGCCGCGGTCGAGAAGCAGGTCGGACAGGGTCCCGAGGAAGCGAAGGCCCCCGACACCATTCCGCTCACGCCCCGCGTGCAGAAGGTCATGGCTCACGCCGTCACGGAAGCCCGTAGCCTCGGTCATGCTTACGTCGGCACCGAACACATCCTGCTCGGCCTCCTGAAGGAAGGGGAGGGTGTTGCGGCCCGCGTCCTCCAACAGCTCGACGTCGACCTGGAGCGTTGCCGTAAGGAAATTTTGGCAGACATCGATCCGAACGCATCGGTCGAAGGCGAAAGCAAGTCCGACGACACCCCGCCCGAGGAGAAGTCCGAGGGGGAAGATGCTCCGCCGCCCCGCCGCTCTGGGGAGGAAGGTGGCCGCCCGGGCCGTGGCGAGCGCCTTTCGTTGCTCAAGACGTTTGGTCGCGACCTCACGGAACTAGCCCGCGCCGGCGAACTCGATCCGGTCATCGGCCGAAAGGAAGAAATCCGCCGCGTGGTGCAGATTCTCTGCCGCCGCACGAAGAACAACCCGGTCCTCATCGGTGAAGCGGGCGTCGGTAAGACCGCCATCGTCGAAGGCTTGGCCCAGGAAATCGCCTCTGGCATCGTCCCGGAAATCTTGCTCGACCGTAAGGTTGTGACGCTCGACCTCGCGCTGATGGTCGCTGGTACCAAGTACCGCGGCCAGTTCGAAGAGCGCATCAAGGGCATCATGGACGAGATCAAGCGCGCCAAGAACATCATCCTCTTCATCGACGAAATGCACACCATCGTCGGGGCGGGGGCGGCCGAAGGTGCCATGGACGCATCCAATATTCTGAAGCCGGCGTTGTCCCGCGGTGAGATTCAGTGCGTCGGCGCGACGACCTTGTCCGAGTACCGTAAGCACATTGAAAAGGATGCCGCCCTCGAGCGCCGCTTCCAGTCTGTGAAGGTGGATGATCCGTCGCCCGAAGACGCCGTGCTCATTCTGCGCGGCATTCGCTCGAAGTACGAAGATCACCATAAGTGCGAATACACCGACGCTGCCATCGAGGCTGCCGTCCGTCTCTCGCACCGCTACATCACTGCCCGCCACCTCCCCGATAAGGCCATCGACGTCATGGATGAAGCCGGCGCCCGCGCCCGCATCCGTTCGTTGAACCTCCCGCCGGAGCTCGATAAAGCCCAGGCCGACATCGACGCCGTCGTGTTGCAGAAGGAAGACGCGTCCCGTCACCAGAAGTTCGAGGAAGCCGCCAACCTGCGCGACCAGGAGAAGAAACTCCGCGCCAAGCGCGAGAAGATGCTCGAAGAGTGGCGCAAGAAGCGCGACGAGAAGCGCATTGTCGTCGGCGAGGAGGAGATGCTCCACATTGTCGCCGATTGGACGGGCGTGCCGCTCAACCGCATGGAGAAGAAGGAGACCCAGAAGCTCCTCGACCTCGAGAAGGACTTACAGGGCAGCGTCATCGGTCAGGACCGGGCCTGCGAAGTCATCTCCCGCGCGTTGCGTCGCTCCCGTGCCGACCTGAAGGACCCGCGTCGCCCGATCGGCTCTTTCCTCTTCCTCGGTCCGACGGGCGTCGGTAAGACGCTCCTGGCCCGCACCCTTGCGGAACGCATGTTCGGCGAGAAGGAAGCGATCATCCAAATCGACATGTCGGAATACATGGAGAAGTTCACGGTCTCCCGCATGATTGGTTCGCCCCCCGGCTATGTCGGCCACGACGAAGGCGGCCAGCTGACCGAACAGGTCCGCCGCAAGCCCTACTCTGTGGTGCTCTTCGACGAAATCGAAAAGGCCCACCCCGACGTCATCCAGCTGCTCCTGCAGGCGCTTGAAGATGGTCGCTTGACTGACTCGCTTGGACGCGTGGTCGATTTCCGTAATACGATCATCATCATGACGTCCAACGTCGGTGCCGACGTGCTGCAGCGTAATAATTCGGTGGGCTTCGATGTGGGCGTGGATTCGACCCGCGACTACGAAAAGCTCAAGGAGCGCATCATGGACGAGACTAAGCGCGCCTTTAAGCCCGAGTTCCTTAACCGCCTCACGGACATCGTCATCTTCCAGCAGCTCGCAAAGACGCACATGACCAAGATCGTCGACATCGAAGTCGCCAAGGTGGCCAAGCGCCTCCTCGACCTCGGCGTGAAGCTCGTCGTCAACGAAGCCGCCCGCGGCTACCTCGTCGATAACGGCTGGGACGAGAAGTACGGCGCCCGCCCGCTCCGCCGCGCGGTGGAACGTCTCCTCGAAGACCCGTTGGCCGAATCCATCTTGCGCGATGACTACAATAAGGAAGAACCGGTCATCGTCTCCGTCGGCGAGAAGGGGCTGGTCTTTACCCAGAAGAAGTCGGGCGCTGATACCGAGCCCAAGGCTTAATGTCGGGTCGTCTGGTCACCGCGGGGCTTCTAGGTGCGACTGCGGTCGCGCTTGGGGCCTTTGGTGCCCATGGATTGAAGGACCGCCTGGCCCTCATCCCTGAGGCTGCGGGCTGGTGGCAGACCGCGACGTTCTACCTGGTGACCCATGCTTTGGCCGTCGGAGCCATTACTTCGCCTTCCGTATGGCCTGCCCGACTCTGGTCGGCGGGAGCGTTAATCTTCGCCGCGACCTTATACGCGATGGCCTTAGGCGCTCCCCGTTGGTTGGGTGCGATCACGCCGCTGGGCGGCACGCTGCTCATAGCCGGCTGGTTGACGCTGGCGTGGACGGCCCGGACACGCTCCGCATCGGCAGCGAGTCTTTGACTTCCCGCCACGGCTGTCTTGGGATGGCGCATGGCTCCGTACCACGTCTCTCGCGCCCGTGAGCAGCTCGGGGTGTTTTCGCAGGAAGAAGTCCTCGCTAAGCTGAACCGCGGCGAACTCCTCCCCGGTGACCTTGCTTGGACCGAGGGCATGGCCGACTGGCAATCTTTGGCCACGCTCTTCCCGCCCTCGAACGGTGCGCCGCCGCCGGGGCCGACTCCAGTTGATCCGGCTCTATCGATGGTGATCCCCATCAACCGTTCAGGATGGGCAATTGCGGCGGGCTACTTAGCGCTGGTTTCCGTCCTCTGCTTGCCCGCGCCCCTCGCGCTGTTCTGTGGCATCATGGCTTTGCGCGACCTAAAGCGACAGCCGCACCTCCAAGGTGCAGGCCGGGCATGGTTCGGCGTCATCATGGGTTCTCTGGGGACGGTGCTGCTCCTGTTGGCCTGCGCTGGCTTCGCTATCGAGGAGATCAGGAGATGACGCCTGCCGAACTGAAGCAGTCCGCGCTGAAAGACGCACGTCCGCCGGCTGGCTTGGGCGAGGCCGCCCTCGCTCTCTGGTACCTCAAGAAAGGGGATTGGGAGAAGTCCCATGCCATCGCGCAGGACCTCCACGATGCCCACGGGGCGTGGATTCATGCGTTGCTTCACCTCGTCGAAGGAGACCTCAGCAACGCGCGTTACTGGTTTGCGGAGGCCGGACGGCCGTCGGTGAAGCCCGCTCAGGCCGTGGCCCTGTGGGATGAGATTGCCGCCGAGGTTCTTGCTTAGTCGTCGCTCCGCTTGCTTCCGCTCGGGCTTTAGCTACCGTCGGGCCATGCGCCTCCTGCTCGCCCTCGCCATCTTCCTGACCCTCTCTATGCACGCCGCCGAAGCCCCGAACTTGCTGACCATTCCCTTGAAAGACATCGACGGCAAGGAGACGACCCTCGCCGCCCATAAGGCCAAGGCCGTCTTGGTCGTCAACGTCGCCAGCGAATGCGGCTACACGGCCCAATACGAAGGCCTCGAAGCTCTCTACCGTAAGTACAAGGACAAGGGCCTCGTCATCGTGGGCGTGCCTTGCAATGACTTCGGCGGCCAAGAGCCTGGCACCGAAGCGGAGATCAAGAAGTTTTGCACCAGCCGCTTTCAGGTCACGTTTCCCCTGACCAGTAAAGTCAGCTCTAAGGGCAAGGCCGCCCATCCCTTATTCGTCGCGTTCACCGGCAAGGAAGCTGGCCATCCCGGCCCCGTCACCTGGAACTTCAACAAGTTTCTCGTCGGCAAAGACGGCAAGTTGCTCGCGCGTTACGACTCATCCGTGGAGCCGGAATCCGCGGAGCTTCAGTCTGCGATTGAAAAGGCGCTGAAGTAAGCCCGTCGGTTAAACTGGCCAGAGCAGTTTCGCGATCAACGCCAAGACGACCGCCAGGAAAGCCCCGCGGATGAGCCCGGCGCCGTGCTTCAGCACGAGTCCGGAGCCGAGCCGAGCCCCGATGAGCTGGCCACCGACCATCGCAAAAGCGACCCAAGGGGCGACGTGTCCCAGCCAAGCGAAGACCACCAGTGAACCTAGGTTACTCGCGAGGTTGACCACCTTGGTGTAAGCGTTGGCCCGGGTGAGTTCGAGTCCGAGCAGAGTGACCAAGGACAGAATCCAGAACGCTCCTGTGCCCGGCCCAAAGAAGCCATCGTAGAAGCCCAAGGTGAGCCCGAAGATCCAGGAGTAGAGGACGGCGTTCATCCGCGCGCGTGTCGTCGTCGTGCCGAGCCGTGGGCTGGCGATGACATAGACGACCACCCCAAGCAGCATCCAGGGAATCGCTTGCTTGAGGGCGTCGTTGCCGATGCAGGTGAGGACATAGGCCCCGCCCATGGAACCGAGAAAAGAAAGGAGAGCGGCCAGTCGGACCTCCGACCATTGGACGAGCCCGGCTTGAGCATAGCGGCTCACGGCAATCGCCGTTCCAAACGAGCTTTGAGCCTTGTTCGTCCCGAGTGCCAACTGCGGAGGCAGTCCGGCCCAAAGTAAGGCTGGTACGGTGATGAGTCCGCCGCCGCCGGCAATCGAGTCGATAAACCCGCCGAGGAGCCCGGCTCCGAAGAGCAGCGCGTAGACGTGAGGGGCGAGGTCCATGGCGAGGGCATAGGACTCGTTTGGGTTTGGGTCAACGTCCAGACGAGCCTGCGTTGACTCCCCGTATCGGCATTCTATTTTTCCACCCCGATGAGCCACCCCTCTCGCCGTCTTTTTCTTCGCTGGGTAGGTATCGTCGGCTTAAGCCTCGGCGCCCTTGGTTCGGCCGCGGCACCCGTCGACGGCTACGACGTTTGTGTCTACGGTGGCAACGCGAGCGGCGTCATGGCGGCGTGTGCCGCGGCGAAGGAAGGTGCCAGGGTCATTGTGGTCGAGCCCAGCCGATGGCTCGGTGGCATGACGGGCGGTGGTCTCATGCATATCGATTGGGGGCGGGAAGAGGCCGTCAGCGGCTCGACCCGTCCGATCCTGAAGAAGGATTATAAGGATGCCCAGTATCGTACCGTCTTTACTGAGATGCTGAAGTCCGCGGGCGTCACTGTGCTCTTTGAGCATCGCGTTAGCGCCGCGCAGAAGGTTGATGGCGTGATTCGCTCGATCGACTTGGACCTCGCCCCTTTCGACGAGTACGGCTGTCCTCCGGCGCAGCCGACGAAGGCCCTGGCGCGGGTTATTAAGGCCAAGGTCTTCATCGATTGTTCCTACGAAGGCGACCTCATGGCACGAGCCGGTGTCGCCTACGCCTTTGGCCGGGAGGCCAAGTCGACCTACGGCGAGAGCCTCGCAGGGGCCCAGCCGCCGATGTCGGTCTATGCGCTTGATCCTTATGTGAAGGCGGGCGACCCGCAAAGCGGGCTGCTGCCGGGCCTGCAGGCGACGCCGGTCGCTCCGGTCGGCGCGGCGGATAAGCTGACGATGGGCTACGGCTTCCGTTGGCGCTTCGTCTTTAAAGGCGAGAGCCTGCCGATTGACCCGCCCGCGAACTACGACCCGAAACAGTTCGAACTCTATCGCCGAGCCTTCCAGCAGGGTGTGGATATCCTTTCGGGACGCGTGTTGCGCGGCACCTTGGATGGCTGGGAAAAGAGTGGTGGCCGCGTCTATTCCGGTGGCGCCGGCAATCTCGCCCGGGCCTTGTTTGCGCCAACAAACTACGGCCACAACGCCAGCTATCCGGATGGCGATTATGCCACCCGCGCCCAAGTTTGGAAGGAGCAGCAGGATTTCGTCCGCGGCATGACGCACTTTCTGCGTACCGACCCCAGCGTCCCCGCCAAGCAGAAGGAAATCGCGCTCAGTGCCGGCCTCGAGAAAGGTGCGTTCGACGACACTAAAGGATACCCGCATCAGCTCTATGTCCGGGAGGCGCGCCGCATGGTCTCAGATTACGTCGTCACGCAGATGGACATGGAAGGCAAGGCCACGCCCGCGGACTCCGTGGGCCTCGCATCGTATGGCGTCGACGAATGGCCTTACGCGACGGTCGCGCTCGACGGTAAAGTCGCCCTCATGGGCGGCTATTACTCGATGCTTTACCTCGAGGAGAAGAACCGGGGTATCTACCAGATTCCGTACCGAGCCATTCGGCCCAAGAAGGACCAGTGCACGAACCTCCTTGTCCCGGTCTGCGTTTCAGCGAGCCACATCGCCATGACCTCCATCCGCATGGAGCCCGTGTGGATGATCCTCGGAGAGTCTGCGGGCGTCGCCGCGGCGATGGCCGTGAAGTCTGGGCAGGCGGTGCAGGACGTGCCTTATGCCGACCTGCAGCCTAAGCTGCGGGCGTTGCATCAGAAGCTGGATATCCCGAAGAAGAAGGAACCTACGCCGAAGTAGGCCCGGCGAATCGCAAGTCCGCCACGATGCGCCCGCCTACGAGGTGCTCTTGGATGATGCGGTCGAGGTTCTCGGGCGTACAATCGCGGTACCAGACGCCTTCCGGGTAGACCACGGCGATGGGGCCTTGCACGCAGACCCGGAGGCAGTCGGCCTTCGTGCGCTGGATGCCGCCCCGGCCATCGAGGCCCAGCTGCTTGAGGCGCGTCTTCAGGTGTTCCCAGGAGCGGATGGCCAATTCGCCGCCGCAGCAGGCCTGCTCCGTCGACTTCACGCACAGGAAAAGGTGGCGCTTCGTCCTATCGAGGCCGAGGGTCTGGGCCAGCTCGGCGGAAGTCAGGCCCATAAAGCCTATTCGAAGCGAGGGATGATACCGTCCTTCTCGAGCTTCAGGAATAACTCCCGGCTGAACCAGGCGTCGTTGGCGGCGTAGACGATCTGCTTGCGCGCAAACTCGGCATCCTTCTTGTTCTTACTGTTCACGGCGAACGGCAGTTCCCAGTGAGAGCACTGGACGCTCTTGGACTTCTTCATCTGCAGGCCGAGATAGATCGCGGCGAGTGCGCGCAGGCCAGTGTTGATCACGCCGGCGCGCTTAGTGAAGTCAGAGACGTCGATGAAGCCGGGGGCGTCGAAGGGCGCGCGTTCCTGGAGGTGCCGGACGTCATCGCGGACGGCGACGCCAACCTTGGCCTTGCGCGCATCGCAGAGCAGGGGGAACATCACGGGGACGCCGCCGCATTCATCGAGGCGGAAGATGAAGATCTTGTCGGCGCCAGCCAGTTGGAGGATGGAAGGTAAGTAAGTGACCCCGCGGGTGTGGGAGGGGCGGGTCTCGGTGTCGAAGCCGAGGACGCGTTCCTTCAAAAGGTGCTTCACGGCCCGTTCGGCGTCCTGTTCGCTCTCAATGACCTCTGTGTAGCCGTCCCATTGGCCGACGGGGAGGGTGGCGATCAAATCGTCGGTAAAACGCAGCCCACGGGCTGGCTGTTGGCCTGTTTGGCCCTCTTCTGGGCTATCTGCTGACTCGTCCACAGGGGGAAAGCAAAGGCATGCCCGCCCATTGGCAACCAGAGACTAGGAGTGTTGGGAAAAAAGCGTTGACCGTGCCCTTTGAGCCACCTTTGTTAACCATCCCTTTTCAAGGGGCCTTAGCTCAGCTGGTAGAGCGCTTGCATGGCATGCAAGAGGTCGTCGGTTCAAGCCCGATAGGCTCCACCATTAAAAAATCGGCCGTCTTCTCACGAAGGCGGCCGGTTCCTTTTTGGGGGGATTGGGGCCCGGGGCTTACTTCGGCAGGCGGCTGAGGAGTGCCTGGCAGTCGTTGCTGAGGCGCATTTCCATGACGAGGGTCTCGCGGTTGACCTTCTCGATCGATTCGGCCGCGTTCTGCAGCTGCTTCTTGAGCGCTAAGTTGTCGTTCCGGGAGGCTTTGGCGTCGGGCTTCTCGGCCAGCTCGCCCGCCATGGTTTCATATTTACGCAACATCGTGACGATGGCCTGGCGGTCATCCGGAGCGCGCCGAAGCATCGCCCAAGTGGCCTTGGCCTTCACGCCACCTTCGGCGAGCAGGCGGAAGTAGCCGAGCGCCGCAAAGTTCTTTTTCTCGGCCTCGAAGTCCTTCTTAGCGTTTTCCTCGAGGGTCTTGTACTGCTCGGGGCGCTGGGTGGTCTTGGGCGTATTATTATTGGCTTCGTCGAAACGGGCTTTAAGTTCAACGAGCACTGTGACCTGTTTTTCGTTTTGGGCGGCGGTGATGAGAGCATTAAGAACGGGAGAGTCTCCGCTGGTGCGGTAAAGGGTCATTTTGATCGCG
>CAIYEN010000099.1 GCA_903925205.1 uncultured Opitutia bacterium | reverse complement strand
GTTTATAATACTACCATCATTTTCATGCGAATTATGCATTATCTGAGTTCCCACAATAATCCCAGCCACTAGAAAGCGTGATGATACTAACGCCTGAGCAGCTTGAAGAGTCCCGGCGTAAGCAGGTGGAGAACCTTTTAGCCAAGCAGGCCAAGGGAAAAACACTCACCGCAATGGAGCAACGCACGATTGCAGCGGCGGCGTCTGGGCATGGATCTTCCACCGAAAGCGTTGTGTCGACCTACGATGCCCTGGCTCAAGAGCTTGGAATCTCCCGGCGAGGACTGAATAAAGTTTGCCAGCGTTTCCCGAACGAGTTTCCCACGCCGAAACCAAACGGGCAGCATGACTTGCAAAAGTGGCGCGAGTTTTTCACGGCCAAGAACATCAAGGGCGCGGCGGATGGAATGCCGATCATGGCAGGTGATGAGGAAGCCGAGGACGAGGAAAGCGGCCCGGTAACAGTGCAGGAATGGAAGGCCGAAGAGGTCAAACTCAAATGCGCCAAGCTGAATCTTGAGAATGCCCGCGTGTCCGGCACGCTGGTCTATGCCGCCGATGTCGAGCGTGGCGTGTCCGTTTTAACGCAGTCCTTCCGGCAAGCCTTGAACAACCTGCCGGACCGGCTGGCAGGTAAGATCGTTGGCATCACCGACTACCACGAAGCGGTAGAGATTGCTCAAGAGGAGGTAAACGTGATCCTCCGCACCCTGCAACGCTGCGATTTTCTGCAAGGATTTGAAGCAACCGAGGCAGAACAGGCGCTCCCGGTATTCGAGGACGAGCCGGAAGCCGTAGAGGTGCCAGTAAAGCGCAAAGCTGGCAGACCAAAGGGTAAGCGATAGACGCAAAAACGCCGCCAGAGTTACCTGGCGGCGGTCTTGTTCTTTGGCGGCTATTCGTCCCCTTGCGGCTGCGTCCAGACATCGGCAGTGACAATGCGCTGGCTAGTCAGGCAGACAAGCGGCTGTTTTTGACGTAGCCCCATCTTTGCCTCCCAGGATGCGCGGCGGTCAACGACTCGGATCGTGACGGCTTTGACGCGTTCCTCGCGTTGCGCTCGATCCCGTGCCACGTCGCCGGTCTTGGCGAGCGCGGATTCAAGCTCCGCGACCCGTGCGACTAGCGCAGGATCTTGGACAATGACGACGGCTGGCGTCTGCATGCCTCGCAGCTTTTCGGCTACGGCGGGCAGGCGGGCGCGAGTTTCGGCGCGTGGTGGCATGCGGAGAGTGCGAGGGCTCCGCAGGGTGATGGTTGGCGTCTTTGTGGTTCTCATGTGGTGCTTATGTGCGTTTCTTCGTGGTCTGGCGTTTGCCGCCAGTGATTGTTAGGCCGGACGGTGGGCCATGTTGTCGATGCCCTGGCTTGTCCATCCAATGTGCTTATTGACGACGCGGGCCTTGTTCGCGGCCTGCTTTTCGTTGGGGAATTTCCAGTAAAGATCCGCGCAGTTCGTAAACGCGTAGCCGAATCGTTTAACATCTTTAGCGGAGCGACCGCCTGCAAGCACTCCGCGCCCGTCAATGCAGTAAACGACCCATTCTTGAGCGGGATTGCGCGGCCTCCCTCGCGGCTTAGATCCCGGCTTAACCGGCGCGGCCCCGTTGGCCTTGGACGTTGCCGCCTTTTTGTCGGAGGTGAC
>CAIYEN010000098.1 GCA_903925205.1 uncultured Opitutia bacterium | reverse complement strand
GAAACCCAACTGCTTTCTGTCTTGGGTAGGGGCAAGGCTTCGCCATGCCCTCCACGCGAGGAGGGCGCGGTAAACCAAGCCCCTACCTTTGAATGGCCAACGGACGCGACGCAGTCGCGCCCCTACCCCTATCCCCCTACCCCTATCCCCTAATTCTAATAAAAAAGCCCACGTCTCGCGACGCAGGCCTTGGTTAGTCAGCTCGAGACCGCTTACGAAGCAGTCAGTGCGGTGACTTCAGCGCGCACTTTCTCGGCCAGAGCGGTCGAGAGGTAGCGCTCGCTCGGGCTACAGGCGATCGTGACGATGCGCTTGCCGGCGAACTCCGGACGCTTGGCGAGCTGGAGGGCAGCCCAGATGTTGGCACCGGACGAGATACCCACCGCGAGGCCTTCGCGGGCCGACACGTCGAGGGCGGTGGCGAAAGCATCTTCGTTGGAAACCTGGATGACTTCGTCGAGCAACGAGAGGTCGCAATTCTTCGGCACGAAACCAGCACCGATGCCCTGAATCTTGTGCGGCGAAGGCTGCACTGGCTGGCCGCTGCGGGTCTGCGTGATCACGGGGCTGGCGGAAGGCTCGACCGCGATGGCGAGGAACTTCGGGTTTCGGCCCTTGAGGACGGAGGAGACGCCGGTGATGGTGCCGCCCGTGCCGACGCCGGCGACGATGGCATCCACCTTACCTTCGGTGTCGGCCCAGATTTCTTCGGCGGTGGTGCGACGATGCACTTCCGGATTGGCAGGATTATCAAACTGCATCGGCATGAAGGCCGTGCTGCCGATTTCTTCGCGGAGCTGCGTGGCGCGCTCGATGGCACCGCGCATACCCTTGGCACCAGGGGTCAAAACGATTTCCGCACCGAGCATGCGCAGCAGGACGCGACGCTCGACCGACATCGTTTCCGGCATCGTCAGGATGCAGCGGTAACCGCGAGCAGCGGCGACAAAAGCGAGGGCGATGCCCGTGTTGCCCGAGGTGGGCTCAACAATCGTGCCACCCGGCTTCAGGCGACCATCACGCTCCGCAGCGTCGACCATCGCGCGACCGATACGGTCTTTCACACTCGAGAGCGGGTTGAAGTATTCAAGCTTCACCAGAATCTCGGCGTTGAGACCGGCGGTGACCTTGTTCAGGCGCACGAGAGGGGTGCGACCAATGGTGTCGATGACGCTGTTGTAGATAGCCATGGGGTTAATGATTAGTAGTTGAGTAAGGATTAATAGATTACGTCAGGGGCCCCTGCAAGAAAAAACCCGGGGGTACCGGGCTTCTCTGAAAATACTTAGTAACGGCGCTTGGGCGGCGGGCCCGGGGGGCGCGGAGCCGTGTCACGCAGGCGGAAGATGATGCGGGCCTGGGTCAGGTCAGCTGGGCTCATCTCGACCTTCACGCGGTCACCGGGGTTGATCCGGATGAAGTTCTTCCGGAGGCGGCCGGAGATACGTCCCAGCACCACGTGCTTATTGGGGAGCTCGATCCGGAACATGGTGCCAGGGAGCACTTGTAGGATTTTGCCTTCGAGTTCGATAACGGGTTCTTCAGCCATGCCTTGTAGGCCTCAATCCATGGGCAGGAAGGCACGGAGTCAATCACTGTAGTAAGGCCCCGCCTCCCCGCTTGCCTCCCGGGCTAAGAAGGTGATTCTGCAGGGATGGAAGGCGATAGCCAGACACCGCGCCCCGGCCTCACCTGCCCCTTCGAGAAGCTCCGCCCATCCCAACTCGTCCGGGATGATGCCTTTTACATGGCTTTGGCCTTCAATCTGGCGGTGGACGCGTGGCGCATCGACGAGGTCCCGATCGGGGCCGTCATCGAACGCGGGGGGGAGATCATCGCCGCCGCCCACAATGAGGTCGAGCGCTCCAACGACCCGACCGCCCATGCCGAGATGTTAGCCATCACGCAGGCGGCCCATAAGATCGGCGATTGGCGGCTCAACGACTGCACCCTGTACGTGACCAAAGAGCCCTGCCCGATGTGCTCGGGAGCGACTATCATGAGCCGACTGGGCCGCGTGGTCTACGCCTGGGGCGACCCGAAGATGGGCTGCATGGGCGGCGCCACGGCCTTGCACGCCCTGCCAAAACTCAATCACCGCGTGAACGCCGTCGGTGGGGTACTGGAAGCCCCCTGTAAAGAAATCCTCCAAGCATACTTTAACATGAAGCGGGGGCGGGAAACCTCCGACCCGGCTTGACCCCGGCCGGGTTTCGTCATCGTTAACCGCTATGGAACGCCGCGACTTTTTAAAGCAGACCTCATTGGCTGCCGCAGCCTTCGCCGCCGCTCCACTCTCCGCCCAAACCTCTTCTTCCACCCCCATTCCCCCTTCCCCTCATCCTATGTCCTACACCCTCGCTCCCCTGCCCTACGCCCACAACGCCCTCGAGCCGCACATCGACCAGGCCACGATGGAGATCCACCACGGCAAGCACCACAACGCTTACGTGACGAACCTGAACGCGGCGCTCGCCAAGGAAGCTGGCTTCAACGGCGGCTCCGACGTCGACGCCCTCATCGCTGACCTCTCCAAGGTGCCTGAGTCCATCCGCACCGCCGTCCGCAACAACGCCGGTGGCCACGCCAACCACACGTTCTTCTGGAACAGCCTCTCGCCTAACGGCGGCGGCGAACCGGTTGGTGCGCTCGGCGAAGCCATCACCAAGGCTTTCGGCGGTCTCGAAGGCGAAAACGGCCTCAAGGCTAAGTTCAAGGTTGCGGCGACCACCCGCTTTGGCTCCGGCTGGGCTTGGCTCGTCGTCAAAGCCGACAAGTCCATCGCGGTGACTTCTACGCCTAACCAGGACAGCCCCCTGATGAAGGGCATCGCAGACGTGAACGGCGCCCCGATCCTCGGCCTCGATGTCTGGGAACACGCTTACTACCTGAAGTACCAGAACCGTCGTCCGGACTACGTCGACGCTTACTGGAAGGTCATCGACTGGAAGAAGGCCAACGAACTTTACCTCAAGGCCATCGCCTAAGCGACCTTCAGCCCCCCTTAAAAGGCCGGCCCAGCGATGGAGTCGGCCTTTTTGTTTCTGGCACATTCGCAGACAGCCGGTGTCATAAGCCATACCCCATGTCCACCCGTCGCCGCTTCCTCACACAGATGGCGCTGGCCACGCTCGCTTTCCCCGCGGTCGTGCGCGCACGCAACCTCAACTCGCGCCTACAAGTGGCCAGCGTAGGCTGTGACGGTAAAGGCTACGACGACATCAAAGAAATCGGCTCGCACCCAAAGGTCACCTATGTGGGCTTCTGCGATGTCGACTCCCAACGCATGGCGAACGCCCTGCAACGTTTCCCGGGGACGCCGACGTTCGCGGACTTTCGGGAAATGTTTTCCAAACTAGGCGCGGGCTTTGATGCGGCCGTGGTCTCCACGCCAGACCACATGCACGCCCTTCCCGCGCTTCAAGCGATGCGCCTCGGGAAGCACGTCTACTTACAGAAACCGCTCGCGCATTCAGTCGCCGAAGCCCGCCTCCTCCGCCTCACCGCCGAACGGATGGGTGTGCGGACGCAAATGGGTAACCAGATCCACTCGCACATGGCCTACCGCACCGCCGTGAAACTGATTCGCGGTGGCGCCATCGGTAAAGTCGAAGCCGTACATTCTTGGCTTTCCAACGAAGGCAACGGCTACACGAAGCGTACCACACTCCCCAACCCCGGCCCTGTGCCAGCAGGACTCGCCTGGGACCTTTGGCTCGGCGGTGCCACGGCTCGACCGTATGCTCCGAGCGTCTACCATCCTTTTAATTGGCGCGACTGGATTGATTTCGGCAATGGCACGCTCGGAGATTTCGGCTGCCACCTGCTCGACCCTGTCTACAACGCTTTGCAACTGACCGCACCGCTGACGGTCCAAGCCGAGTGCGTGGGCGTAAATGAACAGACCTGGGCCCAAGCGGAAACCGTGACTTTCACCTTCCCAGGCACGGCCCACACGGTTGGCGACACGTTACCCTTAGTCTGGTATGACGGCGGCCGACAACCCGACCTCGCCCTCGCACGCATGCCTGCCGGCAGTAAATTACCGACCAACGGTTCGCTCTTCATTGGTCAAAAGGGCACGCTGGTCCTGCCCCATATCGCACCCCCCTTACTCTTCCCCGAAGAAACCTTTGGCGTAAACCTCTCCCCGGGCGAACAGACCCGACGTGCCCGCCGACTGGCAGCAGGGGAAAAGGACGAGCGTAAAGTTGCGACGATAACCTTCGAAGAAAGCCGCAATCATTACCACGACTGGGTCGACGCGGCCTTGGGCGGCCCCGAGACCACGGCTAACTTCGCCTATGCCGGACCGCTCACCGAAGCGGTCTTACTCGGGACTATCGCGGCACGTTGCCCAGGTGAGAAACTGGTGTGGGACGCACCCAACCTACGCATTCCCAACCACCCCCGCGCCCAAAGCCTACTCTCGCTTCAGTATCGCCCAGGCTGGGAAATTTCCTGAAACTACCTCTATGCGTTACCCCCTCCGCACCCTCCTTCAACTCCTCGGCTTCGCCACCTTGGCCATCGCCGCCGACGGCCCTCAGCCCACCAAGCTCTTTACTTCCGCGGAGCTCGGCCCACGCGTCACGCCGACCGAAGCGACGGTCAAGCGCATCGGACCGAAAGGCAGCACGCCCGGTCACGAGACTTACATCAATGAACCGACGGTGACCATCTACCGAGCCGATAAACCGAATGGGGCTTGCGTGATTGTCTGCCCCGGTGGCGGCTACTGGTTCCTCTCCACGAATAATGAAGGCACCGGCGTCTGCGAATGGCTCAATAAGCTCGGCGTCACCGCCGTGCTCCTCCGCTACCGCACCCCGACGTCCGACGAAGCCATTCCCTATAATTATCCAGTCCAAGACCTGCAACGCGCCCTCGGGTTTGTGCGCCATCGGGCGAGCGAACTCCAGGTCGACCCCCAGCGCGTCGGCGTCATCGGTTTCTCGGCCGGCGCCAACCTGGTCGGCCACGCGTCCTGGGATCGCACCACGCGGACGTACACGCAGAAACCGGAGGTCGATGATGCCCGCGGGCCTGACTTCACCATCTTCGTCTATGGCGGTGGCTTCCTGGATAAGGACGATAAGACGAAATTCCGTGACGGCTTCAATGTGCCCAAGGACGCCCCGCCTTGCTTCTTCGTGGTCGCCCATAACGACGGCAACAATCCGGTCGAAGCGGCCGAACTCTACCTGGCCTACAAACGCCAGAACCTGCCCGCTGAAATTCACGTCTACGCCAAGGGCGGCCACGGCTTCGGCACGCGCGTCACCAACAACCCCGTCGATGGCTGGACCAAGAATGCCGGCGACTGGATGGACTCCATGGGCTTCTTCAAATCGGCCACCAAGTAAACTTTCCACATGAAAATCCCCCGCCTTATCAACACGCTGAGCGCCATCGCGCTCACCAGCCTCGCCACCCTCGGGCTGTCCGCCGCCGACGCCCCCAAAGCCGCCCCCGCGGACCTCACGAAGCCCGTCCAGGTGTTCGTCATGCTGGGGCAATCCAACATGGTCGGGTTGGGCAAAGTCACAGGCCCAGATGGGTCGCTCGAATTCGCCGTGAAGACGAAGAAGAAATACCCGCACCTCATCGATGCAGCGGGCAACTGGAGCGAACGCTCCGATGTGCGTTTCGTGCGCGTCATGGTCGGCCGCAGTGGTGGCATGCAGCTTTTCAACAACGAGTTTCTGAAGGTCAACGGCAAGACCATGGGGCCAGAATACGGCATCGGTCATCCGCTGGGCGACGCCGTGGAAGCTCCGGTCATGCTCCTCAAGAGCTGCATCGGCAACCGCAGCCTCGGTTGGGACCTCCTCCCGCCCGGCAGCGAGCGCTATGTGTTCGAGGGCAAAGTCTATGCCGGCTATAAGGATCGCCCCGACTCTTGGCCCGTCGACCCAGCCAAAGGGACGGCCACGGTTCCGGCCCCTTGGGTCGATAAAGCCGGCAAGCCGATCGAGTGGTACGCGGGCAAACAATACGACGACGATATCGCTAACGCGAAAAAGGTGCTCGCCGAACTCGGCAAGTACTTCCCCGGCGCGACCAAGTATGAGGTCGCGGGCTTCTTCTTCTGGCAGGGCGAGAAGGACGGCGGCAACGCGGGCCACGCGGTGAAGTACGAAGAAAACTTGGTGCGCTTCATTAAGTACCTCCGCAAAGACTTCGACGCACCCAACGCCAAGTTCGTCCTCGCGACGCTGGGCGAAGCCACCAAGGGCAGCACCGGCAACGGCGGCAAGGTCCTCGAAGCCCAGCTGGCGGTCGACGGCACCAGCGGCAAATACCCAGAATTTAAGGGCAACGTCGCCACGGTCTACGCCAACCCGCTCTCCAAAGGCGGCAGCGGCAATAGCCACTACAACGGTAACGCCGAAACCTACATGGAAGTCGGTGAAGCCATGGGCAAAGCGATGGCCGAGCTGCTAAAGAAATAGCCTTACTCCATGCGCCTCTTCGCCCTCCTGCTTGTCAGCCTCAGCGGCCTCGCCGCCGAAGTCTCTAACCTTCCGGTCATCCGGCTCGAAGCCAAAGAAGCGATTAAGTCTGACGTGCGGGTGGCGTGCAGCGCCCTCCTCTCCCTGCCCAACGGCCAAACGGGGAGCGATGCGACCGCTCGGCCCGCGCAAATCAAGTTTCGCGGGGCTTCTTCGCAAGGCTACGAGAAGAAGTCGTTCGCCTTGAAGTTGGACAAGGAAGCGAGCTGGCTGGGGATGGGCAAGAACCGCGAATGGGTCCTGAACGCTGCCTTCGTCGATGCCTCGATGATGCGGCATAAGCTCTCCTACGACCTCTTCCGCGCCATGGGCACGGCAACATCCCCGCGTTTCGCCGCCGCGAGCCGTTTCGTCGAAGTGGAACTCAACGGACGTTACCATGGCGTCTACCTCCTCATGCAACCGGTCGATGACCTACTCGTCGGCCTACCGCCCGCGGACAAGTCTGACGTGACGCCTGCGGGCATCTACAAGGCCGTCGACCATGCGGCCAACTTCGCACAACCCGGCCATGACGGCTTTGAACAACGCCAGCCTGATCCGGCCGTGAAAGAATCCTGGGGGCCACTCGATGAGCTCAATCGCTTCGTCAGCCAAGCGCCGGATAAAGACTTCTTCGACCCCGTCAAGGGCATCACCAGCCGGCTGGACGTGGAGAACGCCATCGATTTCCATCTGCTCGTGCTGATGACCAGCAACCTCGATGGCATCACCAAGAACTACAACTTGGTGCGCCCTGCCGTAACCGCGACCCACCCGAATCCTAAGTTCTTCTTCGTCCCCTGGGATTACGATGCCACGTTCGGACGGAATTGGGATGGCTCCCGGGTGGACGCTAAAAATTGGCTCTCCAACCGCCTCTTTGACCGCCTCTTGGGCAACGTGGAATACAAAGCGAAATACGCCCAGCGCTGGAAAGCCCTCCGTGCCAGCTTGCTCACCGCGGAGAACCTCGGCCGCCTGATGGACGAAAATGTGGCCGCCCTCGGACCCGCCGCGCTCCGCAACGAGAAGCGCTGGAAGAACCTCAACTACGCCAACCCGCGCGAGCTGACCAACACCTACGACGTGGTCCAAATGAAGCGGTGGGTCCCGCTCCGCCTCGAATGGCTCGACGCGGAACTCACCCGCCTGACCGCCAAGTAATTCCACTTCATGCGACTCACGACTCTATTTCTCGCCCTCCTCGGCACCTGTCTCGCCGACGCCCAGGTTACCGCCCCCGCCAAGAAGGCGACGGGTTATCCGCCCGTGCTCGCAGGCACCCAAGAGGAAACCTACCGCAAGCTAGGCGAGACCAGCCTCAAGCTTTGGATTTTTCAACCGGCGGCGAAAAGCGAGAAGCCGCTCCCCTGCGTCGTCTTCTTTTTTGGTGGCGGCTGGAGCAGCGGCACCCCTGCGCAGTTCGAACCCCAAAGCCGACACCTCGCTAGCCGCGGGATGATCGCCATCGTGGCCGACTACCGCGTGAAGAGCCGACAAAATGCACTACCCGCCGACTGCGTGAGCGACGCCAAAGCCTGCGTTCGCTGGGTACGGGCTAATGCCTCCCGCCTCGGCATCGACCCGACAAGGATCGCCGTGGGTGGTGGTTCCGCGGGCGGTCACCTGGCCGCCGCCGTCGCGACGGTGCCGGGGCTCGATACCGCCACCGACGACAAGTCGGTCTCCTGCCTTCCCAACGCTTTGCTTCTCTTCAACCCAGGAACGGTGATGGCCCCCTTCCCCGGACTGGAACTGAAAGGATTCGGGGCCGGCCTCGACAAGGCACGCTTCGGGTGCGAGCCGACGGAAATCTCGCCCCTCCATCACGTCAAGAAAGGGCTCCCACCGACCATTATCTTCCACGGCAAAGCCGATACCACGATACCCTATGCCACCGTCGAGAAATTTACGGAAGCCATGAAGGCCGCGGGCAACCGCTGCGAATTAATTGGCTACGAAGGCCAGACCCATGGTTTCTTCAATAAGGCCCGATACCAAGAGACCCTCGACGCCACGGACGCATTCCTAGTCTCCCTCGGGTATCTCCCGAAGAAGTAAGATGCGGCTGCTCTCCGCCATTACGGTCCTTGCCTTCGCCTGGGCCACGGCAGGCGAACACCCGAACATCGTGATCCTCCTCGCCGATGATGCGGGCTGGGGGGACTACTCCTTCAACGGCAATCGCCAGTTGGCGACGCCCCACATCGACTCGCTCGCACAAGACGGGGCGCACTTTGCACGCTTCTTCGTCCAGCCCGTTTGCTCCCCCACCCGTGCGGAGTTCCTCACGGGACGTTATCACCGACGTCTCGGCGTCACCGGCGTCTCTACAGGGCAGGAACGCATGAATCCGAGCGAAAAAACTTTCGCCGATTCTTTTAAAGCCGCGGGCTACGTTACCGGTATCTTTGGCAAATGGCACAACGGCAGCCAGTGGCCCTACCACCCCTTGGCCCGCGGCTTCGATACCTTCTGGGGCTATACCTCGGGACACTGGGGCGAGTATTTCGACGCGCCCCTCGAACACAACGGTGTGATGGAGAAGTCTGCGGGCTACATCGTCGATGTACTCACCGACAAGGCCCTCCAGTTCATCGAACGCAACCAGCGCCGGCCGTTCTTGTGCTACGTGCCATTCACGACGCCGCATTCCCCCTTCTCCGTGCCGCCGGAAGACTGGGACCGCTTCAAAGCGAAGCCCCTCACCCAAACGGCCACGCCCGCCAAGGAGGAGAACCAGGACGCGACCCGCTGCGTCTTAGCCATGCTGGAGAACCAAGACCGCAACGTCGGCCGGATTCTCGCCAAGCTCAAAGCGCTCAACCTAGAAAACGATACCATCGTCATCTATTTCTCCGACAACGGCCCCAACACCGCCCGCTGGAATGGCAACATGAAGGGTAAAAAAGGCTCAACCGACGAAGGGGGCGTTCGCTCCCCGCTCTTCATTCGCTGGCCCGGCAAAATCGCCCGGGGCGCTAAAGTAAACGTCATCGCCGGCGCCATTGACCTCAACCCGACACTGCACGCCCTGGCTCAAGTGAGCCGCCAAGGCGACCAACCACTCGATGGGCGCAGCCTGTCTCCGCTCTTACTGAAAGACGCCCCGGAGGACTGGCCCGCACGCACGCTTTTCCAGACGTGGGGCAATCAGGTCAGCGCCCGCACCGACACCCACCGACTTGATCAAGCAGGCAATCTTTTCGATATGGTGGTGGACCCAAACCAGACTAGGCCGATACAAGACCGCCAGCCCGAAATCGCGAAGGCACTCCAGCTGTCCGTCCAAACTTGGCGAACGGAAATGGGCCTGACCAGCGACGCTAACCGCCAAGGTAAGACTAAGACCCCGCACACCCAAGGTAATGCCGTCGACCCCCGACCAATCGCCATCGGTTATCGGGAATTTCCGATCACGATGCTGCCAGCCCGCGACGGTGAACCGCTCGGCGAACTCCGTCGCAGTGCGAAAGCTCCGAACGCTTCCTATTTCACGAACTGGACGAAGACGACCGATGCAGCCGTCTGGAACGTCGAAGTTATGAACGCGGGGACCTACCTCGTGACCTTGGACTATACCTGTCCAAACGCCGATGTCGGCTCGACGTTGGAGCTAAGCGTCGGGGCGACAAAAATTACTAGCAAGGTCACCGAGCCGTGGGATCCGCCGCTCTTCACCCAGCAAGATGTCGTCCCTCGCACCACGCACGGTGAGTCGTTACTCAAACCTTTCAAGACCATGACACTGGGTGAAATCAAACTCGAGCCAGGGCAAATGCAGCTAAAGCTTCGGGCTACTTCGATTCCCGGGCAAAGTGTACTCGACCTTCGCCGCCTCACCTTAACCTTGCGCTGATTAAGTGAACCGCTCCGCCACGACCCTCATCGGCCTGCTACTTCCGTGGGTAGCCATGGCCGCCCCGAGCGCAGCCGACCTCGAGTTCTTTGAGACCAAGATTCGTCCGGTACTGGTGGCGGAATGCTACGAGTGCCATGATGCCAAGAAGCAGAAAGCCGACCTTCGCTTGGACTATCGCGCGGGCATACTCAAAGGGGGCGAAAACGGGCCTGCCCTCGTCGCAGGTGATGCGCAGAAAAGCCTCCTGATTCAATCCATCACCCACGCACACGAAGACCTGCAAATGCCCAAGAAGCGTCCGAAGCTCGACGCCAAGATCATCGACGACTTCATCACGTGGGTAAACCGCGGCGCTCCCGACCCACGTGACCGCGCGCCAACGGAGTCCGTCACGCCCGCTTGGTCTGACCTCCTGACGGTTCGTAAAAACTGGTGGAGTTTCCAGCCGCTCACCACCCCGAGCGTACCCGCGGGTAAAGCCCGTAGCCCCATCGACCGTTTCTTAGACGCCCAAATCATTTCCGCCGGACTGACGCCGGCCAAGAAAGCCGAAAAGGCGACCTTGCTGCGACGGGCGACCTACACGCTGACTGGCCTGCCACCCACGCCCGCTGAAATCACCGCCTTCGAAACCGACGCCTCGCCTGAAGCCTACGCCAAGGTCATCGACCGGTTGCTGGCGTCGCCTCGCTACGGCGAACACTTTGCCCGCCACTGGATGGACCTCGTGCGCTATGCCGATTCCCATGGCAGCGAAGGTGACCCCAGCATCCCCCAATCTTGGCGGTACCGTGACTACCTCATTCGCGCCTTCAACGCCGACGTCCCTTACGACCAGTTCGTCCGCGAACAAATCGCGGGCGACCTCCTCCCCAAACCACGACTCAACCCGAACGAACAGTTAAACGAATCCGCCCTTGGAACCGGACACTTCCGGCTAGTCGAGCACGGCTTCCAGCCCGTCGACACCCTCGATGAACAAGTCCGCAACGTGGACAACCAGATTGATGTCGTCAGTAAAACGTTCTTGGGGCTGACGGTTTCCTGCGCCCGTTGCCACAACCATAAGTTCGACCCGATTAGCCAAGCCGACTTCTACGCCTTCTACGGCATCTTCGCTTCTTCCCGCCCGGGCCAAGTCACCATCGACTCACCCGAGAAACTCGGACTGCACCGGGAGAAACTTCGCACGTTAAAGCAAGAGATTCGAGAGACCCTTGCGGCCCAATGGCGCCAACAAGCCCAAGACCTACCCGCCGCGTTAAGTCGTATCCGCTCCCAAAGCGGCGAACGCAGCAAACTCGAGCAACGACTGACCGCCTTGGAGCAAACCCTAGCAGGCGACACATTCCGCCGTCGGCTGAAGGCCGACAAGGACGCCGGCCCGGCCCCGATTCACTGGTGGACGTTTGAGCAAGATGGCCACGACCTGATCGGTAAACTCGACGCCAAGCCCCAAGGCGGCGCCAGCATCCGCAACGGCCGACTGGTCCTCGATGGTAAAGGTGCCTTTGCGGAAACCAGTGCAACGACCGCACCCCTCGCTGCCAAGACCCTGGAAGCCTGGGTCCTCCTGCCAACCCTCGCCCAAAGCGGCGGCGGCGTAATGACGGTTGAGTCGATTGGCGGAAAGGTCTTTGACTCCATCGTCTTCGCGGAGAAACAGCCCCAGCGCTGGATGTCGGGGAGTGATAACGGCGTCCGCACGCAAACTGTCGGTGGCCCCGCCGAAAAAGTTGGCCCGACCGAACTCGTCCACATCGCCATTACCTATGCGAACGATGGCCAGACCACGCTCTACCGGAATGGGCAGCGCTACGGGCAAGCCTATGGTCCGGCCAATGCCAGCGCCGCCCTCTACACCTTCGCCCAAGCCAAGTCCCACCTACTCTTTGGTCGGCGCCACACCGGCGGCGGCAACGCCTTCCTACAAGGCGAAATCGAGGAGGCTCGGCTCTACGACTTCGCCCTCTCGGCCGAACAAATCGCGGCCTCATTCCAGACCGGCATCCTCCGTGGCGACGTCACCGCCGTAACCGCGAGCGACGACACGTTGCAGGCAGTCCGCGAGGAAGTGGCCCAACTTCGGGGCAGGCTTCAAGAACTGAAGCAGACGGACGGGAAACTTGTCGCGGGGTTCGCCAACGAAACCGACCCCACCCACCCGTTGCACGCAGCGGGTTTCCTGCGGGCGGGCTTACGTCCGAACATACCTAAGGCCGCGCCCACGGATGCCCCCGACTGGGACCTCTCCAGCGCCACCGCCGCGACTTGGCCACGCTATGGCAATGGCATCGAAGGTCGGATGACGCCGGGCGAATTCCGGATTGAGACCACCGGGCCCGATGTCCTGCGTCAGCTCCTCCCTTCCGGCCTTCACTCCCACACCCTTTCCACCAAGCATAGCGCAGTCCTCACCTCCCCACGCTTCCTGATCACCACGAATTTCGTCAGTGTGCAGGTCATGGGGCGAGGGGCGACGGTACGACTCATCCCCGACAACTACCCCCTATCGCCCGGCGGGTCCCGCTTCCCCAAAGCCACCGTCAACGCTGAGCGCAGCAGCTGGGTCACGCTCGATACGGCCTACCGCAAAGGGTCCTACGCTTACCTCGAGCTCACCCTGCCCGATGACTCCCCAAACCCCGACGGAAAAATCGGCGAGCCTGGGTGGTTCGGCGTTCGCCAAGTCCTCTTTCATGACGCCAAGGCTAACGCCCCCCAGGGCGAAGCGGTAATCGTTACGGCGCCCACCTTGCGGACCGTGGATGCAGTCGTGGACGCACTCGTAACTGCCGCCCAGGCCTGGGGTCGCGATCAGGCCACCGAAGCCCAGGTCGGGCTGCTCGACGCCGCGCTTCGCCACGGTGTCCTTGACGCCAGCCACGAGACCGCACCGCCGTTGACCAAACTCGTCGCAGCCTACCGCCAACTGGAATCTGAACTGACGGCCCCGCGGCGCGCCCCGGGACTTTGGGAAGCCCCCGGCTTCAACCAAGCCCTCTACGTCCGTGGCGACCACCGGAAGCCCGCGGAACCGATTGCACGACGCTTCCTCGAAATCCTTGACCCCCAGCCCTTCGCTACGACGGGTAGCGGACGGCTCGAGTTAGCCGCGAAGATTGCGTCCGAAGACAATCCCCTGACGGCCCGCGTCATGGTCAACCGACTCTGGCATCACACTTTTGGGCGCGGACTCGTGGGCACGGTTGATAACTTCGGGCGTCTGGGCGATCAGCCCACCCACCCGGAATTACTCGATTACCTCGCCCAGCGTTTCATCCAAGAACACTGGTCGGTGAAGTCGCTGCTCCGCGAACTCCTACTCACCGACGCTTTCCAGCGCTCCAGCACACCAGCGGAGGGCGTGGCCGCCCGCGACGGGGCCAATGACTTGCTCTCGCACATGCGCGTCCGGCGACTCGCAGGCGAAGCGCTTCGCGACAGCTGCATCGCTTTGGCCGGACGCCTCGATCCACGCATGTACGGCCCCGGCGATAATGCCCTCGCCGCTCCACGCGAACAGGTCCGTCGTAGCGTCTACCTGTTTATCCGTCGTAACACGCTCAACCCCCTCATCACGGCCTTCGATGGCCCCAAACCCTTCACGACCGTCGGACGGCGTGACAGCACCAACGTACCGGCGCAGTCGCTGACGTTGTTGAACGATCCGTTCATCGTCGACACCGCCCGCATCTGGTCGGCACAACTGGACGCCAACGCCACCGACGCTTCCAAAGTCGATACGCTCTTCCGGCAAGCGCTTGGGCGAAAAGCCACTGTCGCGGAACACGCCGCCGCTGCGCGCTACTTGACGGAACTCAAGTCAGCGCCGGCAAGCAAACCTAACCAAGTCTGGACGGACTTCGCCCAGTCGGTCCTCAACCTCAAGGAGTTCCTTTACGTCAAATAAGATGAACCCACTGTCGCGTCGTGAACTTCTCCGCCGCTGCGCGCTCGGCTTCGGCGGCATCGCGCTTTCCAGCCTCCTCTCCTCGCCGGCCTTTGGGGCCAGTTCGCCCAACGCCAAGCCCGGCCCGAAAGCCAAGGCCAAGAACGTCATCTTCTGCTACATGTCGGGCGGCGTCTCACACGTCGACTCCTTCGACCCGAAACCCGCGCTGACGCGGCTCCACGGCCAGCCGATGCCCGTCCCCATTCAACGCACCGTCTTCAACGATAACGGCAAAGTCATGGGCAGCCCCTGGCAGAGTAAGCGCTACGGAAAGTCGGGCCTAGAAATGACCAACCTCTTCCCGCAGATCGCGGACTGCGCAGATGACCTCACGATTATCCGCTCGATGACCAGCAAGGTCAGTGAGCACGCTCAGGGGAATTACTTCTTCCACACCGGCTTCCCCTTCATGGGCCATCCCAGCGCCGGCGCTTGGCTGACCTACGGACTCGGCTCGGAAAACCAGAACCTGCCGGGCTTCGTGGTTCTGCAAAGCGGTGGGGCCGTCGTCCCCCATGGTGGCGTGGGCCTCTTCAGCAACGGCTACCTACCTGGACAGCATCAGGCCTCCATCCTCAAAGCCGACGGCTCATTGGCCCTCGCCAACATCAAACCGGGTGAGGCCGATGCCGCCCAACGCCGCCGCCTTGGCTTCATCCAAGAGATAGACCAAGCCTTCGCCGAAACGGCCCGGGAGCCGCAAGTCGAGGCGGCCATCCGTAATTACGAAACCGCCTACCGCATGCAAGCGGCGGTCCCCGAAGTCTGCGACCTGAACGGGGAGACGGAAGCCACCAAACAGATGTATGGCCTGAACTCGCCGGACAAACTGACCGCAAGCTATGCCCGACAAGCACTGCTGGCCCGACGGCTCGTCGAGCGGGGCGTGCGTTTCGTGGAACTCAGCTGCCTCTCCGCAGGCATCGGGGCGGGCGGGGCGGCCAACCCCTGGGACCAGCACGGCGCCATCGCCAAGGGCCACGGTGCCATGGCCCATCAAGTCGACCAACCGATTGCCGCGCTCCTCAAGGACCTTAAACAACGAGGCCTGCTCGAGAGCACGATCGTCATCTTCTCGGGCGAGTTCGGGCGCACCCCCTTCTCGCAAGGCAGCGACGGTCGCGACCACAACCCCTACGGGTTCAGCCTCTGGGTCGCCGGCGGCGGCTTCAAAGCCGGCACGGCCTTCGGGGCGACCGATGAGCTCGGGTACTATGCCGTCGACCAGCCACTGACCGTGTACGACTTCTGGGCGACCATCCTAAACCAGCTCGGACTTGACCACGAGAAGTTGACCTATCGTTTCGGCGGACGGGACTTCCGCCTCACCGATGTGCACGGCAAAGTGATCAAGCCCATCCTCGCCTAAGGCGAAGGCTTACGAACCGCCGCGACGGATTTCGGAGCCCTCGAACCGAATCGAGACACGCCAGACCTTCTTCACGCGCGTAAGGATACGGCCACTGATGGGCTCGACGCTTTCCGGGATCTCGATGCGGTGGAGGTCCACCACGGCGTGGAAGCCACGCTCGGAGAAGATGTCGATGAACATCGCAATCGCCAAGGAGTCATCGAACACCGGGGTCTCGGTGTTCACGTGGGCCTGGCCAGAGATGGCGTGCGACCGAATGATGGGCAGGAACTTGTCCTGGATCAGGTCGATGACGCGACGGAAGGTCACCGCATGGCGCTCGGCGTAGTCGTCGAGGCGACGGACCAAGTCTTGACGGGCGTGCTGGACAATCTGCGACGACAGCGGAATCGGCGAGATTAAGTCGTAGGTCTCTTCCGACAGCTCGAGCGAGCTCTGGTACTGCAGCTCCTTGATGATACGGGCCTGCACTTCGGGCAACGAACCGTGCGCGTTGATGAAGTGGTAGTGGAAGATATCGCGCAGCGACTGGAGCGGCTCGTAGGTCCGCTCCTTGAAGACACGGTAACGATTGCGGGCGGCCTCCGCACTCAAGTCCGTCTTACGGATTTCGGGCGCCGGTGCCCCGTCGGCCTTCGTCCGTTCGCTGAGGGCAACGGCCTCCGCCCCACGCTTCAACTGACGACGAACGGATTCGTTCTCATCGACGAAGAGGACCAGGATATGGAAATGGGGCTTCGGAAAACGGACGCCCTCCGGGGAATGACGGAATTCCTGCCGCAACTCGTTGAGCCGAGAGAAGAGGTGCTTTAAGCACTCGACCTGCACAATCGAACGAGGAAAACCATCAACGACCGCCCCGGTCTCAAACTGGGGCTCCAACAGTTTACGGAAGAGCAGTTCGACCACTTCACGGTCGCCCACGAGCATGCCGGCGTCGATGCGCTTCTTGGCCTCGGGGCTGGACAGGAGATCGCTGACCACAATGGGTTCGGCGCCATAGTCCCGGTACTGCAGGATAAACTGAGTATTGGTGCCCTTACCGGCCCCTGGGGCACCGTTCAGCCAGAAGATCTCACGTGGAAAGGACAGTTTGGCCCGACCAAACTCACGCTCTAAGGATGCCCAAACGGAATCGAAGATGATTTGGGCATCTTTGACTTCTAAATCGGAGACCGAACTGCCCGAAGGCCTGGTTTGAGCGTCGCTCATGAAGGGGAACGTTAAGGAATAAGCCCACCGCCCCCCCACTGCGAGGCAAAAACAGGCTACTTTCCGTCAGAACCCTTCGTTTTAACCTTATCCGTACCGACCGGAACCACGGGCAAACCAGGATCCGTCGAGCGATTCCGACGGAATTGGTAGCGGTTAATGTCCTGCATGGAGATTTGTTCGACGGACTTGGGCTTCGCACGATCGGCGGCCATGATCGGGGCCACATTATAACGGCTGTTAGATTCAGTCGTCCGACGCTCATCCCAACCGGCCACGTCGGCGGTGCGTCGGGACCAAGGCGATGTTGGGCGCTCGACAGACTTCACTTCAATCAGGTTCTTCTCCTGGGCGTTGCCGCGCTCAAACGAATCGACCAAATCGAGTTCAGCTTTCTTCCGACCAAAAGTATCAAACTTACCGCTCCACGTATCCATGGT
>CAIYEN010000097.1 GCA_903925205.1 uncultured Opitutia bacterium | reverse complement strand
TGTCCTTCTTGCCGCCCTTCCCGCCTTTACCGCCCTTGCCGCCGCCGCGCGGCTCCTTGGCGTTGGGATCGTAGGCCGGGTTCGGCTGATCGGCGAGGAACGCACCGGTGTCCTTCTGCCAAGCGAGGAGAAGTTTCTTAAGTTCTTCGAGCTTCACAGGCTCGGCCTTGGCGAGATCCTTCGCTTCGCTCGGATCTTTCTTCACGTTGTAGAGCTCGAAAGTGGGCCCGGCGAATTTTTCGATCAGCTTATAATCACCGGCACGCATGAGGCTCATCGGCTCGCCCTTGCCGATGTAACAGGGGAAGTGCCAGAAGATGGCCTGGCGGTTGAGCGCGGCGCCAGTGGCGACCTGCTTCATGAGGCTGATGCCATCCATGGGCTGATCCTTCGGCAGCGGCACGTTTAGGGCTTCGTGAATCGTGGGCACCATGTCCATGCTCAGCACGGGCTCGTCGTAGGTCTTGCCGGCAGGAATGACGCCGGGCCAGCGGATCGCACCCGGGACGCGGAGGCCTCCTTCGTAGAGGAGACCCTTGCTGCCGCGGAGCGGGTTGACGACGTAAGGGAGGCCACCGTTGTCGGACGTGAAGATGACGAGGGTGTCGTTATCGAGATTGAGGCGCTTGAGCGTCGCCATGATGCGACCGACGCTGACGTCGGCGGCCTCGCAGGTCGCGGCGTACTCAGGCGTGATGCCTTTATCGAGACCGGCGGGAATCTTCTTCTGATACTTCGCGAGCAGCTCCGGTTTGGGGTCGAACGGCTCGTGGACGGAGTGGTCGGGGAAGTAGAGGAAGAAGGGCTTGTCCTTGTTCTTCTCGAGCCAGGCGACGGCGTCGTCGCAGAGGGCGTCGGAGAGATACTTGCCCTTCTCGTTCTTGTAGGCGTCCTTCGCAAAATCAAAGTCGTCCGGGCGATGATAGATATCGAAGCCTTGACCGGTCGGATTGCCCGGGGAGCCGTTACGGCCACGGCCGAGGTTCCACATCCCGATGAGCGCAGTGGCGTAACCCTTGGCCTTGAGGGATTCGGCGATCGTGACGGTCTTGCCGGGGATCTCGTCGTTACCCTTGGTCGACATCACCTTCATGTGCGGCTGGCCCGGGGTATAACGGTCGTCGATGACGGTGTAGATGCCTTGGCGCGGCGGATACTGGCCCGTGAGCAGGCAGGCCCGGGTGGGGGCACAGTTCGGGGCGCTCGCGTAGCACTGCGAGAAAATCGCCCCTTCGCGCGCAAGCTTATCGATGTTCGGTGTCTCGATGTATTTATTGCCGACGAAGCCAGGGTCTCGCCAGCCCATGTCATCGATGAGGATCAGGACCACGTTCGGTTGTTTGGCCGGCACGAGGGCCGCGCAGCCCAAAGCGATGAAGAGGAGAGATAGGCGTCTCATGGTTCAAAAATCAGGCGTTCTTCGCTTTCACTTCGTACGCATGGGCGATCATGCCCTGCTGCGCCTCTTTGGTCTCGTCCTTGGGGAGGAAGCAGCGGACGTATTCGACCTTGGCGGAAGCAGGCGTGACGGTGACGCGGATGTAGCCAGCGCTGGGGAGTTTCTTGCCTGACTGATAGCGTTCCTGATTGTAGGCGACGTAACCGTGATCGGAAGGCATCGGCAGCTCTTGGTAGATAATGCCGTCCTTCTCCTGCTGGCAGTAAAGGTGATCGTGGCCCTGGAAGAAGACGCTGACCTTAGA
>CAIYEN010000096.1 GCA_903925205.1 uncultured Opitutia bacterium | reverse complement strand
TCCCTCCGACGCTCGTCTCCTTCGCCATCGTGCCGGGCAAGGCCAGCCAAGTCGTGTCCGCAGAATTCAAGCACGCCGGATCGACGGTGGTCATTATCGATGTGCCTCGCACGTCCGCGTTGCTGCCCGACCTCAAGGTCGCCCGCGAACGCTTCGCCGCGGTCCATGCTTTGATGCAGTCGGGCAAGGTCCTTGCCGCCACCGCCGTCCGTCAAGGCGGGGTGGGGCATGCGCTCGCCCGCATGACGTTTGGTAATCGCCTCGGCGTGAGTCTCGCGGCGGCTCCAGCCGCTGATTTTTTGATTCCAGCCTACGGGTCGCTCGTGCTCGAAGTCGCGGCTGTCGCTGACCTCGGCCCCTTGCCGCACCGCGTCTTGGGTCAGACCACCACGGCCGCGACCATCGCTTGGCCCGGCACCAGCCTGTCGGTCGATGCCTTGTTGGCTAAGCATGAGGCCGTGCTCGAGTCCGTCTTCCCGACCAAGGCCAGCGAGCCTCCGGGCACGCCGGCGCCGATCACCTTCACGGTGCGGGCGGGCCTCAAGCCCAAGCTCCGCGTCGCCAAGCCACGGGTAATCATCCCGGTCTTCCCAGGTAGCAATTGCGAGTACGACACCGCCCGGGCCTTCCGCCTCGCTGGCGCCGAGCCCGAAATCCTCGTCCTGCGCAACTTGGATGCCGCTGGCCTCGCCGAATCCCTCAAGGCTTTCGCGGAAGCGATTTCCCGTTCGCAGATCCTCATGATCCCCGGCGGCTTCTCCGCCGGTGACGAGCCGGATGGCTCCGGTAAGTTCATCGCGGCCGTCATGAAGTCTCCGGTCGTGCGTGACGCGACCATGGAGCTACTGAAGTCTCGCGATGGCCTCGCCTTAGGTATCTGCAATGGTTTCCAGGCGCTCATCAAGACGGGCCTCGTGCCCTTCGGCGAGATTCGCGACGTCGATGCCTCCGCTCCGACGCTTTTCCATAATCGAATTGCCCGCCACATCTCGCGTTACGCCCATACCCGTATTGCCTCGGTGAAGTCACCATGGTTGTCGCGGATGGAAGTTGGCCAGGTGCACACCATCCCGCTCTCGCACGGCGAAGGCCGCTTTACCGCGCCTGCTTCCGTCATCGCCGACCTCGTGAAGAACGGCCAAGTCACCTTCCAGTATTGCGACGCTGCCGGCCAGCCCTCCAACTCCATCGAGTTCAATCCGAACGGTTCCTTAGAGGCTATCGAAGGTATTACTAGCCCGTGCGGACGCGTCCTTGGCAAGATGGGCCACTCCGAGCGCACCGGGGCCAACGTCGCCAAGAACATCCCTGGCAATAAGCACCAGCCCCTCTTCCAGGGCGGGGTTGATTATTTCGCCTAAGCTCGCTAGCGCGAAGGGTAGGTGCAGCACCACGTGCTGTCTCTCGAGATTACAGATTACAGAGGACGGATAGGGGCCGGTTGGCTGGAATATGGCTGGCTAGGGGTTGTGCGGCAGCCTGCGGCGGGGGTTAGTTTTAGTTCCCCGATCACCCTTTTGAGCTTGTCGGCTTTTCGATCTGTCATCGGCACTCCATACTCGGCACTCTTCTAAAACCGCACCTGGTGCGGTCCCACCCTCAGACCCTTATAAACACCTTTTGGCGGTAGAGCCAGTAGCAGAAGAGCCAGAGGGCACCGAGGGCAGTGAGACAGAGCAGGGCTTCGCCGTAGGTGCCCGTGAACGTGCTGGCACCTAGCCAGGTGCGGGCCAAGGCCTTCAGCCAGCCGCCGCAGAGCTGATACGCGAGGTAGATGGCAAGCGAGTTCATGCCGACAACAACGAAGGGGAACGCCCACGCTTTGCGCCCGCGTAGGTCAATCAGCCAGTAGAGGAAGGCGAAGGCCCACAGGACCACGCCGCCACTCCAGAGCGCCCAGGAGGGCGTCCAGAGACGCTTGACGATGGGGCAGACGGTCAGCCCAGCGGCGATGCCTAGGCCTAAGCAAATCGCCCCGGCCTGGAGCAGCCCGCGGAGCTTTTCCTTGGGGGCCCGTGCCGATCGCAGGATTTCTCCGGCCATCAGCCCGAGAATCATCGTGATGAGCGCCGGCACAAAGTTGAGCGTGGTATAGCCGCCGCCGTTGTAGACGAAGGGTTTCTCCGTGGGGAAGAGGTTGAGGAACCATTGGTCAAAGGCTGACGCAAAGTTCGCATTCATATTCCAGTGGGCGAAGAAGCCAGGGAGTACGGCTTCCTGCATGAGTTTGGGCGCTACGCCGAGGGCGCGCCAATTCGTGTCGGCGGCGGCCGTGGGCGTCAGTGCGAAGGCCGCCCAGGTCGTAACGGCGATGACCGTGATCACCCCGACTTGTACGCGCCAGCCCCGTCCGACGAGTAGAGTAAGGAAAATGTAACCGAGGCCGATTTGGGCGAGGACGTTGGGGAAGACGAACTCAGGCTGCTTGCCTGTGCCCGTGGCGAGGAAGACACCAAGAGCCACGAGCACAAACGCACGCCAGAGCGAGTGGAGGAAGCGCCGGCCACTTTCTTGGCCATCGGTCACCCTTCGCGAGGCTGAGAAAGGGAGGGCCATCCCGACCATGAACATGAAGGCTGGCTGAATCATATCCCACGCCCCACCGCCAACCCACGCGGCGTGCGAAGTGTTGTAGTGCAGGAACTCAAGCAGCGTGGAATCGGGATAAGCCTTCGCGATTTGTGCGAGACCCAAACCCGAGGAGGCCATGAAGAGCATCGTCAGGCCACGAAAGGCATCGAGTGAGACCAGCCGTTCGCTTGGCGCAGGGGAACTAGAGGGGGTGCTCATCGGGGTGAGTTGAGCGTGGTCCTTGGTTGTGCGGAGTCAACGGGTAGGGCGGCACTGCACCACGTGCTGTGCTCGTTGCATCGGGTAGGGGCGTGGCTATGCCGCGCCCTCCTGTGTGGTAGGGTCAGCACTACGTGCTGACCTAGTTGCCGCTAGATCGCCCAACCCCCAACCCCTTTTAGTTTCTAAGCTGGCCGCATTCCCTTCAGGGCCGCCAACGCGCGGTCGCGGCCTTCGGTCAGGCCAACCAGCGGAACGGGGTAGGTCTTGCCGAGGGTGACGCCGGCTTCTGCGAGCACATGCATCGGGGCTTCCCAGGGCTTGTGAATCCATTCGTCGGGAAGTTTGGCGAGTTCGGGCACCCAGCGGCGGACGTACTCGCCGTCGGGGTCGAACTTGAGCCCCTGCAGGACGGGATTAAAGACGCGGAAGTAGGGGGCGGCATCGGCACCGCAGCCACCGGCCCACTGCCAGCCCATGGTGTTCGCTCCGAGGTCGGCATCGACGAGGGTATCCCAATACCACTTCGCTCCGGCCTGCCAGGGCTGCAGGAGGTGCTTCACGAGCACCGAAGCCGCAATCATGCGTACGCGGTTGTGCTGCCAACCGGTCGCCCAGAGCTGGCGCATGCCAGCATCGACGATCGGGTAGCCGGTGCGACCGAGCTGCCAAGCGCGCAGGTGCTGCTTGTTCGGCGCCCACGGGAATTTTTCGAACTCCCGGCGGAGCGGACGGTCCGGGGTCTCGGGGAAGTGGTGGATGAGGTGTTGGGAGAATTCGCGCCAACCGACTTCCGCGACGTATTTATCGCCGCCCTTGACCCCGAGGTGTCCGGCCGTGCGCACGGCGTCGACGATTTCGAGGGGCGAGATTTGACCGAAGTGGAGGTAAGGGGAAAGGCGCGACGTGCCGTCGAGTTTAGGGATATCGCGATTGGTCGGGTAGTCCTTGACTGGAGCCGCCACGAAGTCCCGCAGACGCTTTTCCGCGCCGGCCCGCGTCGGCTGCCAACTCGTGCGCATCTCGGCGTCCCACTTAATCTTCGGGAGCAGGTCAAGCGCTTCGACCGCGCCCGACTTCAGCGCCTTTTCGGAAGGCGTGAGTTTCTTCGGGGCCTTGAGGGGCTCGCCGAACTTCAGGTTCGCGAGGCAGTTCTTCCAGAACGGCGTGAAGACCTGAAAGGGATTTCCAGCCAGCGTCTTTACGAGGTGTGGCTCATGCAGAAGGTTGCCGTTGAAGGATTCTGCCTGCAGGCCGGCGTTGCGGAGCGAGGCCTTCACCTGGGTGTCCCGCTCAATGATCAACGGCTCGTGGCGGCGGTTCCAGGTCACGAGGCCGGCACCGGTTTCGGCGACGAGTTTCTTGAGCACCGTCAGGCTGTTGCCAGTCCGGATGACCAAGGGGCTGCCGACCTTGGCCAACTGTTCTGCCAAATCGGTCAGCGCGAAGTGCAGCCACCAGTTCGAAGCCCCCCCGGGCTGCCAAGAGCCCTCGGCCTCCGGGTCATGGATGAAGACTGGAATCACAGGGCCACCGTGCTTCACGGCCGCCTGGAGGGCCGGGTTGTCAGCGAGTCGGAGGTCCAAGCGGAACCAGACGAGGGCAGGGGTGGGCATGGCTCAGAAGGGGATAGGGGGAAGGGGAACGGCGAAGGGGGATAGGAGACTGCAATCAGCCTTAGAAAAGACCAATTGCAAGGCACCTTGGAGGTTTCTCCCCCAACCCCCAACCCCCATCCCCTATCCCCTATCCCCTATCCCCCATTACCCATTACCAACTATAGCTCTGCTTCTTCTTCACGCGGCGCGCGAAGGTGACGAGGAGCTCGACGGATTGCTCGACGACGGCGAGGTCGACGACTTCGCCGGGCGTGTGCATGTAGCGGTGGGGAATCGAGAGCAGGCCGCAGGCGACGCCGGCATTGGCCATCTGCATAGCGCGGGCGTCGGTCCCCGTGGGGCGGGGTTCGGCTTGGATCTGGTAAGGGATACCGGCTTCTTCCGCCGCCTCGACCATGTGGTCGAAGACAATCGGGTTGATGTTCGGACCGCGGCCGATGATCGGGCCGCCGGAAAGGCTGAAGCGACCGAACTTGCGGTTGTCGGCGTCCGGGTGATCCGTCGCATGGCCCACGTCGACGGCGATGCCGACGTCGGGGTTGACGGATTGGGCCGCAACCTGCGCACCCCGCGTCCCGATTTCTTCCTGCGTGGTGGCGACCGAGGCAACCGTGGCGGCGAGGGACTTGTCCTTGGCCAGACGGCGGAAGGCTTCCATGCAGACATAGGCGCCAGCCTTGTCGTCGAAGGCGCGGGCGACGCCGATGCTGCCACGCAGCATCTCGGGGCCGTCGGCGTAGACGGCGGGGTCGCCGATGCGGACAATGGTGAGGGCGTCGGCGCGGTTGTTCACGCCGATGTCGATCCACATGTCATGGCGCTCCGGGACGCGCTTGCGGTCCTCTGGCGAGAGCAGGTGGACGGCGCGTTTGCCGGTGATGCCGAGCACGGGGCCGTTACGGGTCAGGATGTGCAGGCGACGGCCGGAAGGGATGATCTGGTCGTGGCCACCGAGGAATTCAAAGTACAGGTACCCCTTGTCGTCGACGTGCGAAACGATGAGGCCGATTTCGTCGATGTGGCCGGCGAACATCAGCGTCGGGCCGCCGTTGCCCTTGAGGGTCGCGATGCGGTTGCCGATGGAATCCTTGGCGTAGGTGTCGGCCGACTTCTCGACGTAGGCGTCGATGACCGCTTGGGCGGCGAATTCATGGCCCGTCGGGGACTTCGCGATGAGGAGGTCCTTCAGGAAAGGCGGGTAGTCGGTGATGGCGCGGGATTTCTTGGACATGGTGCAGGCTAAAGCCGTCCCACGCTAAAACACAAGCGGAGGTCGTGGCCTTTTTCGCTCAAATCACCGCCCCCGCCTTACTTGCCAGGCTGCGTGAAGGGCGGGAGCTCGAATTTGACTGGCGCTGGTCCGACCCGCGGGTCGGCGACTTCCTTGAGCGTGGCGAGCAGTTGCGCGCCGAGTTTACGCAGCGGCTCGGCATAGGCCGGGTCGGCGGCGACGTTCTTGATTTGGTAAGGGTCCTTGGCGAGGTCGTAGAGTTCTTCGCTCGGGCGCTTCCCGAAGGCTAAATCATAGACCCATTTATATTGCGGGTCGTCAAAGTGATGGATGACCCAGGCCTTGGTCGGACTGGCGTCCATGTCAGCGAAGGCGGTGTAAGTGGTCTTTTCGAGTTTTTCGAAGGCGGGTAGTTCGGCGCGCGTGGTGAAGTTTGGTGTGCCTAACGGCCAACGCTCCGGCGCGAAATTACGGATGTAGAGGAAGTCCTTGGTGCGCAGGGCGCGGTGCGGGTAGGGCAGGCTACCTTCGCGGGCCGAGCCCACATGGCGTTCGCGGCCGGTCACGACCCACGTGCGCGTGGGATCAATTTGACCACTGCCATCGGCCCGGAGGACGGGGAGCAGGCTTTTACCCGTCATCACGTCAGGGCGAGCAACGCGTCCGCAATCGAGGAAGGTTGGCGCCAGGTCCATCAGGTTGACGAAGTCGTCGACGATGCGCCCAGCCTTAATGCCAGGGCCGCGGACAATCAGGGCGACGTTCGTACCGTGGTCAACGAGGTTGCACTTCCCCATGGGTACGCCCGGCATGCCGTGGTCGCCGCTGATGACGAAGAGCGTGTTGTCCAGTTCGCCGCGGCGTTCGAGTTCGGCGATGAGCACACCGACCCCCGCGTCCCACGCTTGGCATTCGCCCATGTAGTCGGCGATGTCGTCGCGGACCTCCGGGACGTCGGGCAGGAAGGGGGGGAGCTTACCTTTCAGGTCATCGGGGCGGATGCCCCAGAGGTTGACCCCGCTATGCTTCTCGTAGGTGCGGTGGGTGAGCGTTGGCCCGAACCAATAACAGAAAGGCTGCCCCTCCTTGCGGTCGCCGAGGAAGGCCTGGAAGTTGCCGCGGACCTCACTGAGGAGTTCGGCCTTGGCGTCGGTGAAACTAACGCCCGCCTGCACGCGTTCGGTGGCGTTCTCGGAGAAGTTATTGTAGCGACGGCCGGACTTCTCGTACGCGTATTTCTGGCCGCCGTAAGGGGCGTCGGCGGGCGTGCCGGGGCTCCAGACTTTGTGGCTCTTGCCGATATGGTAGCCCGAATCGCGTAGGAGGAGGGGGAAAGTCGGAATCGAGCTATCCCACTTGGCGCCGTTGAGGATGGCGCCGAGGTGGGTGCGGAAGAAGTACTGACCGGAAAGCAGCGAGCTGCGACAGGGCGTGCAACTAGGGGCCGTGACGAAGGCATTGCGGAAGAGCACGCCTTCACGGGCGATGCGGTCGATGTTCGGCGTGCGGAGGACGTCGTTGAGGCTCGGGCGTCCGTCGATCTGCGCGTAGGCGCCGGCGTAACGGCCCCAGTCGTCAGCGAAACAGAAGACGATGTTGGGGCGCTTTACCTCGGCGGCGAAAACGGCGGGCACTAAGGTCAGCAGTGCGATGGTGGCGCGGAGTAGGTTCATCGGAGAGGTTCTTTTTCGAAGTCGGTGGGCGTGACCCAATTTGCGTCGATTTTTTCGCCGCGGAGATACCGTGCGTAGAAGCCGCGCCGTTGGACGTCGGCGGAGGGATGAGCTTCGTATTCCGCGCCCCGCCCGACCGCCCGGAGGTCGCCGAGGGCCTTGAGTTCGGCCCACATTTGCGTGCGGAGCTTTTCAGCGGCGCCCGCGTTGTCGGTCCCGTGGAGGTTGCGCAGGCAGTCGGGGTCGGCCTTGAGGTCGTAGAGTTCTTGGGCAGGGCGCTTGCCGAAGCAAAGGTTCCAGAACGGATCGCTGCCTTTATCGCGGCGGGCCTGCAGGATGTAGGTTTTGGTGGGGCTGGCGTCCGTATCGAGGTAGCCCGTCTCGGGGTTGGCGCACGGCCAGCGGGCGGGCTCCGCATTCTCGAGGAAGAGTCGGCCGTCCTTAATGATGCCGCGGACGGGGTAGCCCTCGTCGTTGGGCCGACCGAAGTCATTGCGCTCGCGGCCGACCAACACGTGGTCGCGGGTGGAAGCGAGACCCGCGGTGTTCGCAAAGGTGTCAAAGAGGCTCCGGCCGGGCGTGGGCGCGAGCGAGGTCTGAGACCACTCGAGGCCAGCGGCTTGCAGGAAGGTCGGCGCGAGGTCGATGAAGCTCACGAAGGCCTCTACCTTGCGGCCGGGCTCCCGGATGCCCTGTGGCCAGCGAATCGCCAGCGGGAGGTGGTTCGCGTTTTCGTAGGTGTGGCCTTTGACGCGCGGGAAGGGCATGCCGTTGTCGCTCGTGACGATGACCAAGGTGTTATCGAGTTCACCGCGGCGTTCGAGTTCGGCTAACATCCGGCCTAAGTGACGGTCGGCGTGTTCGACCTCCAGGGCGTAGTCGAGCAAGTCGTTACGTACCGTCTCATTGTCCGGCCAGTAACCTGGCACGCGGTCGATGTCGGTGGTGTGTTTTCCGCCGATGCGAGCGCCGCTGCCCGCTTCGTAGTCGCGGTGGGGTTCAATGGGGCCCGCCCAGAAGAACCAAGGCTGGTCTGCCCGGGTGTCTTGGAGGAAGGTGGTGAAGTTGCTGGCGTAGTCGTTATTCGTCATGCCCGTCGCGGCGGGCTTAGCCTTAGCTTTATCGTACACTTTGCCGGCGTAAGGCCGACGCTTGCCTTGGGCATCGAGCATGCTGCCTGGTCCCCAGACTTTGCCGGTGGAGGCGTAGAAGTAGCCCCCGCTTGTGAGGGCCTCGGGGAAGATGCCGTATTCCGGAGGAAAGATGCACTGATGGTTAGCCGCGGCCCCCAGCTGCCAAGGGTAGCGCCCCGTCATGATGGTCGAACGGGAGGGGGCGCACTTTGCCGTTGGCGTAAAGGCGTTCGTGTAGAGGAGGCCTTCGCGGGCCACCCGATCGAAGTTCGGTGTCTTGACCCAGCGACAACCATAAGCGCCGGCGTGCCCATTGCCCCAGTCGTCCATGATGAAGAAAAGGATGTTCGGTCGCTTCGCGCCTGTGGCCGCCACGGCAGCACACGCAGTTAGCAGCCATGCCAGCAGGGGTCGCATGGCGTGAGGTTGGGCCAATCCCGGCCTATCGCAAGGCTGACCGCAGGCTGGCGGCCTACTCGAGGCCGACCTTCACCATCACGGGAAAGTGGTCGCTGGGGTGCTGCCCTTTGACCTCGAAGGTGATGACTTCGGCCGCCTTGGACTTCCAGCCCCCACGTCCGAGTAGCCAATCGATATGGACGCCATCGTGTCCGGGTTTCCGATACCCATGGAAGGTATTCAGGTCTTCGCCGCTCCGTTCTGGGGCCGTGCGGAAGAGGTCGGTCAGGAAACCGCCGTCGGTCAGCGTCGTGTACGCGGCACTGGCCTTGGCAACCGCGTTGAAGTCTCCGACCAGCAGAATGGGGCCAACGGGTTTAAGGTCGGCCAGACGTGCCCGGATGAGTTTGGCCGATTGGGTGCGGGCGTCTTCGGACATATGGTCGAAGTGTGTATTCACGAAGACAAAGGCCTTGCCAGTGACCTTGTCGCGGAAGCGGGCCCACGTGACCATGCGGGGGAGGGAAGTATTCCACGACTTGGAGCCGACGACTTCGGGGGTTTCGGACAGCCAGAAGTCATGGGTTTCGAGCAACTCAAAGCGGTCGCGCCGATAGAAGATGGCCATGTATTCGCCCTTCTCGCCGCCTTCCCGACCTTGGCCGAGCATCGCGTAGGCCGGCAGGTCCGCCCGCATGTCGGCGAGCTGGGCGGTCAGGCCTTCCTGGGTGCCGATTAAATCAGGGGCGGTCTGCTCGAGACAGGCCTTGGTCACCGGCCGGCGCACGGACCAGGCATGCGGCATCGACGTACTCGCATAACGCAAGTTGAAGGTCATCACCTTGAGTTCGAGCACCGCGGGTGCCTCGGCGGCGCCGAGGCCAGGGATGAGCAACAACAGGGCAAGCAGGCGCATGGGGCCAGCGTGGGTGGCCTCCGCGTCCCTGCAAGCCCAAGGCGTCAGCGCAGCACTGCGTCACCCTTCGTAGCGTCGTAATCCCCATTCCAGCGGGCGATGACGAGTGTGGCGACCGCATTACCAATGAAGTTCGTGACCGCACGGGCTTCCGACATGAAGCGATCGACGCCGAGGATGAGGGCGATGCCGACGACGGGAATCGTCCCAGTCACGGCCAGCGTCGCCGCGAGTGTGATGAAGCCGCTGCCCGTCACGCCAGCCGCGCCTTTGGACGTCAGGAGTAGGACCGCGATGAGCGTGAGTTGCTGCGACAGCGTCAGCGGAATGTCCATCGCCTGGCCGATGAACAGCGCGGCCATCGTCAGGTAGATACAGGTGCCATCGAGGTTGAAGGAGTAGCCCGCGGGGACGAGGATTCCGACCGAAGTGCGGTCACAGCCCACGCGCTCCATCTTTTCCATCAGCCCGGGTAAGGCGGTTTCGGAAGAGGACGTCCCAACGACGATGAGGAGTTCATCGCGGATGAGGCGGAGAATTTTAAACAGGCTGAAACCCGCGAACCGCGCGATACACCCGAGCACGACAAAGATGAAGACCGCGCAGGTGAGGTAGACGCACAGCATCAGCTGGCCGAGTTGCACGAGGGGCCCGGCCCCGTATTTGCCGAGGGTGAACGCGATGGCCGCGGCGGCCGCGAGCGGGGCGAGCTTGGTCACCAGGTGGACCATGCCGAAGAACACGCGGGTGACGTCCTGCAGGAGCTTGAGTAACGGGGTGCCGGTTACTCCGAGGCGGTTTAGCGCCAGGCCGAAAAGTACCGCTAAGAGGAGGACCTGCAGGATGTCGCCTTCCGCGAAGGCGCTGACGAAGGTCTTGGGGATCAGGTGTAGGAGGGTCGCGACCACGCTCTGCTCTTTTGCCGCCGCGGTGTAGGTGCCGATGTCTTGGGCGTTGAGGCTGGCGGGCGTGGCATGGAAGCCCGCCCCAGGTTGCCAGAGGTTCGCGACCACCAGTCCGATGACGAGCGCGAGCGTCGTGACGACTTCAAAATAGACCAAGGCTTTCCAGCCAATCCGACCCGCCTGCTTGAGGTCGCCCATGCCGGCCAGGCCGACGACCACCGTGCAGAAGATGATCGGGGCGATGAGCATCTTCACCAAGCTCACGAAGCCATCGGCCACCGGCTTGAGGCTGGCTCCGAAGCTTGGCCAGCCCAACCCGAGGACCACGCCCAGCACGATGCCGAGCAGGACCTGGACGTAGAGGTGCTTCAGGAAACGCATGGCGGGGTGACACAGGGATACTCGCCCTCAGGGCGCAGGCAAGGGCACAAAAAAAGCGGGCCGAGTGGCCCGCTTCGATCGTCGACTGGTCCGGAACTTACTTGGACAGGTCGCGGAGCTTCACGTTCTTGAACCAGACCTCATCCCCGTGCTCCTGGAGCAGGATGTGGCCGGATTCCCACTCGCCGAAGTTGGCGCCGAACTTAGGATCGGCGTACTTGGACTTAGCGCGGAGGTCGCGGAACTCTTGGGAACTGCGGTCGTAGGCAACCACGAGGCGGCCGTTGAGCCAGTGCTCGACCTTCGTGCCCTTGGTGATGACGTAGGCGTTGTTCCACTGGCCGATGGCGTTGGGACGCTTGTTCTTGGCCGTGATGAGGTCGTAGAGCGAGGAGACCGTGCGGTTGCCGTCGCGGCCGAGCTTGGCGTCGGCGTGGACTTCGTCGTCGAGCATCTGGAACTCCAAGCCGAAGGCCGAACCCGCACCCTGATTGAGCGACGGCTGGGCGTAGTACTTGAGGCCGCTGTTGGCACCCGTGGTTAGTTTGAAGTCGACCGAGACTTCGAACTGCTTGTAGGGAACGAGGGTGACGATGTCGCCCGCAGCGGCAGATTCCTTGCCGCCCGAGGCGGCCGTGCGAAGGGTGCCGTCGACGACGGACCAACCGGATTCAGGGAAATTCGGTCCCTTGGCGGAGCGCCAACCCTTGGTGGTCGTGCCGTCGAAGAGCAACGCCCAGCCGTCGGCCTTTTCGGAGTCGGTCAGGGTGTTGTCGGGGATTTCGGTGAGCGTGATGTTCTTCCACTGCACGGTGGTGCCGGCTTTGTCCTTGGCGCCGCCAATGCCGTGTACCTGGAAGGCGATGAAGCCCGTGAGGTCGCCGTCATCGCGGGCGTCGACGCGCTGCACGCCGTTAAGCCAGGTGCGGACGCGGTTGCCGTTGGCTTCCACCTTCACGTGGTTCCATTCGCCGACCTTGGAGATTTCGCGACCCTGCTTGGAGAAGGCGAGGGCGTCACCGCCGCCAAAACCTGGGACAATCCAGCCACGCCGGCCTTCTTCGTAGAGGCCAGCGGACCACATGCGGGCCTGGGTGTCAGGCTTGCGCACGTTCTTCGGGTCGGTATCGATTTCGGCTTGGTAGCCGTGCACGCGGCCGGCGGGCACCTTGATGGTCTTGCCGGCGGCGTCGACGATGGAGGTTTCCTTGTCGTAGGCATGGCTACGGAACTGCACGCCCGAATTCAGGCGCGGGTCGTTGAGGAAGTCGTACTCGAGGACGAAGTTTGCGTAGTCCTTCGTCGTAGCGAGGAACGTATTGGGCGTGTTCAACGTCGACGTGCCGACGAGAATGCCGTCCTTGACGGCGTAAGTGGCTTCGCCGCCTTTTTTGGCGAAACCAGTGAGGTCCTTGCCGTTGAAGATCGGCTCGGCGGCCACGGCTACCAGCGGTAGCAGGGCGAGGGTGAGGAGGGTCTTGTGCATGGTTGTTTAGTTAGAAAAGAGTGAGGCGGAGCGGCCTTGCGACCGCTCCGCCTCGATGGTGGGAGCTTAGAACTTGGTCGGGATCTTGAAGCCCGCGCGGCCTTCGCGCTTCGCAACGAGGTCACGATTGGCCGCGTCGGCGTTCGCACCAGTGAAGAGCTCGCTCTTGGTGTCCTGGGTGAGCGGGAGACCAAGGATAGCCTTGGATTCGTCGAGGTTGATGCCGTTGACGCCGAGGTGGTCCTTCATGCGGCCATAGGCTTCCGCCAGACCCGCGTTGGCCTTGACGGCTTCGGCGATCTCACCGGGGCTCTTCTTCGCACCGAGGCGGAAGGAGATGTTGGCGGAGTGCACGAGGGCGGTGGAAAGGTGGCACTCGCGGACGGGAGCGTGGATGCCTTCGGCCGAACCCTTGCGGATGCAGGCGACCCAGTTGGCGTGGTGGCCCGAGGCACCGCCGGTGAGGTCAACTTGGTCGACGGACTTACCGTACGACTTAACCTGCTCGCCCTTGGCGTCGTAGACCTGCGCGGAGTTGTAGTCCGGCACCACGATGGTGGCGTTCTCGCACTCGACGATGATACCGATTTCTGGCGACTTCTTAAACTTGCCGAACTTGTCGGACGGGCCGCCCATCTTGCCGTCAGCGGTCAGGCCGCGGACTTCAGTGATGAGGGGAGCGTTCGCGTAGTTGTGGATCGAGAGGAAGGTGTTCGGGGTCTCGGCGCAGTCGACGTAGCCAAAGCGACCACCGATGGAGATGACTTCCGGGGCGACTTCATGGGTGCCGAGGAACCAGCGGGCGATGTCGATTTCGTGGATCGCCTGGTTGCAAAGGTCGCCGCCGCCGTAGTTCCAGAACCAATGCCAATCGTAGTGGACGGAACCGGTACTGGTGGTTTCAGCGTTCTTGTCGCTTTGGTTGCCACGGATGGACTCCTGGATGTCGGCGGGGCCGTTCCAGAGATCGTAGTCGATGGTCGAAGGGATTTCGTTCTTCTTGGCCGGGCCGATGGACTTGCGGCGCTTGTAGCAGATGGCGCGAGCGACTTTTACTTTGCCGTACACGCCCGCGTGCACGTCTTTGATGGCAGCGCGGATGCCTTGCCCCGAGCGGCTTTGCGTACCGGCTTGGACGATGAGCTTATCGAAGTGCTTCGAAGCGGCGACGAGTTGTTGGCCTTCGAAG
>CAIYEN010000095.1 GCA_903925205.1 uncultured Opitutia bacterium | reverse complement strand
TTCAACGCTCCGGCTCCCGGTGAACCGCTGAAGGCCGCCGACGTGCAGAAAGTCGCCGCCGAGATCCGCGGCATCAACGGCATGGTCTGGTTCAAGGGCGCCCTTTACTGCGGCGTCAACGACTACGAACATAAGATTCCTTGCGGACTCTACCGCGTCTCCTCCTCCAAGGGCGACGACCAGCTCGATAAGGTCGAACTCCTCCGCGAGATCGTCTCCAACGGCGACCACGGCGTGCACGCCATCGTGCCCGCGCCGGACGGCGAATCGATCTACCTCATCTCCGGCAACGGCGCCAAGATGACCGCCATCTCGGGCGACTCCGTCGTCCCCAAGGTCTGGGGCGAAGACCACGTGCTTCCGCGCATGCCTGACGGCCGCGGCTTCATGCGCGACGTGATGGGACCGGGCGGCTGCATCTACCGCGTCTCCCCGGACGGCAAGGACTTCAACCTCTTCGCCACCGGCTTCCGCAACATCTACGACGCCGCGTTCAATCATGACGGCGAGCTGTTCACGTACGACGCCGACATGGAATACGACTTCAACACCCCGTGGTACCGTCCGACCCGCGTGAACCACGTCGTCAGCGGCTCCGAGTTCGGCTGGCGCAACGGCGCCGGCAAGCGCCCCGAGTTCTACGCCGACAACCTCCCGGCCGCGATCAACATCGGCCCCGGCTCGCCCACCGGCGTGACCTTCGGCTACGGCGCCAAGTTCCCCGCCAAGTTCCAGGAATCGCTCTTCATCCTCGATTGGAGCTGGGGTAAGATCTACGCCATCGACCTCAAGGCCAAGGGTGCCAGCTACGCCGGCACCAAGACCGACTTCATCAGCGGAGGCCCCCTGCCCGTCACCGATGCGATCATCCACCCGAAAGATGGCGCGATGTACTTCGCCATCGGCGGCCGCAAGGTCCAGTCGGGCCTCTACCGCGTGACCTACGTCGGCAAGGAAAGCACCGCTCCGATCAGCACAGCAGCCAAACCCTCCGCCGAGCGCGACCTGCGCCATCAGCTCGAAGCCTTCCACGGCCGCAAGGACCCCAAGGCCGTCGCGTTCGCCTGGCCGCACCTCCGCAGCCCTGACCGCTTCATCCGCTGGGCCGCCCGTGTCGCCATCACCCACCAACCTGTCTCCGAGTGGAAAGACAAGGCCCTGGCCGAGACGGATGCCTTCGCCCGTAACGAAGCCCTGCTTGCCCTCGCGCAGGTCGGCGGCATCTGCCCATTCCATCGCGCCGGTGAGATCGTCGTCGACGCCAAGCTCGGCGCCGAGCTCCTCGACGGCATCCTCAAGGCCGACTGGAATAGCCTGAACAACGACCAGCGCCTCGCGCTCGTCCGCGTCACCGGGATCGTCCTCAACCGCTACGGCAAGCCCGCCGACGCGACCGTGCAGGCGCTCATCGCCAAATTCGACCCGGCCTTCCCGGCCGACAACTTCGAGCTCAACTGGGAACTCTGCGAAACGCTCGTCGCCCTCCAGGCTCCGTCCGCGGCCGCCAAGGGCATCGCCCTGATCAACAACGCCGAAAGCCAGGAACCCCAGATGGAATACGCCCGTAGCCTGCGCAACCTCAAGGCCGGCTGGACGCCGGAACTGCGTAAGCAGCAGCTCGAGTGGTTCCTCAAGGCCGCGAACTACCGCGGCGGATCCAGCTTCGCCAAGTTCAACGAATTCATCCGTAACGACTCCCTCGCGACCTTCACCGACGCCGAGAAGACGTCGCTCGCCGAACTCATCAGCCGCAAGCCTGAGCCCAAGTCTGCCATCGAGAACGTCGGCGCCATGTTCGCCGGCCGCACGCCCAAGAATTGGACGCTCGAAGAACTCAGCGCCGCCGCCAGCACCGGCATGAAGAACCGCGACTACGCTCAAGGCCGCAAGGTCTTCAGCGCCGCCGCCTGCTTCACCTGCCACCGCTTCGGCAACGCCGGCGGCATGACCGGCCCGGACCTCAGCGGCGCCGGCGGCCGTTACAGCCCGCACGACTTCCTCGACCAGATCATCAATCCGAGCAAGGTGCTCAACGAGCAGTTCATCCCGATCGTGGTCACCAAGAACGACGGGACGGTACTCACTGGCGTCGTCGTGAACCTCAACGGCGACCGCGTCAGCATCAACACCGATTCCTCTGACCCCATCCAGCAGGTCGCCGTCGACCGCAAGGACGTGAAGAGCATCGAGTTGAGCACCATTTCGCCCATGCCGCCCATGCTCCTGAGCATGCTCACGCAGGAAGAGATCCTCGACCTCGTGGCCTACGTCCTCAGCGGCGGAGATAAGGAGAACGGCTTCTTCCAGAAGAAGTAAGCGCGGCTGCAGGACGCAAGGGGGCACGTGGGCAAGGTGACACGTGGACACGGGGAACCTGAAGGGGGGCCGGGACCGAAAGGTACCCGGTCTCTTTGTTTTGGGTAGGAAAGTTTCGGGTGGCGGGTGGCGGCCCCGGGTGGCGGGTGGCGGGCTAATCTATTCTGCCCTCGATTCAGCCCTCTGTCATCAATGCAGCCATCGCCTCTTCCATTCAGTCCTCCATTCAGCCCTCAACGCAGTC
>CAIYEN010000094.1 GCA_903925205.1 uncultured Opitutia bacterium | reverse complement strand
TATCTCCATGGTCGCCAACCTCGTGAACATGGTCGTGGTCGGCGGTTACGTGACATTTGTCAGCCGCATCGACTTCGGCGATAATGGCGACCGCCCCGATTGGCTCGACCACATTAATGCCAATACGCTGAAGGTGAAGCTCGCCGGTAGCCTGGCGAGCATCTCGGCCATCCATCTGCTGAAGAGCTTCATCGACATCACTTCGGCGGCTTCTGCCGACAAGCCAATGACGGCCAACCACGAGAAGGTCATTCTTTGGCAGGCCATTATCCATGGCGTATTCCTGCTTTCCATGATCCTCTTCGCCTGGGGCGAGAAGATGCAGCGCCACGACGACCACGCCTAAGCGGCGTGCTTAGTTGAGCAGGTTTTCTTTCAGGAAGAGGACCGTGGCTTGGAACTGGAAGTCGACGTTGGATTTCTTGGCGAAGCCATGGCCTTCGTCGTTGGCCATGAGGAACCAAACGCGCCCTCCTTGCGTTCGGATGGCGTCGCGCATGCGTTCCGCCTCCGTGTAGGGGACGCGTGGGTCATTGCGGCCTTGGATGATGAATAACGGCGAGCGGATCCGGTCGGCGTGGTTCGCGGGCGAGATGCCCTCGAGGAAGGCACGCACCTCGGGTTTGCGTTCATCGCCGTATTCGAGTCGGCGGTTGGCCCGACGATAATCCGACGTGTCGCGGAGGAACGTCACGAAGTTGGCAATCCCGACGTTGTCGATGCCGCAACGGAAGCGCTCGGGGTAATTCGTCAGGCAGGCGAGGCTCATGAAGCCGCCATAGCTACCGCCGTAGACCGCGACCCGCGTGGCATCGAGGCGGTCCGACTTCGCGACCCAATCCAGGACGGCCCCGACGTCTTTAACTGCATCCGCCCGCTTCACGGTGTCGTCCAGGCTTAAGTAGGTGCGGCCGTACCCCGTCGAGCCGCGGATATTCGGATAGACCAGGGCCACGCCGAGTTCGTTGAGGTAATAGAGGGCGTTCCCACGGTAGCCAGGGCGCGATTGCCCTTCGGGGCCGCCGTGGAAGAACATGAGTACGGGGCGCTTCCCGGGGAATTTCTTAGCGTCAGGGTAGTAGACCAAAGCGGGAATGCTGAGTCCGTCGAAGCTCGGCGTGCGGACGACTTCGGGCTGCGTCACCGGAATCTCCTTCTTGGGTTTGGTCGTGCGATTGGTCCAGCGGGTGAGCGCTTGCGCGGTGAGGTCCAGCGACCAGGCATCGCTCGCGGAGTCTTCGCTGTTCAAGGTGAACCCGAGCTCGTGGCTATCAGCACGCCACGCGAGGTTGCTGAGGACGCCAGGCTTGAGGGCGGGGAGGGTGAGCTCCTTGCCGGTCTCTAGGTTCCAGCATCGCAACTGCGAGAAGCCTTCCACGTTGACGGCGAAAGCGAGGCGCTTGCCGTCGGATGACACGGCGAGTTCTTCGGCGTCCCACTTAGGCTCAGGGACTAAGAGGGTGAGTTTGCCGGTGGCGACTTCGAGGCGCATGACGGAGAGGAAGTCGGAGCCGTGGTTGGTCAGGGCGTAGATCGCCTGATCGCCTTCCGCGAAGACCGCCTGCTGATAGAGGCAGCTGATGCCCTTGGGGCTGACTTGGGTGCGTTTACCGGTGGCGACTTCAACGGTCCACAGCCGTGAGGCGGCGTTACCGAGGCTCTGCCGAACGAGGAGGAATTTACCGTCGGCGGTCCAGTCAACGGGGGCCCAGCCGCCCGCATCGAGCCGGACGAGTTCGCGCGGCTCGCCGCGTTGGCGCACATCGGCAAGGAGGATGTCGCTATCCTTGCCGTTGCGGCGGTTGGAACTGTAGGCAATCAGGGTCCCGTCCTTCGACCAGAGTGCCTCGGTATTACGTGATTTTCCATCCGTCAGGCGCATCGGGGCGAGTTCGGGCTGTGCGGCGTCCGTGAGCCAGAGCTGGAAATTTTCATCCCCGCCTTTGTCGACCGAATATAACAGTAGCGTGCCTTTGGGCTGGAACGTCCCGCTGCGGATCGTGTCCAGGCCGCGGGTGAGGGGGGTACGTTTGGCCAAGGGTGCGCCCATTGCATGCAAGTGCGTGGCATCGCCGATGCGCGTCGTTACCAAGATAGCACGTTTAGTGGTCGCCCAACCGCGGAAGCCAGCGCCGCCGAGATTGGCGTAGGGCTCGAGTTCGGCCTTAAGTTCGGGGGTGATGGCGGGCACGCCTTCCACGACGAGGTTGGCGGGATGCGGCGGGGCGGTCTGGCAGGCGGACAGCAGGAGGAGTAGGCTAAGCAGGGCGGGGCGGACCATGATGCTGTCATATAAATGGTATGACATTGAGGTGGTCGATGCCGAAGATGGCTCGCCACGCCGAGGCTCCCCCGCCAACGTAGTTGCATGCGTCGTCTGTTGCCCCACGTGCTGCTGCTTTGCCTGGCCAGCGTAGCGCTGCCTGCCGCCGAAGGCCTCACTCGCTCGCAAGCGGAGGCCTTCGTGGCCGCCGTGGCGGCCGAACGGACAGCGGCCTTGAAGCAGGAGCGTGCCGGCGAGGTCGCGGGGAAGGAAATCCCGTTGGGAGACAAGTCCCTGCGTTGGCTGGAGAAGGAATTTAACCTCGCGCCCGAAGGGCAGCGCAGCCTGTGGATTTCCATGCATGGCGGCGGGGGTGCCCCGGCCGCGGTGAATGACCAGCAGTGGAAAAATCAGATTCGGCTCTATGCCCCAGCGGAAGGCATCGTCGTCGCACCCCGCGCTCCGACCAATACCTGGAACCTTTGGCATGAAGGCCACATCGACCCACTCTTCGCCCGCTTGATCGACGACTTTGTGGCCGTGCGTGGCGTGAATCCGACCAAGGTCTATTTGCTGGGATACTCGGCCGGTGGCGATGGCGTCTGGCAATTGGCCCCGCGGATGCCCGACCGCTTTGCGGCCGCCGCGATGATGGCGGGCCATCCCAATGGCGTGAACACACTCGGCGTGCGCAACTTACCCTTTGCGATGTTCGTTGGCGGGGCGGATGCCGCCTATAATCGCAATCAGGTGGTCGCGGAGAAGATTGCTGAATTCGACCGTCTGCAGAAGGAAGACCCCGAGGGTTACGTGCATCTGGGCCGCGTCTACGAAGGCTTGCCGCACTGGATGGGCCTCAAGGATGCGGAGGCTTTACCGTGGATGGCGAAGTTCACGCGCCAAGCGTGGCCGCAGCAAGTCGTCTGGGTGCAGACCGGCGTGCCGCACGATAAATTCTATTGGCTCCAAGTGCCGGCGGCCGCCGCTAAGCCTGGCCAGAAGATTGTCGCGACGGTCAAGGGCCAGGCCGTCGCGCTCACCGGCGATATCCCGAAAGGCTGGACGCTCCGCCTCAACGATGCGCTGCTTAACTTGGACGAGCCTGTGGTCGTTACGGTCAACGGCCAACAGGTTTTTCAAGGCAAGGTCCCCCGCACGGAAGCCGTCATTCGCACGGCCTTGACGGAGCGGCTGGACGCCCAGATTTGTCCGACCGCCTTACTGACTCTCTAACATGAAAAATCTCCTCTACTTAGGCGGCCTCGCCGCCGTCCTCAGCGCCGCCCCGGCGAAGGACCCTTATCCTGTTTCGGCCCCCGCGATTGCCGTGTCGCACCCCGCGGCGGACGAGCCTGGCTTTACCCCTTTATTTAATGGGAAGGACCTCACGGGTTGGAAGACCAAGGGCAACTGGGTCTACGATACGGACGGAACCGTGACCTTGAAGCCCCGCGCGGGCGAAACCGGCTGGAAGCGTTTCGACGCCTACATCTTCACTGAAAAGAAGTACCGTGACTTCGTCCTCGACCTCGAATTCAAGATCGAGCCCACCGGTAACTCGGGCGTCTTCTTCTGTGTCGCCGACCCGCTCAATCCCGTGGATAAGGGCATTGAGCTCCAGGTCCTTGATACCTACGGCTTAGCCACGCCTGGCAACCACGACTGCGGTGGCATCATCAAGGCCATGGCGCCCGCCAAGAATATGGTGAAGGCCGCCGGCGAGTGGAATCGTTACACGCTCACGCTCAAGGATCGCTTGGTCCACGTCGATTTTAACGGCCAGCGCATCATCGTGCTTAAACTCGATGACTCCCCTATGAAGGATCGCCCGGTGGATGGGCACATTGGATTCCAGGACGAAGCCAAGCGCGTCTGGTATCGCGGCGTCCGCGTCCGTGAACTGAAGTAGTTCAGCGCGATCGCAGGCTCTTCCAGGGTTCCTGGTCGCTGACGTCGACCATGAAGGGGCCTTGGCTGTCGCCGGGCGAAAGGATGGCCAGAATGGTGGCGTCGGCCTGCGAACGATTGAAGGTCGCATGGACGAGCCCCGCGGGAATGTGCGCGCTTTCGCCGGCCTTCAGGAGGCGGCATTCTTTTTCGACCCACTGCTCGACCTCGCCCTTGAGTACGTAAATCATTTCTTCGAGCTCAGGGTGGGTGTGGAAATTATGACCTTCCCCTGCTGGTAACGTGGCTTCGCAGACCTGTAGGCCCTTGGCTTCGGTCACGCCGGGGCGGCAGAGCCAGTAATTGGTCCGGCCTTTGTATTCTTCCTTGAGGGCGTTGGCGGGGGTGACGAAGCGCAGGTTTTGGCTCATTTCCGCAACCTAGCGTCCTTTAGGGTGGGGGAGCAAGTATGCACCTGCGGGTCACCGTTGACTCTCCGCGGTCGCTGTCCGAAATGAAGGCTCCCCCCATACCCCCGATGAAATCCAAATTCTCCATTCTCTTGGGCCTCTCCTTGCTGGCCCAGGTTTCCCTTCATGGTGCCGATGAGGCCAAGAAGCCTGCCGCCGACGCGTCCAAGGTCGCCGTCAAGGCCGCCGCCCCCAAGGTTCCCGCCCAGCCAGCCGATGTCTCCGCCCCGAAAGTCGGTGGCGACGGCAAGATGAATGCGGGCTTCCAGAAGCAGCACGAGTCCTTCGTGGAAATCGCCAAGAAGGGCGAAGCCCAGGTCGTGTTCCTTGGCGACTCCATCACCGCCGGCTGGAACGGCCAGAAGGCCCTCTTCGAAAAAGAATATGCTCAGTATAAGGCCGCTAACTTCGGCATCGGTGGCGACCGCACCCAGCACGTCCTGTGGCGCGTCGAGAACGGCGAATTCGAAGGCATCAAGCCGAAGGTCGTCGTCCTCATGATCGGCACGAACAACAGCGGCGTCGGCGAGAACTCGGTCGAACAGATTGCCGCGGGCATTAAGAACATCATCGACGCGATCCATAAGCGTACGCCTGACACCAAGGTTCTGCTGCTCGCGATTTTCCCGCGCGGCGAAAAGGAGGACCCCAAGGCCAATCCCGGTCGCGCCAAGAACAAGGCCGTCAATGAACTCATCGCCAAGTTCCATGACGGCAAGAAGGTCCACTTCTTCGATATCGGTGCCAAGTTCCTGACGGCCGACGGCACGCTCAATGTGGAGATCATGAAGGACCGTCTCCACCTGACCGCGGCCGGCTACCAAATTGAAGCGGACGCGATCCGCGAGAAGCTCGCCGAGCTCGCGAAGTAAGCCTTGCGACCACGTTGGTCACGCAGGCCGACCCCCGTGGGTCGGCCTTTTGCGTGCCTATTCGCCAGAGGTCAGGAAGGCGATGAGTTGGCGGCGCGGGGCGAAGGCGAGGTAGTGCCGCGAGAAGAACTCGGCCCCAATAATCCCGTCAAAGCCTTCTGGCAGGATTTCTTTCCGGAGGCTCGCCGGGAGGCGGCCCGTCCGGAGGTTGTCCGCCGCAAACTCCGCCCCGAGCTTCATCGGTACGTGGAAAGAATCGGTCTGGAACCAGCCCCCCAGGAAATAGACGTGGAAGTCGCGGCCTTTGCCCGCGGAAGGAAAATTCTCGATGACCGGGTGCTCCAGGAAAGTCAGATTGAAACCGGTGTCTAGGCGGAGGCGATACTCGCGATCGCGAACGCCGACCTGAGCGCTGAGCTGGCCGTTCTCGGCCTTGAGCGGGAAACTCCGGTCCCGAATCGGCGTGGCTTCCGTGGTGGCCGTGCAAGTGCGCTTCGCGGCGTTGAGCGTCCAATCAAATTCGCTGATGATGTCCATGCCGAGCAGGCCAGCGCAGGGGACGCCTAGGAACTGGACGAGTTTCGGGACGCCGATGATCGGTTTGCCGGGCTTGCCCGTCATGATGGGCTTCACGGGGAACGTACGTTCGGCGAGCGTCAGGCTCGGTGTACTGCCATAGCTGAGGGCTGTGCCCGTGTCGAAGAGCCAACGTTGGTTGTTAATCTCGACGAACAAGTGACCACCTTGGAGATGGAGGGGGTAAGTAGCCATATCCGTCAGGCCATCTTGGCCCCTTGCTCGAAGCCCCACAAGCGACTTCTCGTAGACCTTGTGTAAAAGAAGTATTAAAAACTACTTCTGGTGCCAAGCGGGCGGCAGGTCGGGCAGGGTCGCGGTGAGGATTTCGGCGATCGCGTGGCGTTCCGGGGCGGGCAGGTAGGCATAGTCCGCGGGGGGCTGTTCGGCCCGGAGGATGGCCGCCAAGCGGGTGAGGACCAAGGTGCGCAGTTCCGGGGGGAAGCCTCGGAATGATTCGCTATAGATGAGCGGGCTACAGCGGTAGCGGAAAAGCCGCGTCTGGAGGTCGAGGTCCCGGAGCGATCGCCCCTGCGGGTCGGGGCGCCGACCTTTTCCATAAGCTTTCTCGAAGTCGCCATCGCCGTGCAGGCCATCGCCCGGCAGGACGGGCTCTTCTCGGCACAAGAGGGCCGCGATGACCTTATCGGCTTCGCTCGTCAGCGACACCAGTGTCGAGCCAGCGAGCGGGGCGTTAGCGGGTAGCTGCAAGATCTCGCGCGTGGCCGGCCAACGGGCCAACGACAGCCGGGCGGTCTGGTTGGCGGCGGCGATGACGTTATGGACGTAAACTTGGTGGTCGTGGATACTGAGTGCGACGATGTCGCTCGTGGGCTTCGGGTAGCGACCGACGTCGAAGTAATCTTTCAGCGACTGTAACGTGACGCCCCCTTTGCCGGCGGCCGTGCGGAAGTCATCTTCGGTTTTACCGACAGTATTGCCACGATGACGGAAGGGGCTGGTCGCCCCCGTGACATACCAGCCGCCCCAGCGGTCAGCATAGGGAGTGTCGGGCTCGATATTGGAGATGCTGGATCCGCTCAACGGTTCGCCTTCGGCGTCGGGCATGATGGAGCGGGCCCGTAAGCTCGGCGTCCGTTCATAGCTCTTGTGGCATGAGAGGCATTGGTTGTCGCGCTGCAGGAGTGGCTTGGCGCCGTCCTCTTGGGCGTCGAGTAGGTAGAAGGTGGCCCCCAGGACGGGGTCAAAGAGGGTCACTTCCATCGCGCCACCTGGGACCCAGCCGACATAGGCTTCGTCGGAAAAATAGAGGACGCGGGGGTTCTTCGGACCGATGAGGGCCCGTTGATGGCTGGTCTTGCTGAAAACAAGAATCTGCGAGTCGATCGGGACGTCGAGTTGTTCCAGGAGCCAACGCAGGCGGCGGCGCGCGGGCCAGCCGCGGATTTCATCGGCTTGCTGCTGGAAGGCGGCGTTCAATTTTGCCGCCCGATCGGTTGGCTTCGTGGCCGAATAGTTAATCGGCGGGTCCTCAAAAGGTTCGGCTTCTTGACTGCGAGCCACCGCCGTCAGCATCAGCAGGCCGAGCCCGAGGAAGAGCTGCCGGCGCAAACGGATGGGCATCTTCATGGGGCTAGCCTACCCGCTGGGGAGGGGAGGACAAGGTCAGCCTCCGCGTTTTGGAACGCCTCGCAGGGTATTAGCCCAACGCACCAGAGGCGTAAGCGAACGGCGGGGGCGGGCGAGAGTGCTCAGTTGGCGTTCGCCGTCGCCGGGGTTAGCAGTGCCCGCAGTTTACGGTAGGCCCGTTCTTCGAGCTGACGCACGCGCTCCCGGCTGACGTTGAGGCGTCCGCCCACTTCATCGAGCGTCCATTCGGCGCCGTCGCGGAGTCCCGTGCGGAGTTCGATGATGAGGGCTTCGCGATCGTTCAGGGTGCGCAAGTGTTCGCGGATGAGTTCCGCGTCGAGTCGCAAGGCCGCTTGGTCGGCTGTGCCCGTGGCCTCGTCGTCGTGGAGGGTTTCGCCGAGGGTCGTGTCGCCGTCTTCGCTCACGGGGGCATCGAGCGAGACGTTGCTTTGCGAGAGGCGGCGTAAAGACGCCACCTTATGTTCGGCTTCTTGCATGGCTTCGGCGAGTTCGGCATCGGTAGCCTCGCGCCCCGTGGCCTGCAGGAGACTCGCCTCCGTCCGGCGCAAGACCTTGAGGGCTTCGCGGATGTTGCGGGGGAGGTCGACCACGCGGCGGCGGCCGATTTCAGCCATGATCAAACTATAGATGGCCCAGCTGGCGTAAGTATTAAAACGCACCTGCTTCTCCGCGAGGAAGCGTTCCGCCGCAATGACGAGGCCATGGTTGGCCGCACTGGTGAGTTCTTCGCGCTCCTCCAGGGTGTGCGCATATTTGCTGGCACAGTAGACGGCGAACTTGAGGTTATGCCGAATGAGCTCGTCGCGGGCCTGCAAGGCCGCGGGGGTGAACCGGCCATCGGCGAGGCGACCAGCCTGAATGCGCTCGGCCAAGCGGAGCTCTTCCTCCGCCGTCAGGATTTTGTGCTGGCCGGCTTGTTGGAGGTAAGCTTGGTAGCCCGAGATTTCGATGGCCTCGCTGGCCTCAAAGGCGTCCGGCGACTCCACGAGGGAGTCACTCGGGGCGCGGAGGAGGACCTGCTCGGTGGGCAAGCGGTCGAGGGTGGTCGGGGTAACGGGCGTGGCGGTGGGGATGAGCGTGATCATAAAAAAAGTGTTAGGCCTCTATATAAGGGGCTCAAAAAGGGTCTTTTCCGGGACGGGTTTCCCTAAGTAACTGACAATCAGGTAAATAAAATCGTATTATACTTTCAGGACCCCCGGCGTCGGTTGATCTGGGACGGACACCCCGAGGCTGGTCTGACGCTAGACCGAGAATATACCCGGTGAGCTTTGGCCCGCAAGGGGGTGTCAGCGATTTCCAAAAAAAAGGGTTCCGCAGGGTCGGCGGGTGGATTGACTGGTCGGCATGCTGCGTACCCCCTGCTTGGCCCTGTTGTTGGCCACCGCCTTGGCTCAGGCTGACCTTGTCGAGTCGAACCGCGATGCTGCCGTCCCGCCCACCCAGGATTTTTGGCTGCATGCGAACGGTCGTTGGAATCAGGCGCACCCCATCCCGGCCGACCGGGCGGTTTATAATTCCTTCGCTTGGCAGGATGACCTCATCAAGAAGGACCTGCTGGCAATCAACGCCGACCTGTTGGTGAAAAAAGACGCCAACGGAGACCAGCGCCGGCTCGCTGACTTCTGGCGTTCCGCCCTCGGCTTCGAGTCTGGTACCGCCGCCTTGCCCGTAGGCTTGCGCGCCGTGTTGGCGAAGCTCGACGCCGCGCAGACCCCGCAGGACTTGCTGGATTCCTCCGCGGATCTTTACGCCGAAGGCACGGGCTCCTTCCTCGGCGTCTTTGCTTCGCAGGACAAGAAAGACGAGACCAAGGTCGCCCTGCATCTCTGGCAGTCGGGGCTCTCCCTGCCGGAGCGAGCCTTCTATTTTAGCGACGAGCCTGCCACCAAGCGTGTGCGCGACGCTTTCCCCGCCCACGTCGCGAAGATGTTGGGTTTCCTCGGCTACGACGCGGCACGAGCCCAGCGGGCCGGTGCCGCGGTCCTCGCTTTTGAAGTTAAGCTCGCCGAAGTGTCGTTGCCGATGGTGAAGTTGCGTAACCCCGATGCGCATTACCACCCGATGACTTGGGTGGAGATTGACGCCCTCACCCCGGGGCTGCGCTGGGAAGCCGCCACCCGCCGCGCCGGCGCCCCCGCGGTCAGCCGTGTCATCGTCGGACAACCGGACTTCCTGAAAGCCCTCGCCCGCATCTTGGCTGAGACGCCCGCGGAAGCCGTCCGTGACTATCTCCGGTTCCAGGCTATCTCGGGGTATGCTTCCGTGCTCAATGCGACCACGGCGAGCGCCGCCTTTGAATTCGAAGGGGTCGTCCTGACGGGGGCCAAGCAGCAACGTAGCCTCGAGGAGCGCGCCCTGAAGATCCAGGATAGTGCCTTGGGTGACTTGATGGGGAAGGAATATGTGGCCCGGCGTTTTTCGCCGGCGCAGCGCGAGCGTTTCCGGCTGGTTTGTGAGAACGTCCGCACCGCCTTTGCGGCCCGCATCCGGAAACTCGAATGGATGGATGCGGACACGCAGGCTTGGGCCTTACGTAAGCTCGCCGCCATCAAACTGCGGGTGGGCTACCCCGATAAATTCCGCGGCTATGAAGGCGTGGAAATCCGGGCCGAGGGCCTCGCCCAGAACTTGGTCAACGTCAGCAAGTGGTCGCGGGCCCGCACTTTCGCCCGCGTGGGTGGGGCGCCAGAACGCGAGGAGTGGGGCATGCGTCCCTACACGGTGAACGCCTACTATAGTCCGATGAATAATGAAATCGTCATGCCCGCCGCCATCCTTGCCGTGCCGACGTATGACGGTGAATTACTCGACGACGCGGTCCTCTATGGCTTCATCGCGTGTACGATCGGCCATGAGCTCACCCATGGATTTGATGACTCGGGTCGCCGCTTCGGTCCGACGGGCCGGCTGGAACAAGGCTGGTCCCCGCCGACCGAGAAAGGCTTCCGCGACCGTTGCGACTTAATCGTCGCCCAGTATGACAAGGAAGAGCCGTTGCCAGGCATCCGCGTGAACGGGAAGCTCACCTTGGGCGAGAATATCGCTGACATCGGTGGCGTGGAGATCGCCCTCGACGCTTTCCGGACGACCGAAGCCTATCGCTCAGGCCGGCTGATTGCGGGGCAGACCCCACTGCAGCGCTTCTTCCTCGCGCACGCCTTCGCCTTCGCTGGCAACATCCGGGCCGAGACGCTCCGGAATCGCCTGCTGTCCGATACGCACTCGCCGATGCCCCAGCGCATCAATGTCGTCCTGCGCAACGTGGACTCCTTCCATGCGGCCTTCGGGACGAAGCCGGGTGACGGCATGTGGCTGGACCCGAAAGAGCGCGTCAAAATCTGGTAACCCCTTTCCATGCGCTTCCTCTTCTTTCTCTGTGGTGTCCTGACGCTGGGGGCCGCCGAGCCTGCGGCACCCGCTAAGGCACCGAATATTGTCATGATTATTTCGGACGATCATGCATGGTTTGATTACGGGTTCATGGGCTCGAAGGCGGTCAACACTCCCAACTTAGATAAGCTCGCGGCCGAGTCGCGCGTCTTCCCGCGCGGCTACAACACAAATTCGCTGTGTGGTCCGAGCCTCGCCTCCCTCTTGACGGGCCGGCATGTCCATCGCCACGGCATCACGGGTAACGACCCGCTTGTGCCCGCCTCCGTGACTCCAGCGGCTCGGCAGAAAAGCCCCGCGTTTCTCGAAGGCCGCGCCCAGATGATTAAACTTTTCCAGCAGTCCCCGCATCTGCCGCGCCTCTTGGGTGAGCAGGGCTACGTCAGTATGCAGACTGGTAAGTGGTGGATGGGCGACTACACGACGGGTGGGTTCACCGAGGGGATGACCAAGGGCGGCCGGCATGGCGACGTCGGCCTCGACATTGGCCGTAAGACTTTGGCGCCGCTCACGGAGTTCATCACGCGGGCGAAAAAAGACGGGAAGCCGTTCTTCGCTTGGTACGCACCGATGATGCCGCACGACCCGCACACGCCGCCAGAGCGTTTGCTCGCCAAGTATCGCGACCGTTCCCCGACCCCGCAGGCCGCCCGCTATCATGCGATGGTCGAATGGTTCGATGAGACCATCGGGGAAGTTCGTGCCCACCTCGAGAAGGAGGGGCTAACCCGCGATACAATCATCGTCTATATCTCGGACAACGGCTGGATTCCGCGCACGGATAAGCCCGTGGTGGACTTTGCGCGTTCGAAGCAGTCGCCCTTTGATGGCGGCATTCGCAGTCCCATCCTGGTGAGCTGGCCAGGCCATATCAAGCCGACCGTCGTCGACGCACCCGCCAGTGCCGTCGACCTTATGCCAACGCTGCTCAAGCTCGCAGGGGCGCGCGTGCCGACCGATGGCGACGGACTCGACCTGCTGGACGATGCGGCTCTGCGCGCCCGTCCGTTTGTCGCGGGCCAGAACTCGACCCACGATATTCGCGAGCTCGGACGTCCTGCCGCCAGTCTGCGTTATCGCTGGTTGGTCGCGGGCGACCTCAAACTCATCGTCTCGAGTGGGCTTAAAACAGGCGAAACAGCGAATGGCTCCACCGACGCCACGGAGCCGCCGCGCCTCTTTGACGTTAAGGCGGATCCTTACGAACTCCGCGATCTCGCCGCCGAACGTCCCGCTGACGTGAAGCGTCTCACCACGCAACTCGATGGCTGGTGGGACGGCCGTTGAGATTTTGGTTGGAACTATTACTCACTCTCGACCTCCTATCTTTATCCCCATGCGCCCGCTCCTCCCCCTCCTCGCTCTCATGTCTGCCCCCGTCTTCGCTGTTGATTTGACCTACTACATCGGCACCTCCGGCGCCGAATCCAAGGGCATCCTTCGCGGCACCATCGACGCCGAGTCGGGTAAGCTTTCGACCCCCGTCGTCATCGCTGACGCTAAAGGCCCTTCCTACTTGGCCTTGAGCCACGATGGTAAGGTCCTGTACGCGACCGCTGAAGTCGCGGGTGGCGGCGTTGCCGCTTACCGCCTAGCCGACGGCAAGGCCACGTTCCTCAACGGTCAGGACACGAAGGGGAAGGGCGCCACGCACGTCTCGGTTGACCAGACGGGCAAGTATCTCTTCGCCGCGAATTACGGTTCAGGCTCGGTCGCTTGCTTGCCACTGCAAGCGGACGGCTCCATCGGCGCCGCCAGCAGTTTCTTTCAGCACGAAGGCACCGGGCCCAATAAAGGCCGCCAAGCCGGTCCGCATGCTCACGGTATTTATCCCGATGCCGCCAACCGTTTCGTTTACGTGCCCGACCTCGGCACGGATGATGTCTTTATCTATCGCTTTGATGCGACCAAGGGCACGCTGACTCCGACTGAGCCTAAATCTGGCCGGGTCGCCCCAGGTTCTGGCCCCCGTCACCTCGCCTTCCATCCCAAGGGTGGCTTCGCCTATGTCTGTAACGAGATGCTGCTGACGGTGAGCACCTTGACCGTGGATGCCGCTACGGGTGCCTTGAAGGAAGTGCAGGTCCTGCCGACGTTACCCGAAGGTGCCTCCGCGAAGGGTGCTTCGACGGCGGAGATCTTCTGCCTCCCGAATGGGAAGGCGCTCTATGTTTCCAACCGCGGCCATAACTCCCTCGCCGTGTACGCCATCGGTGCCGACGGTAAACTCGCGCTCATTCAGCACTTGCTGGACGTCCCGGCGGTGCCGCGTGGCTTCGGTCTCAGCCATGACGGCCAATGGCTCGTCTGCGCCGGCCAGAAGTCCAGTACGATTAACGCCTACCGTGTGGACCCCGCGACGGGAAAGCTGACGGATACCAAGCAAGCGGTCGTAGCCGGCTCCGCCTGCTGCATCGTCTTTGCCCGCTAAGCCGAAAGCGTACCCACGAAAAGGGCGCCCGGTGGGCGCCCTTTTGCTTGGCCTAGAAAGCAGGGCTCAGTCGCGCTTCCGCTTGTCGGTCGTTTTGCAGGCCTTGCAGACGAAAATCTTGTAGATGCCACCGCCGTTGTCCTCGAGCATCTCGTAACCCTCAAACTCCATCTCCTTTTTGCACTTAGGGCAGACGGGAATGGCGGGCGGCGCAATCTTCGGGGCGGCCGGCTTGGTTTCAGGCTTGGTCTCGGTCTTGGTGTCCGCGGCGACGGCCCAGGCGAACAGGCCGCAGAGCAGGCAGACGAGTAGGGTGGGGCGGAGTTTCATAGCGCTAGCCTGACCATTCTTGAAACAGACGGAAGGCAAATCCGTCCGAACTCGTGCAACGGCTTGATAAGCGCCACTGACCCCCTAGTTTGCGGGCATGCGGAGCCCCCTGGTCCTCGTCCTTTTTCTTGCCGTTGCCCCGTTGCGAGCGGCGGTCGATTTTGATCACGAAATCGTGCCGCTCCTCCGTAAGCATTGCGGCGAGTGTCACACCGGCGATAAGCGCAAGGGCAGCTTCTCGATGAATACCCGGATTACCTTGCTGGAAGGAAGCGAGAATGGGGTCGTGGTGGTGCCGTCCGACGTTGCCAAAAGTAAATTACTCGAACTCGTGGCCAGTGCTGACCCAGACGTGCGGATGCCGCCCAAGGGGCCGGGACTCAGTGCGGTGGAGATTGCCAAGTTAAAGGCTTGGATCGCGGAAGGTGCGGGGTGGACTGAGGGGTTCGCTTTCAAACAACCTGCCTACGAGCCGTTGCTCAAGCCGCGCACGCCCGTGCTGCCGTCCGCGCAGGATGGCCGGGAGCACCCGATTGACCGGGTCCTCGACGCGTGGGTGAAGGAAAAACAACTCGTCCGCCCGCCCGTCGCGGATGACGCCACCTTTCTGCGGCGGGTGCAACTCGACCTCGTCGGCCTCCTGCCCACGGCCGCCGAGACCGCGGCCTTTGTGGCGGACCGGGCGCCGGATAAGCGCCCGAAGTTAGTGAAGGCCTTGCTCTCCCGAGAGGTGGATTACGCCGACCACTGGATGGCCTTCTGGAATGACCTCTTACGCAATGACTACGTCGGGACGGGGTATATCGACGGTGGCCGCAAGCAAATCACGGGTTGGTTGTACGCCTCGCTCCATGAGAACAAGCCTTACGATGTCTTCGTCCGTGAACTGATTGCGCCCACGCCCGGCAGCGAGGGTTTCGGGAAGGGGATTATCTGGCGCGGTAGCGTGAGTGCGGGAGCTCGCCCCGAACTCCAGTTTGCCCAGAGCGTTTCGCAGACCTTCTTGGGGATTAACATGAAGTGCGCGTCTTGCCACGATAGCTTCATTGATCGCTGGAAGCTCCGCGATGCCTATGGTTTGGCCGCCATTACTTCCAATCAGCCGTTGGAGCTCGTCCGTTGCGACATCCCCACCGGCAAGCAAGCCGTCGCCGCTTGGCCCTTTCCCGAACTTGGCCAAATCGACCCGACCAAGCCCCGCGCCGAGCGCTTGCAGCAATTGGCGGCTTTAATGACGCATCCGGACAACGGCCGTTTACAGCGGACGATTGTCAACCGCTTGTGGCATCGCCTCATGGGGCGGGGCGTCGTCCATCCGGTCGACGCGATGCAGACCGCGCCTTGGAATCAGGACCTTCTGGATGTTCTCGCGAATCGCCTGGTGGAGTCGAAGTACGACCTGAAGGCCGTGTTGGAATTCATCGCGACTTCGCAGGCCTACCAGTCGCAGGCGGAGACCCTGTCCCGGACCGCGGACGATAAGGGCTACGTGTATCGCGGCCCGCGGGCCAAACGGCTGACGGCCGAACAGTTCGTCGATGCGCTGTGGCGGCTGACGGGCACGGTGCCGGTGAAGGTGGATGCTGGCGTCGCGCGGGCCGCAGCGGGCCAGTCCGCTTTGGCCTGGCAGGCGCAACCACTCTGGTCGAACGATAAGGCCAAGGGCGAACTGCCCCCGGTTGGTGAGACCCGCGTCTTCCGCTTGCGCTTCCAGGTCCCCGAGTCCTTGGCCAAAGCGGGTTGTGTCGTGTCGTGCGATAACAGTTACGAACTGTTCGTGAACGGAAAAACGGCCTCCAAAGGCGACGATTGGCAGACACCCCAGGGCTTCGACCTGACCTCCTATCTCCACGCGGGCGAAAACGAATTCCTGCTCGTGGGACGGAATGGGGGGAGTGCGCCGAATGCCGCGGCGGTCTGGTTGCAGGCCTATCTCCGCGACGCCAAGGGGAAGGACACGACGCTGGCGACCAATCGCGCGTGGGAATGGACGGCCGCAGTGCCGAACGCTAAGGGGGTACTGCCGGCAAACGCCACCTGGCGCCCCGTGGCGGTCTTGGCCAATGCCGTGTGGACCAAGGGTGAGCCGAAGATGGCCGAACTGCTCGCGCAGTTGTCCGGCAAGGGGATGCCGCCCGCCCGGGCCTCGCTCGTGAAGTCGGACATGCTGCAACGCTCGCTGGGCCGACCTAATCGCGAACAGATCGTCTCCATGCGCCCCAACGAATTAAGCACGCTGGAGGCCATTGACCTCGCCAATGGCCAGGCCTTTACCGACTTGCTCGGCCGTGGTGCCACCAACCTCCTCCGCCGTTCGTGGAAATCCCCGGATGAGTTTACGCAGTGGCTGTACGTCTCCGCACTGTGCCGTCCGCCCTCCCCCGCCGAGCTGAAGGTGGCCCAAGCGCTGCTCGGGCCGCGGCTCACCGAACAGGGTGTCGCCGATTTACTCTGGGCCGTTTGTATGCTCCCCGAATTTCAGACTATCCGCTAAACGTCATGCCTCTTCCTCACGGTTTACCTCTCGATCCCGCTTTGCCTGAGCCCTTGGCGCGGCGTGAATTCTTGCGCCTGCTGGCGGGCGCAGGTTTAGCCACGCTGTCACTGGGCGCCCCGAAACTGCTCGGGGCCGACGACAAAGCGGTCGTGCACCCACCTGCGAAGGCGGATGCGTGTATTCTCATCTGGCTCGCGGGCGGTATGGCGGCGCCGGAGACGTTCGATCCGAAGCGCTATGCGCCCTATGAAAAGGGCCTCGAGTACAAGCGCGTGCTGAGCACCTTCCCGGCGATCCCGACTTCGGTGGACGGCGTGCGTATCTGCCAAGGCCTTGAGTCGATCGCCCAAGTCATGGACCGGGCGACGCTCATTCGTTCCGCCGTCCAGCCCGACCTGGGCAGCATCCTCCACTCGCGGCACCAGTTCCATTGGCATACGGGTTATGTCCCTCCCCAGACCGTGGCCGCTCCGCACATCGGTGCGTGGATGGCCCGTGTGCTGGGCCCGCGTAATCCCGTCATGCCGGCCTTCATCAATATCGGTCAGCGTCTCGAGGGCGTGGGCGAAAGCGAAGAGCTGAAGGCGTTCACGACCGGCGGATTCTTTGGCGGTGAATACGGTCCGATGAACCTGCCCTTCCCCGAAGACGCCGCCGCCGCCGTGCGGCCGCCCAAGGGCATGGATGCCAGCCGTTTCGCGAATCGGGACAAAGAGTTTCGGCGCTTAGTGGACGCCACGCCGCATCGCGACCTTCTCAGCGACTACCAGCAGCAGTCGATGCTGCGCTCGATGGATAATGCCTACCGTCTCCTCAGCGCCAAGGAGCGCGCGGCGTTTGACCTGAGCCTAGAACCCAAGGAAGTGCAGCAGGAATACGACACCTCCCGCTTTGGCCGCGGTTGTTTGCTCGCCCGTCGCCTCGTGGAGAACGGCGCCCGCTTTGTCGAAGTCACCACCGAGTATGTGCCCTTCTTCCAGTGGGACACGCACGGCAAGGGCCATGACATGGTGGCTAAGATGCATAAGGAAATTGACCGTCCCATCGCGCGCCTGATCCGCGACCTCGAGGCCCGCGGCCTCCTAGACCGCACATTGGTCGTCATCGCCAGCGAGTTCAGCCGCGATGCGATGATTGAAGGTCGCCCGGGCTCCAAGGCCGGCGACCAGTCCTTCCATAAAGGTTCGACCATCGAGAATCCCGACCACTATGGCCTGCACCGTCACTTCACCGGCGGCACCAGCGTCGTCATGTTTGGTGGCGGCGTCGGGAAGGGGAAGGTTTACGGCGCGACCGCGGATGAACGCCCCCTCGTGGCCATCAAAGATCCTGTCTCCGTCGAAGACATGCACGCCACCATCTTCACGGCGATGGGGATCAGCCCGAAGACCGCCTTCGACATCGAGGGCCGGCCCTTCTACGCGACCATCGACGGCAAGGGTAAGCCCGCAAATATCTTCGGCTGATCAGCGCAACGCCCGCAACGCCGCCGCATTCGCCAGGAGTGCGGTGCCGATGAGCTCATCGGTGCGGCGCATCGCTTCGGGGAGCGGCATGTCGGCAGGCTTAATGCTGATCAGCAGGTCGAAGCACTCGCGGAGCCCAGGGGCGTCCGTGACGCTGCCAGCGATGCCCACCACCTTTTTTCCGAGGCTTGTTGCGAGTTTGGCGACCCCCACCGGGCCTTTGCCCTGGAGGCTTTGCTCATCGAGGCGGCCTTCGCCCGTGAAGACAAGGTCGGCTTGGCGGATGCGTTCGGCGAGGCCGACTTGCGCGGCGACCAGTTCGAAGCCGCTCGTCAGTTTTCCGTCGGCGAAGGCCATGAGCCCGAAGCCGAGACCGCCCGCGGCCCCGGCGCCCGGTTGATTCTGGTGGTCGGCGCCGGTGGCTGCCGCTGCGAGGTGCGCGAGGTGCGCAAGCCGCGCCTCAAACCAGGCAAACTCTTGGACCCCTTTTTGCGGTCCGTAGACGCGGGTGGCACCGCGCGGTCCGAGTAAGGGGTTGTCGACATCGCACGCGACCAGAATTTCAGGTAAGGCCTGTGCCGGGCGTTCTATCCGCACCGCGGCCATGACCGTATCTAGGGTGGGTTGAAAGGTGGAGCCATCCGCCCGGAAGAAGCGCCAGCCCAGTGCCACGGCTACGCCGAGGCCGCCGTCGTTGGTGGCGCTGCCGCCGATGCCGAGGATGACTTTGCTTGCGCCCCCCGCCATCGCCGCCAGCAGCATTTCGCCCGTGCCAAAGGTAGAGGCCAGTTGGGGCTGCAGGGGGATATCCTGCACCAAGGCGAGGCCACTAGCCGCGCTCATCTCTAGGATGGCGAGCTGGGAGGCGGGCACCCAGCCGTAGCGGGCGAGACGGGGCCGGGCTTGGGCGTCGAGAACCGCCGTTTCCCGCCAGACTCCGCGGAGGGCCGCCACCATCGCTTCGGTCGTTCCTTCGCCACCGTCGGCAATCGGACAGGCATCAAAAACCGCCCCTGGGAAGACTTTTTGCAGGGCATTTTCACAACTCTGAGCAACCCCTTGCGCCGAGAGGGCGCCCTTGAACTTGTCGCTGGACAGGAGGATCCGCATGGGCGGCTTCTTTTAGCATCGTTTGCCCCAGTGGGGAAGGGCATTCGGTCTTTTAGTGGGTCTCGTTCCATCCCTCTTGCATCCCCTCCGTGGGGGTTTTATCTTATTAAAGAGTTACCCTTAGTGTTCCCCCTCGGAACCATCCCTCTGGGGTCGCTGTTTAATCCCTCATCCGCTCTTCGTTGCCCATGAACGTTTCCCTCGCCCGCCTGCCTCTTCTTGCCGCTCTGTGCTGCGCACGACTCGCCGTCGCCGCGGACCCGGTGCCTGAGCCGACCAAGGCGGGCCTCGAATTCTTCGAGAAGAATGTCCGCCCCATCTTGTCGGAGCATTGCTATAAGTGCCACTCGGTGGCCGAAGCTTCCTCGAAAGGCGGCCTCATCTTGGATTCTCGTGACGGGATGCTCAAGGGCGGCGACGAAGGTCCCGCCGTCGTGCCTGGCAACCCTGGGAAATCGCTGCTGCTCCGTGCCATCACCTATACCGACAACGAGCTCCAGATGCCGCCGAAGAAAGCAGGTGGGAAGATTCCCGATGCCAAAATCAAGGTACTGGAAGAGTGGGTCAAGATGGGCGCGCCTTGTCCGGTCGGTGCCGGTAACAAGCTGACTGGCCTTTCGCAGAAAGCCCGCGACCACTGGGCCTTTAAGCCCGTCGTGAAGCCCCTCGTGCCCGAGGTAAAGAATAAGGCCTGGGTTCATAATCCTATTGATGCCTTCGTCCTGGCAAAGCTCGAGTCCGCTGGCCTGCAACCTAACCCCGCCACCAACCCGGAGTCGCTCTTGCGTCGCATTCATTATGATTTGGTCGGCCTGCCGCCCGCGGCGGATAAGGTCCACGCCTTCAGCACTCAATATGGCGTCGCGGTCACGGCGGATGCGGCCAGCGTCCAGCGCGGCCAGCCGGGTAAGGCGGTCGACACGCTGATTGCCAAGGAAGTGGATGAACTGCTGGCCTCGCCGCATTACGGCGAACGCTGGGCCCGCCACTGGCTCGATACGGCCCGCTATTCCGACACGCGTGGATTGGCCGTCGACCAAGGCAACTCGCTTTTTGAAGACTATCGCTACGCCTACGCTTGGACGTTCCGTAATTACGTCATCGATGCGCTGAACGCGGATAAGCCGTACGACCAGTTCATCACTGAACAGTTGGCCGCCGACCGCCTCCCGGACCTGAAGAAGGAAGACCCGCGCCTCGCCGCCCTCGGCTTCATCACCGTCGGTAAGCGTTTTGACAATAAGGACGACACCATCGACGAACGGATCGATACCACGACCAAGGCCTTCCTCGGACTCACGGTCGCCTGCGCCCGCTGCCATGACCATAAGTTCGACCCCATCCCTGCGGCCGACTACTACTCCCTGCATGGGATCTTCGCCTCGACGATTGAGCCCCTCCAGCGCCCCGCGATTTCTTCGCCCGACGCCGCCGCGCAGCGGGCCGATTTCCAGAAGCGCCTGATGGCCCTGCAGGAGGAAAGCGCCGCTGGCTTCTACGAATACATCCGCGAGATGCGCACCCGTTACAACCGGGAGATGGCCGGTCGCCTCGTGGCAACGACCTTCAAGCGTGGTTCCGCCGAATGGGGCGACGTTAATGAGCGCTACAAGCTCGAGACGCCGTTGCCTGACTTTGAGCCCATGCGCGTGCAGATTGATTCGCCCATCACTGGGCCGTTCGCCCGTTGTGCCTCGATTCCGGTCGCTGAATTCGCCGAACGCGCCCCGGCGGTACTCGCCGCGGCCCTGGCGGACAAGAAGCATCCGGTGAACCCGTTGATCGCCGCCGCGCTCCGCGACCTGAAGCCCAAGTCCATCGACGACGTCGCCATGGCTTACCAGAAAGTCTACATCGACGCCAAGGACTCGATCCTCGCCCACATTGCCCGTTGCGCTAAGCCCGGCCACAGCAGCAAGGAGACTTCGCCCGCCGTGGCGCAATTGGCCAGCTACCCTTGGCCCGTGCCGGATGTGGAGTCCATCTTGGACAACGAGGAGCTCATCGCGATGTTCAACTCCCGTAAGTTCTGTAATGACTGGCAGAATCGCCCCATCTACGGAGGGCAGAATAACCGCGCGCCCGCGCGCCATTTCCGTTTCACGCAGATCAACGAACTCCGCCTGACGCACCCCGGTGTGCCGCGCGAAGCCATGGCCGTGGCCGATGCCGACAGCCCCCGTGACAGCTATGTCTACCTGCGTGGTGACAAGAATAAGCGCGGCCCCGTCGCCCCCCGGCAATTCCTGGACATCCTGACGACCGGGAACCGTAAGCCCTATACCGAAGGGAGCGGCCGCTTGGAGTTGGCGAAGTCCATCGCGAGCAAGGATAACCCGCTGACCGCCCGCGTCGCGATGAATCGCGTTTGGCTCAAGCACTTCGGCGAGGGCTTCGTCTCGACCCCCGATGATTTCGGCAACATGTCCGAAAAGCCTTCGCACCCCGAGCTGCTGGATTGGCTCGCCAGCGAATTCACCGAGAATGGCTGGTCCCTGAAGCGGATGCATCGCCTCATCATGACGAGTGCGACCTATCGCTTGGACTCCAATCCAAACGTCAACCCGCTCGTCGTGAAGAAGGGCGCCGTCGATCCGACGAAGCTTGATGCCGGCAATCGCCTGCTCTGGCGTGCTAACCTGCACCGCCTCGACTTCGAGGCCATCCGGGACTCCATGTTGAAGCTCACCGGCAAGCTCAGCCCCGTCGTCGGTGGCCAGCCCGCCAACATCACGGATGAACCGTATTCCTACCGTCGCAGCATCTATGGCTACGTCGACCGTCTGCGCTTGAGCGACACGCTTTCGCAGTTCGACTACGCCGACCCAGACATGGCGAACTCTAAGCGTGGTTCGACCATCGTGCCACAGCAGGCGTTGTTCTTCATGAATAACCCGCTCTCGGTCGAAGTGGCCCGCGCCGTGGCCGCCCGTCCCGAGGTTGCCAAGGCGATGTCCGAAGACTCGCGCATCAATGGGATGTTCTTGGCGCTCTTCCAGCGCCGCGCGACTTCGAATGAAATTCGCTGGGCGAGCGACTTCCTGTCCAAGCAGCGGACCTTGACCAATGACGCTAAGCGCGCGGTGGCGGCGGGGAAGGCTGCCCCGACCCCGCCAGGCGCAACTCCCGCCAAGGGCACCAAGGCCGTTGCGAAAGATGGCAAGACCACAGAGGCCAAGGGCAAGACCACCCCCGCGGTGGCGATCAAGCCAGGCGCGCCCACCAAGGAGGGCGGCGAGTCCATGATGGAAGCCAAGACGAGCGGTGGGGCCGAAGGCGTGCTCCAAAACGTCGGGGAGATGGTTTCCCGCAACCCTTTGACGCCGATTGAGTTGCTGGCCCATGCGTTGCTCCTGTCCAATGAGTTTGTCTACGTGAACTAAACGTAGTCGTACTTGGTCAGTTTTGGCAGGCCAAGGTTCTCCGGGACCTTGGCCTGCCATTTTCATTCTTATAATAGGCGAAATCTACCGCTTGCAGTCTCTGGGCGGAGGTAGAGAATTATCTCTAGTAATCCCCCTCAAAGTGCACCCCTAGGCTTCCCCTAAGCTTACGTGGCGTTCTTCGTCCTCACACTCACTTCACTCCCCATGCGTCGGACCCCTCCCCATTTCCTGACTGTGCTCCTTCTCGGTGTCGTCCTGGCACCCTTCGTCTCCGCGCAGGAAATGCAAGAGATGGCGATGAAGGATGCGGCCGCGAAGGCTGGCGCAGTGGCTAAAGTCGAAGAGAAGATGGATCCGGCGGGCTTAGAGTTTTTCGAAAAGAACGTCCGTCCGATTCTGACCGAGCGTTGTTACAAGTGTCACTCCGCCGCGGAGAGCACCTCCAAGGGTGGTTTGTTGCTGGATTCACGCGCAGCGATGCTGGCCGGTGGCGACCAAGGCCCCGCCGTTGTCCCGAACAACCTTAAGAAGTCGTTGCTCATCGTCTCGATCCACCAGACCGACCCCGATCTTTCGATGCCGCCCCGCAAGGCCGGCGCTAAACTGACCGACGAGCAAATCAAGACGTTGGAGAAGTGGGTGATGATGGGCGCCCCCGCCCCCGTGGGCGCGGGGGCCGTGAAACTCACGGGTCTCTCGCAGAAGGCCCGCGACCATTGGGCGTTTAAGTCCGTCGTTTCACCGG
>CAIYEN010000093.1 GCA_903925205.1 uncultured Opitutia bacterium | reverse complement strand
GAACTCGGCATCACGAAGGAAGCCGTCGTGAACGCCGCCAAGGCGCTCTAAGCCAGCCTGCCGCAGAGCCTTCTAACGGGCCGGCCTTCACCAGAAGGTCGGCCCGCTTCGTTTATGAGGACAACCTGCGACGCCCTGACAGTATTATCTCCGAGGTCAGAAGGCGTACTTCGACTTACCTAGGTCAGCCAAAAGGAAAGACTTCGCCTGGTCGAGCGGCTGCGGACCGCGCCAACCGAGGTTCCAGACACTGACTAACGCAGGGTCGAGTTCCGACGACTCATTACGACGGAAGGAGTCAATCTTCACCAAGGCCTCTTGAACCGTAAAGGGGCCATAGGTTTTTCTGGCATCAAAAACAATGAAGCAAGTCGGCGTGTTGCGCATGACCTTAATAATTGAGGTCACGACGTCACCGCAGGAAGCAAATCAGCATGGAGTCTTTAATGGATATCCATCTGGGATAAACACCTCACCTCACGAAACCTTCAAGGGACCTCTTTAAGCGCGGAGAGCGGCAGCTTGAAGAGGTCACCTTGTTCGGAACCGATGAGCAGGGTCTGCGCATCGAGCCACGCACAACCTTCGACCTGCCAAGAAAGCAACGGCGGCGATAAAGGTGCGACCTTCGCCGGGCCTTGGAAGAAAGCTTCGCCGGTCGCCGGCAAGTCGAAGACCCACGCCAAGCGATAGGTCAGAATGGCCAAGCGCTTGCCGTCAGGCGAGACGGAGGCATCCGTAACCATGCCTTTAGCGTCAAAGCGTGCCAGCTTGGTGAGCGTGGCTTGCTCGCCCATGGCCGGCAGGTCGGCCCGCCACAATTCGGTCAAGGTGTCGCGGCGATGCTTGGTGAGCAAGTAGAGGCGCCCCCGAACGACGAAGATGGCCTCGCAGTCATGGGAAATCTCTGGATCGGGATAGACCGTTTGGTCCGGCCACGAAAACGTATACTTCTTGAAGTCGGCGACTTTCTTCGCCCCAAGGGCAGGCTCCTTGAAAACATAGAAGGCCAGTTCCTTGCGACGGGATAGGTTATTGCCGACGTCGCCGAGGATGAGGTTGCCCTGCCCATCCGCCGTCAGGGCTTCCCAGTCGGTATTCTTCAGGCCTTTCAGCGTGACGCCCGACCAAGGCCCGGCTGGGCCGATGACCGGCGAGCCATCCGCCCGGACCGGGACGATTTCAGGCTTATTGCCGGAATCAGAGAGCGTCCAAAAGACACCTGGATGCAACGTGCTCGCCCACAGGGCCGAGCATTCGGGGACTTGGTGAAGGTTAAGTTTAGCACAGGACTTCAATTCGACCGCCGGCATGTCCGGCACTGTACGCTGTACGACCTCCGATTCCGCGGCAAAGCCCACCGCCCAAACGGAGAGAAGCATGGCCCAGCCTAATCGCATTGAGGTACCATGACCGACGGTCGGACTAAACGCAACCCGTCAGCCGTGAAGTTTGCTGTCGAAGGCCCGCCGTGAAACCGCCTAGATAGGCCATGGCCCGCTCGGCACGCTCACTCTGGACCGCCAAATTGCAAGGGGGCGCCCTGCCCGCCGCCGCTCAGTCGGGCAAGTCCAAGGCCCGCGCCGCCAGTGAAGCAACCAAGCCAGTGACCCGCGGCATCCGCGCGATTATCTTGGGCATCGACCCTTCCCTGCGTGGCACTGGCCTCGCCGTCATCGACACCCGCTCCGAGCCCCCACGCCTGCTCGCCAGCCGCACGGTTAAACTTGGGCCTAAACTTGCGGCCTACGAGTGCCTCGGCCGCATCGCCGATGCCGTCGAAGAACTCGCCAAGGCCCATGGGGTCAAAGAAGCCTCCATCGAAGAAACCATTTTCGTGCAGAACTTCCGGACCGCCCAAGCCATGGGTGCCTCCCGCGGGGCCGCCTTGAGCGTCCTGGCCCGCTTAGGCGTCCGGGTCTCGGAATACGCCCCCAAGCGCATCAAAATGGCCGTCACCGGCCACGGAGCGGCCAAGAAGGAGCAAGTCGGGCGCATGATCAAGTCCGTGCTCGGCCTTCCCGCCGAACTCCCGCTCGACGAATCCGATGCCGCGGCCGCCGCCCTCTGCCACGCCTACACCGGCAAGGCTTAAAGCGAATAAATCAACGGGTAGGAGCGAAGCAGGCGCTCGCCAAGGCTACGGCTGACCAATTGGATGCTGCCGGAAGTCCCATGGCCGCGGACATTGAGCAACAGCAAGGACTCAGGGGCGATTGCCACCCCGCGGGCATCGAAGAGTTGCGTGCAGTCCAAGTCAAAGAGACTGGCCAAACGCGGCTGCCCCCGAAGCCGCAACGCACCATAACGGATTAAGGTGAAACGATACTCGTTAAAGGGAAAGAAACCAGCGACGCCCGTTACGCCCAAAGCTTCAATAACATGCCCACTCCAAAGGCAGAGCCGAACCCGAGTAGACTCCTCAACCACACTTAAATCTAGACACTGCCGGACCTCGATGACGTCGTACCCCACCCCGGCGGGCGCCTCGGCATCTGCCAACTCGAAACTCCAGGCGGAACCATTACCCAGCACACAGGCCAAGTAGGACTGATATCGCCGAAGCTCGGGTGAAACACTCATAAAAGGCGCGTGCCACTCGGAGGAACTCCGAGCGGCCGCACGACCCACATAAGTGTCTCCGGCAATGATCACGCTTGGGTAGGTGCCTTGCGCCGCTGACGACGAATCGCGACGACCGCCAAGGAGAGGAAGCCCAGAGCTATGCCGTAGGTGGAGGGCTCGGGCACCGCCGAGACATACCGCAGTTCAAGGCTGTTGTTGGCAGCATTATT
>CAIYEN010000092.1 GCA_903925205.1 uncultured Opitutia bacterium | reverse complement strand
CTCGATACTCCATACTCGATACTCTAGTTGCCCACCTTCCACTTCGCCTGCCGAAGCACCGCCTTGCCGAGGTCTTTCATGTTCTCGTACCAGACGGTAAGCAGCGTGCCGTCGGCCAGCTCCACGGTCGAAGGATAACCGAGATCGCCCGCGGCGCCGTCGCCGGAGACGATCATGGGCTCACTCCAGCTGCGTCCGTGATCCGTGCTGAGGCGGGCCTGATTACCGAAAGGCGGGCGACGATGGCCGTAAGTCATGAGCAGCCGTCCGTCACGCAGCTTCAAGAGCTGAGAAGGAATCCCAAAAGTGATCGGACGCGGAATCGTCCAGGTCTTACCACCGTCCGCGGATTCCGTCTGTAAGGTCCAGTTCGTGTCGACCTTACCTTCATGGCGGATCTGGGCGACGATGCGTCCATCGTCGGTTTCGACGGCATGCAGCTCGTGATATTTGCTAGCAACGTCATCGCCGGGCCGACCCGGGATCTCGCTTAACCAGGTCCAAGTGAGCCCGTCGTCCTTGGATTCGGCGGCGCCGATCCGATGCTCCTTCGCCCAAAGCTGCTTACCGACATACAGTATCCGGCCGTCCTTCAATTGAAGCGGGCCGTGCGGACTGTTGACGATGGTGGGGATACGCGCGGAGAAATTCAGGCCGCCGTCGGTCGAGCGAAGTACCCATTCACCGAGTTCCGCCTTACGCTCTTCCGCCGTCAGGCGATTCTGCGCGGCCAGCCAGCGGGCGATGCGTTCCGGTGCCATCGACTTCATCGAGGACCCCTTACCATCGGGCAGATAGATCATGGATTTGGCCAGATGCGCCTCATACGCCAGCGAGGTGAAAGTGGTGATAAGCAACGTACCCTTGGCGGTCACCATGGCTCCCGAGTCGCGATCATCGATCGGGCTGTCGAGCAGCACACGAGGATAGGTCCAGGTGACCCCGTCATCGCGGGAAGTCATCGCGCGCACCTGCCCCATCGGGCACACATGACCGTCGCGTCCGCCGGACCACGATACCCAGAGCTCGCCGTTGGCGCGGCGGGCGACCGTCGGCCAGCCAGCATAGGGCTCTTCGGACGGCGTGATCGTCTTGGTCTCGAGCACCTGGGCCGTCTGGGCGCACAAAGCGACCGCGGCGAACAAAGGCCAAATACGACAAAGGAACGAACCAGGGGCGGGATTCATGACAATCTTCTGTACCACGCCTCCTAACCCCGCAACCCCTTACCACCCCGTGTCCCCGTGCCCCCGTGTCCCCTAAGTGTTACGGCATCTCCGCGCCACGGGCCGCGGTGACGAGGTGATACCACTCTTCGCGGGTCAGCTCGAGGTCGGCCGCCGCGGCCAGCTGCTTGATCTGCTCGGGCTGGGTCGTGCCGATGATGGGGACAATCTTAGCCGGGTGCTTCAGGATCCAGGCCAGAGCGATGAGTTCCCGGCCGACGCCGCGCTCCTTGGCGATGCGATCCAAGACGGCCAAGACGGCGGTCGGATTATAATGACGTTGCCCAGGCAGGAGATCCACGCCTCCCG
>CAIYEN010000091.1 GCA_903925205.1 uncultured Opitutia bacterium | reverse complement strand
CCCGGAGGTGCTGAAGCTGTTCACGGGTGATCAGGTCACCGGCGGTGCTGATGTAGACCCAGTCTCCGGTCGTGGCCGCGATGCCTTCGTTCCAGGAGGCGTAAAGCCCGCGGTCGCGTTCAATGAAGTGCAGGCGCGGGTGTTGGAGTGCAGCGCGAATCACTTCCAGCGTCCCATCCGTCGAGCGACTATCCACCACGATGACTTCATCGACCAAGTCTAACCACGCCTGCATGGTTGCAAGGTGTCGCGATAGTAAGTGCCGGCAGTTATAGGTGGGCACGACTACGCTGATGGTCGGAACAGTCGACATAGCAGTGTGACAGGAAGGAACCACGAGAACCTTCACGTGCAACGGTTTTCTTATAGGTAGTTTCTTGCAAACCCTCTTATTCAGAAATGGGAATTAGTATCACGAGTGGCAAAAGTACGCTGGGAAAAATCCGCCGGGCAACGTTAACTCCTGCGGTTGATGGCTGCGATGGAGTCGGGTATTTCGCTGCCTTGGTCCGCACGCCCGCGGTGCAGGCTAATTTCCCCTGTGCGCCTCAGGTTAATGTCAGTGGTACGGCTCCTGGTCGCTGAACGGGGAGCCCGGCCGCAGAAACCATCGTTGTTCTCCGTATGCGGTCGCCATGTTGCTTAACCCTCCGCTACCCGGATTGCGAAGTCGTCCCCAGTCGTGCCATACATCCGGATATGCTTTCGAAGCGTCTAGGTGAGCAGGCCGTCGCGGCTTCTGCGACCTCCTCCGTGTCGCTTCCCCGCGGTAGTGAGCACTCGGCGCCGTTGGTTTCTGCGCTTGAAACAGGGGTGGCTCGGGCCTAACTACAGGACGTGCCTGCCTCTGCTCCCATGCCCAAAGCTGTCATCTTGGCCGGTGGCCTCGGCACACGCCTCAGCGAGGAGACGGTATTGCGTCCCAAGCCTATGGTGGAGGTCGGCGGCAAGCCCCTCCTCTGGCACGTCATGAAGATCTACGCCGCCCACGGGGTGACCGATTTCGTGATCTGCTGTGGGTTCAAGGGGTACGTCATTAAGGAGTATTTCGCGAACTACTTCCTGCACATGTCCGACGTCACGTTTGACATGAACAAGAACACCATGGAGGTGCACCAGCGGAACGCCGAGCCGTGGCGCGTCACCCTCGTGGATACCGGCGAAAAGACTCAGACCGGTGGCCGCCTTGGCCGGGTCCGAGAGCATCTCGACGGGACGTTTTTCCTCACCTACGGCGATGGCGTTGGCGATGTTGATATTGCGGCGTTACTGGCCTGTCATCGGCAGGCTGGCCGCAAGGCCACCGTTACCGCGGTGCAGCCCCCTGGCCGTTACGGCGCCCTCGAGATTGAGCAGGGCGCGGTCCGTTCCTTTAAGGAAAAGCCGGCGGGAGATGGCGCGTTTATCAATGGGGGCTTCTTCGTCCTCGAGCCCGCCGTGCTTGATTTGATCACGGGCGACGACTGCATCTGGGAACGCGGGCCTTTGGAGGCTTTGGCGGCCGCCAACCAACTAACGGCCTATCCGCACCGCGGGTTCTGGCAGCCGATGGATACCTTACGCGAGAAGAACCTCCTCGAGGAGCTGTGGGCTTCGGGCCGGGCTCCTTGGAAAAAGTGGTAATGTTCGGCGGCGCTTACAGCGGACGTCGCGTGCTGCTCACGGGGCAGACGGGCTTTAAGGGTGCTTGGCTGGCCCATTGGCTACTGGCCTTGGGCGCGGAGGTCCGCGGGTATGCGCTCGCGCCGCAGGCTGACCAACCGCTGCATGCGTGGCTCGGGTTGCCCCAGCGTTTGCGGTCCGAATTTGCCGATGTCCGTGACCGGGCCGCGGTGCGGGCCGCCGTCCGAGAATTCCGCCCAGAGATTGTCCTACATCTGGCCGCACAGCCGCTGGTGCGGCTTTCCTATTCCATTCCCGTTGAGACGATGGAGACCAATGTAATGGGCACGGCCCATTTGTTGGATGCCGTGCGGGCGGAAGCGCCGGCAGCCACGGTCGTGGTCGTGACTTCCGATAAGTGCTACGAAAATCGCGAGCGTGCCGCTGGCTACCGCGAAGATGAGCCGATGGGCGGCTACGACCCGTACAGCGCTTCCAAAGGCATGACGGAACTCTTGGTTGCCTCCTGGCGTCGCTCCTACCTGCCGGCGGAAGGCCCGGGGGCTTTAGCTTCGGGGCGAGCGGGCAACGTCATCGGCGGCGGCGATTTTTCGGCCGACCGCATTGTCCCCGACTGTGTTCGGGCCTTGGAAGCAGGGGCCCCCGCGGTCATCCGTAATCGGCGCGCGACGCGCCCATGGCAGCACGTCCTCGAGCCGCTCGCTGGCTATCTTTGGCTGGGGGCCTGCCTGCGTGACCCGAGCTTGGCCCGCCAACCCACCCGCCTGCGGGAGGGTTTCAACTTTGGCCCGCGCGGCGAGTCTGCCCGCCCCGTCGGAGATTTAGTCGACGCCTTGTTACGCGAGTGGCCCGGCCGCCAGGAAGACCGCACCGACCCGTCGGCCCCGCATGAAGCTGGGTTGCTTCATCTGGATGTAACCAAGGCCGCGGAAGTTCTGGGCTGGAAGCCCGTCTGGGATTTCGCCACGACCGTCCGCACGACGGCGGCTTGGTATCGTGACCGGCATGCCGGGGCTTCCCCGCAAGCGCTGTGTGACCGTGATTTACACGCCTACATTGCGGCCGCCCGCGCCGCTGGCCTGCCTTGGACCCGCTGACCTTTATGACGCCTGAGCAGATTCGCCATGAAATCCTTCGCCTGACCCGCGAGTATGCGCAGGCCATGCACCCGGGCTTCTTGCCCGCGGATCATCCGGCCCGGCCCGCGCATGACCCGTCCAAGGACGGCGTGCCTTATGCGGCCCGCGTGTTCGGTCCAGAGGAGGTCGAAGCGGCGGTTGGGTCCACGTTAGATTTCTGGCTGACGCTCGGAAAAGAAGGCGCGGCGATGGAGAAGGGCTTGGCCGACTTTCTCGGCGTTCGTCACGTGCTCTTGGTTAATTCGGGTTCCTCTGCAAACCTAGTGGCGTTCAGCGCGCTGACCTCTCACAAGTTGCCGCCCGCCCGTCGTATTCGTCCGGGCGATGAAGTCATCACCTGCGCCGCTGGCTTCCCGACGACCGTGGCGCCGATCATTCAGAACGGCGCGGTGCCCGTCTTCATCGATAACGACCCGATTACGGGTAATCTCGACCCGTCCCAACTCGAGCTCGCCTATGTCCCGGGCAAGACCAAGGCCGTCATGGTCGCCCATACGCTGGGCAACCCCTTCGACCTCGCCGCGGTCCTGCGCTTCTGCCGGCGGCACGACCTTTGGTTGGTGGAAGATAATTGTGATGCGCTGGGCTCGACCTACTCGATGCCCAAGGCGCTGGCTAAGGAGCTCGGCATCGAAGGCAATTCGCCGGGGATCCCTGATGACGGCGTTCACACGACCCGCTACACGGGTACCTGGGGCGACCTATCGACCCAGTCTTTCTATCCCCCCCACCACCTGACCATGGGCGAGGGCGGGGCGGTTAGCATCGTCCGCCACCCGCCGCTCAAGTCCATCGTCGAGAGTTTCCGCGACTGGGGTCGCGATTGCTGGTGCGCCAGCGGCGTCGATAACTCCTGCGGTAAGCGCTTCGGCTGGAAGCTCGGCGAGTTGCCCGAAGGCTACGACCATAAGTACATCTACGGTCACCTCGGCTACAATGTGAAGCCGCTGGATATTCAGGCCGCCATCGGCCGCGTGCAGCTGGGTCGTCTGCCAGGTTTCATCGAGGCACGTAAGGCGAATTGGCAACGCCTGCGCCAGGCGCTGGAGCCCGTTGCCGATGTCCTCCGCTTTTCGCTGCCGACCCATGCCGCCGGCTGGAGCCCCGCTGGGTTTCAGTGGGATGGCTCGGGTTGCCGCACGGAGTGTTCGTGGTTTGGCTTCATGCTTTTCGTCGACGAGTCGGCACCGTTCACACACACCGAGCTCGGACGGCACCTCGACCAGCAGAAGATCGGCAACCGCATGCTGTTCGGCGGTAACCTCGTGCGGCAGCCGGCCTTCGTGCGCCTCCGGCAGGATCGGCCCGAGGCCTTCCGGGTTGTCGGCGACTTGGCCGGCGCTGATCGACTCATGCGCCAAGCGCTCTTCGTCGGCACTTTCCCTGGGCTGACGCCGGCGATGATCGATCGGATGGCCGACTGCATCCTGAAGTTCGTGGCTGACCGGCGATGAGGCTTTTGGTCATCGGCGCCAGTGGGTTAGTCGGCTCGCACCTCTTGGCCGCCGCCAAGCAGGCGGGGTTCGCGACCTTGGGTACGGCTCGCACGGCGACGGTTGACCTGCGTGTTTGCCAGCTCGGTGACCCAGCAACCCTAGCAGGCTTATTGACGGAATTTCGTCCCGACGTCGTTGCTTGCACCGCTGGTTTCACTTGGGCCGATGGGTGCGAAGCCGATCCCGAGCGGTCCCGCCGGGAAAACCTCGAACAGCCGTTAGCCTTAGCGCAGTTCTGCGCCCAACAGGGTGTGCGTTTCGTCTATTATTCTAGCGCCTACGTCTTCGCCGGCACCCAGGGTGCTTACACGGAAGCGGATGCCCCGCAGCCGGTGAACGTCTACGGACGCCATAAAGCCGAAGCGGAGCGGCGCATCGCGGAAGCAACCGGCGGTGACGCTTTGATTCTGCGCCTGATTCATGTCTGGGGCGAAGAGGCCAAGGGGAAGAACTTTGTCTATCAAGTGAGCCGAGCGAATATCGCCGGAGAAGAGCTCCATGTTTCCAGCGTCTACCGCGGTAATCCCACCTGGGCGGGTGATATCGCAACGTGGACGGTGGGCCTCCTCCAACGCCAAGCCCGAGGGGTCTGGCATCTGGCCGGGGAACAGCCGCAACTGACCCGGCTTGCTTGGGCCCGCGAGATTCTCCGGGGGTTGCAAGGCTTGGGCCACGTCGAGAAAGTTCGCCTCGTGGCGCAAGCCGCCGTCGATCCCGCGGCCACGCCTCGGCCGGTGGCCTCCGGGCTGGACACATCAAAAATTCAGACCTTTATCCCGTTGGTCTGTCGTGCCCCGCACGACCTGCCTTCTTCCTTTAGATGAATCCGCCGGCCATCACTTTTGTCTCAGGCATCGGACCCGGTCCGACCGGCACGGGGGCGTTGATGATTGGCCTGATGGAGGAAGCCCGGCCGGATCCCTCGGCGAAATTTCTGTTTAAGATTCCTCGTGGCTCCAGTCCGTGGGGGCTGCTGAAGTATGTCTACAACCGAGCCAGTTTCGCTGGTCGGGTGCGGCGAGCCACTCGTTCCGCCGAAACCGTCGTCTTATTGCACCCGCAGACCATCGGCTTCCACACCTTTGCGGCCGTCGTCGAGTCCCGCCCCGTCACCTGGATGTACGTCCTGGACTCCTTCACCTTCTGCGTCCGTTCCTATAACTGCTTGGTCGGCGAAGCGACGCCCTGCCTTCGCTGCCTCGGCAATGACGGTGCGGCCGCGGCCGAACAGGGGTGCGTCAACTGGTTCCGTTCGGGGCCCTTCCATGCGCACCTCCCTAAGTGGGTCCAGAGCGGTCGACTCCGGCTCATGGCCCAATGCGAATCGCATGCGCGTTTGTTGCGTGCTCACTTCGGCCCCCAAGCAATCATCCACGTTGTCCCGCTCTCCGTTCCGGACGTAGAAGTACCCGCAGCTTGGGCCGTGCGTCCCGCCCGCCCGCGTCCGCTGGTTGTTTTCCACGGCGCCTGCTATCCCGCCAAAGGCGTGGACCATGTGGTGGCCTTGGCGCGGCTGATGCCGGAATGCGATTTCCTCATCCCGAGTGACGAGAAGGAATTCATTCACCACTTCGGGGCGGTGGCTGGCTTGCCGACCAATATCACCTTCCGGCGGATGAGTTGGGCCCGCGGGTTAGCCGAAGCGGTGGCGACGGCCGACCTTGTGCTATGTCCCTCCAGCTGGTCGGCGACCGTGGAGGGTGCGGTGCTTAAGTCTTTAGCCCATAATGGGCTGGTCGGGCTATTTGCCCATGAGACGGCCTTTGCCTCCGAGGTGCCGGTCGATGCTCGGCTGGACCTGAATCCGAGCAATTGGCCAGCGACGGTCGCACGTTTGCGCGCGGCCCTCGCCGATTCGGCGCAGGCCACCGCGATTCGCTCGGCCGCCCGCGCCTATATCACACGTTACCTCGCCAGCAGTCGTGATATGCTCAGTCAGATCCGCGCCGTCTGTCGGTCCAGCGAAGGAAGCGGACCCTCGGGGCGTTAACGCCAGCCAGCCTTCCAGAGGAGTCCGTCCAACTTCGTGCCGAGGCTGGAGAGGTGTCGGCCTAGGCCAGTCCCGCGCGCATGGTCACGGAGGCCGCGATCGCGGTAGACGCGGGGACGTTCGACCCAAGGCGTCGATAGGAAGCGCTGCCAAGCTTGTAGGTGTTCCTGCGGGTTGAACCAGCTCGGCGGGGTATTCGTGTTAAACCACGGTTCGCGCAGGTACTGCAGGTAGAGCACATCGTCCGCGTCGACGGCGAGGATGTGGTCAATGGCGGCAGCAAAGCTCGGGAAGCGAGCCACGTCGATGAAGCTGCGGGGATTAAAGTCGCGGGCGACCTCGGGGTTGCCCCAGTAAATCGGGATGCTGCCAGCGAGCATCGGCTCGACCAGTTTTTCGGTCGTGTAGCCCGCCGAAGCCGAGTTCTCGAAGGCCAACGTGAACTTGTAGTCGCGGATGAAGGCCAACTTATCGGCGATGGGTCGGCCGAGGTTGTTGAAATGCCGCCCGCCGGAGTCGACGGGCCGGCGGCGGTGCAGTTGCCGGAAGAAGCGGTTGCGCTCGGGGCAGCGCGGGTTGGAGACCACAAAGTTGGCGAACTTCGTCTTGGCGCGGAGGGCGGCGCCCGCGTCGAAGCCCGGGGGCTTCACCAGCCGCTGCACGTCGTCGACGTAGAATACGTACTGCGGTAGGCGGAAATGCCGCGGGTCGTCAGGCAGGTGGCAGAAGGTGATGGCGTGGTCGCAGGCGTCGAAGTCCGGCAAGACATTCTCGGAAGTGTAGAAGACCTTGCGACCGCGGAAGGACCGATGTGCCTCCCCGAAGGTCGAGTAGACGAGCACTTCCGCTTCCGCCATGGGCACCACGCGGACATCCCAATGCTGGGCGAGTAGGCGGGTGAAAACGTTATCCTGAGGGTTGAACGACGCCATCCGGTCCCGGTCGTTCCGACTGAAGATAAAGTCGCTGAAGGCGATCCGGAGGGGAGGCATGGCGGGTCTAGAGGAGGGGCCTTTGCTTGAGCCACTGCTTTAAATGACGCGTCGACTGTGAAGTCCATCCCGCAAGTTTCTCCAGGGGCGACAGCGTGGACGGCCACCGGCGGACGAAGCCCAGCGCGGCCAGTTCGGCCAATGCTGCGGGGGTCAAGCCATCGACCGTCCAGAACTGACGCGAGCAGGCCGGGCGTTCCCCGTAGCGGTCGGTGTCCCTGAAGCAGTATTTCGCCGCCTCATACTTATACTCAAAGAAGCCCAGGAGGTTGAATTCACTGAAGCGACGCTTGGGCACCTGTCGCGCATAGCGGTCGAGGTCGGGGAAGCGGGTGGCGAAGGCCTGGAGCGAATCAACCCGAAAAAGCCGCGTACCATGGCTACGCATGTATTCCCAGACGGGGGCTTCCTGAAAGAAGTCCGTCACCACCTTTTGCCATTTGACGGCCGCATCGCCGGCCAGGGCGAGGCTGGTATAAAGTCGCTTCTCAATGATCGGCCGGTCGTCTTTTAAGAAGGAGGCGACATCCGCCCCGGGCAGAAAGATGACATCGGCATCGACGAAGAAGACATAGTCGCCGTTGAGGTGATGGTGTGCCTGCAGCTTGGAGACTTGTTGCCCCACGTAGTCTTCCCGGAAAGTGGGTGAAGTGACCTTTCGCTCAGTGGTCAGGTAACGCAGGTGGTGCTCTTGACCTTGCGGCACACAGACCACGATCTCATCCCAGCCCTTGAGGTTCTGGTGAATCGATTGTAGGCAGAAGTCCAACCACGCGATGTCGCGCTTGTAGGTCCGAATGAAAATCGAGACCTTGGCCATAATCAGGCCCGTGGCCCGTATTTGCGCTGAGGCGGTTGGGTGGGCGGCAAGGGGTCAATCTGCACGCCGGCGAGGGCTGGATGTTTGGCGAGGGCACCGTAGATGACTGGGTCGAAGCGCGTCGTCATGCCGCGGGCGGCTTCGGCGATGAGCACACGGCCGTCGGCCTGCAGGATGCCGACTTGGACGAGCGTGCTGCCATCCACGCGGCGGGTGTGGGCGACGAGCTTCTCCATGAAGTCGCCGGCCTCGGGGCCGGGTCGCAACGCAAAGAGGATGCGCTTGATCATCGCAGGCGCGTTCCGGAGCGGCTGGACGGCGTGGGCACTGATGGACCACTCGCTCCGCTCTTCGCGGTAGGACAGGCGGGCATCGACGATGACATGGGCGCCATCCATGAGCAGGGGCAGGTCGCCGTCCTTCAAAACCGAGACTGCATCATAGGCATCGGTGAAGATGGTGACCGGGATGCTAACGGAGCGGGTCGCGACATGGAATAAGGCCCAAGGGCGATTATCCTTCTTGGAAATCTTCTTCTCGAGGCCGCCGACGATGCCGCAGAGGCGGACGATGTGGCGTTCCTTCTGGTCGAGGGTGATGCGGTCGAGCGGCGTGCTGAAGTTCGCGATCGCCTCATCGAGGCCGAAGTAGTCCGCCAACGGGTGACCGCTAAGGTAGAACCCGAGTAGTTGCTTCTCGTTGTTCAGCATCTCAAGTTTTGGCATCTTGTCCGACTTCCGCAGGATGAGGTCGGCGGAGTTCATCGAGCCGCTATCCTCGGAGCCCAGCATATCAAAGAGGCTGCCTTGACCGCTGGCGCGTTCCTTGCGCTCAGAGGAGAAATGTCGGCGGACCGATTCGATTGAATCGACCAAGTGACGACGGTCTTCGCCCGTGAAGTCAAAGCCACCCGCGCGGGCCAAGGCCTCGATGGAGCGGGCGTTGAGGGCTTGATCGCCCAGGCGGCTGATGAAGTCGGAGAAGTCCTTGAAGGGGCCATTGGCTTCGCGCTCCGCCACGATGGCGCGGGCTGCGCCTTCGCCGACGCCCTTGATGGCGCCCAGGCCGAAGCGGATGGCGTTGTCCTTGATGACTGGGGTGAAGTCGGTGTCCGATTGGTTCACGTCCGGGCCGAGCATCTTCATGCCCAAGGCTTCGACCTCCGCCACGAACTCCGCCAACTTGTCGGCGTTGCCCTGTTCGGAGGTCAACACGGCCGACATGAACTCGACCGGGTAGTTGGCCTTCAGGTAGGCAGTCTGGTACGAAAGGATGGCGTAGGCCGCCGAGTGCGACTTGTTGAAGCCGTATTCCGCGAACTTCTCCAGGGTCGCGAAGATTTCCTCCGCCTTCTTCTTCTCGATGTTGTTGGTGGCCTTGGCGCCGGCGACGAAGATGTCGCGCTGTTTCTCCATCTCCTCGCGGATCTTCTTGCCCATCGCCCGGCGAAGCATGTCGGCGCCGCCGAGGGTGTAGCCGGCGACCACGCGGGCGGCTTCCATCACCTGTTCCTGGTAGACCAGGATGCCGTAGGTTTCCTTGGCGACCTTCTCCAGTAGCGGGTGGGCGTACTTGACGTAGTTGGGGTCCTTCTTGCCCTTGATGTAGTCCGGGATGAACTGCATGGGGCCCGGGCGGTAGAGTGCGATGAGCGCGACGATCTCATCGATGGCCGAGATGTTGAACTGCCGGCAAAGCGACTGCATGCCGCCGGATTCAAGCTGGAACACGCCGACGGTCTTGGCGTCATTGAGCAGGGCGAACGTCTTGGCGTCCTCGAACCCGACCTTCTCGATGTTGAACTTCGGCAGTTTGCGGTGCTTGCGGACGAGCTTCTGGGCATCGTCGATCACGGTGAGCGTCTTCAGCCCGAGGAAGTCCATCTTCAGCAGGCCCAGCTTCTCGACGGGGTCCTTGGCGTACTGGGTCGTCAGGTCGCCATCCTGCATCGTCACGGGGATGATGTCGGTCAGCGGACGGTCCGCGATGATCATACCGCATGCGTGCTTACCGCTGTTGCGCACCATCCCTTCGATCACGCGGCCGGTTTCGATGATGCTGGCAGCGGTCGGGTTACTGCTCACCTCTGCGCGGAGCTCGTTAGACTTCTTGAGCGCGTCTTCCAGTGAGATGTTGATGTCGTCGGGAACCAGTTTCGCGAGGCGGTTGGTTTCGATGAACGGTAGGTCGCGAATGCGGGCGAGGTCGCGGACGACCATCTTGGCGCCGAAGGTGCCGAAGGTGATGATGTTGGCGACGCGGTCGGCGCCATACTTCCGGCGGACGTAGTCGACGACCTCGTCGCGGCGGCGCATGCAGAAGTCGATATCGAAGTCGGGCGCGGAGACGCGTTCGGGGTTAAGGAAGCGCTCGAACAGCAGCCCAAAGCGGATGGGGTCGATGTCGGTGATCTTCAGGCAGTAGGCGACAATCGAGCCGGCGCCCGAGCCGCGGCCGGGACCGACCGGGATATCTTGGCGCCGCGCCCAGTCGATGAAGTCCCAGACGATGAGGAAGTAGTCGACGAAACCCGTGCCGGCGATGACGCCCAACTCGTAGTCAACGCGGCGACAGAGTTCCGCGGGACTGGCTTGTCCTGGGCCCGGAATTGTTTCGTCGGCCTGAGCCTTCGCGTCGTCGTAATCGACGCCATAGCGTTCCTTGAGGCCGAGTTTGACGACCTCGAGGAGGTACGAGCCGTTGGCGCGCATCCCTTGGCGGGTATCTTCGGCGATGGCAAAATCGCCCTTCTTGCCCGCGGCGACCAGCAGGCCATTCTTGAGCTTCTCGTAGCCGTCCAAGATCGCATCCGTCTTCTTCGCGACCTTGGGCTTCACGCCTTCGGAGAAGATGTAGACCGGGTAGTGGTTCTTGCCGACGGGTAACTGCACATCGCACATCTCGGCGATAGCGACCGTATTCGTGATGGCCTGCGGGACTTCGGCGAACACCCGCCGCATTTCGGCCTCGGTCTTCAGGTAGAATTCCTGCGCCGTATACTTCATGCGCCGCTCATCCGCGAGCCGGGCGCCAGTCTGGATGCACAGCATCGCGTCGTGCGCGACATTGTCGGAGGCGTCGACGTAGTGGACGTCGTTGGTGGCGACGACGCGAAGGTTGAATTCGGTGGCGAGCTTGAGGAGGTCGGCGATGATGCGCTTCTGCTCCTCGAGGCCATGGTCCATGAGCTCGATGATGAAGTTCTCGCGGCCGAAGATCTCGACGAAGCGGCCGCACGCTTGGCGCGCGGCTTCGTAGTCGCCCTTCAGCAAGTGCTGCGGGATGACGCCTTGGAGGCAGCCGCTGAAGCCGATGAGCCCGTCCGCATGCTTGGCGAGCTGGGTGATATCGGTGCGTGGCTTATAGTGGAGCCCGCGGACGTGCGCGTCGGAGACGAGCTTGGTGAGGTTCTGGTAGCCTTTGAAATTCCGCGCCAGCACGCCCATGTGGTAGTACTTGTGCTCGCGGCGATCCGGCTTGTCGGTGAGGGCATGGTCCCAGACGAGGTAGAGCTCACAGCCGAGCAAAGGCTTAAGCTTCACGTCGCCTTTAGAGCGTTGCTTGGCTTCGTTCCAGAAATCGAAGAGCCCGAAGAGATTGCCGTGGTCGGTGATCGCCACCGCGCGCATGTTCATGTCGCACGCGCGTTCCATCAGGCGGTCGATGCGTGAGCAGCCATCGAGCATGCTGTAGTCGGTGTGCACGTGGAGGTGCACGAAGTCGCGACTGATGGATTCCGGGTCGGCCATGCGTGGACCCCGATAATAGGTCGCGGGGTCAGGGCAGGGGAAGGGGATAATCGGCTGGTTATTCGCCGACTTGTCCACAGGCCCGCCGCCGCGGTCGTGCCGGCGGCTTTACTTGATCTTTACGAACGTCCGCTTGCCGGCCTGGATGACGAGCTCACCGCTAGGTTGGGCGACCTTGAGCGCCGGGTCGGAGACCTTTTCGTCCCCGATCTTCACGGCCCCGCCTTCGATGAGGCGGCGGATTTCCTTCTTCGACGGAAAGAGGTTGGTGGCGGCCAAGAGGTCGACGATCCCGGCTTCGGTGGCACCGCCCGAGAGGGTGGCCCAAGCGAACTCGGGCATGTCCGAGCGGACGCCGCCCTTGGAGAAGACGTTCTCGAATTCGGCGCGTTCCTTCGCTCCCGCACCCTCGCCGTGGAACTTGTCCGTGAGGCGCGTGGCGAGTTGTTTCTTCATCTCCATCGGGTGCTGCGCCTGCAGGCCGCGGATCTCGTCTTCGCTGAGTTCGAGCAAGAGGCGGTAGTAGACCCACATCGTGGCGTCGGGCACGGACATCACCTTGCCGAAGATGTCCTTCGGGTTATGGTTGAAGGAGATGTAGTTGCCGAGGCTCTTGGACATCTTCTTCTCGCCGTCGAGGCCGACGAGCAGGGGCATGCCGAGCACGGCCTGTGGGGCTTGGCCTGCTTGTTCCTGGAGGTCGCGGCCGACCATCATGTTGAAAAGCTGATCGCTACCGCCGATTTCGAGGTCGGCCTTGAGCATGACGGAGTCATGGCCTTGCAGGAGCGGGTAGAGGAACTCGACGATCGAGATGGGGGTCTTGCTGTCGTAGCGCTTGGCGAAGTCATCGCGCACCAGCATCTGGGCGACGGTCATCTGGCGGCTGAGCTGCAAGGCATCCAAGAACGTCATCTTCCCGAACCACTCACTGTTGCGGCGGATCTCGGTCTTCTTCGGGTCGAGGATGCGGTAGGCCTGTTCGAGGTAGGTCTTGGCGTTGAATTCGATTTCGGCTTCGGTCAGCACCGGGCGCGTGTCGGACCGGCCGGTCGGGTCGCCGATGCGCGTGGTGTAGTCGCCGATGATCAGGACGGCTTGATGGCCGAGGTCCTGGAACTGGCGCAGCTTATTGAGCACCACCAGGTGGCCGAAGGTCAGGTCCGGGCGGGTGGGGTCGACGCCGAGCTTCACGCGCAGGGTCTTCCCGGCCTCAAGGCGCTTGAGGATATCTTCGCCACCGATGAATTTCTCGGTGCGGGCCTTCATGGCCGTCAACTGTTCCGCGGGCGACATGGGTCTAATCTTTCCGAAGCCCGCCCTGGGGGAAGTCAAAAAGCACCAAAGCGTCGGCTAAGTCTGGGTGTGCCTTGCCCTTCGGCCCTAAAACGCCCTAATGGAGCCATGGATCTCGTCCGCGAACTCATCGAATACGTCAAGCACCCGAGCGTCTCGACTGACCCCGCCTTCAAGGTCGGGATGACCGGCGCCCGCGAGCACATCTGTGGCTTGCTGAAGCAGGCCGGCCTGGAGATCGAAGTCGTGCCGACGCCGCTCCACCCCATCGTTCTGGCCCGTCGCCGTGGTCCGGCTGAATGGCCCCACGTCGTGCTCTATGGCCACTACGACGTTCAGCCGGCGGATCCCTTAAACCTTTGGACTACGCCCGCCTTCGAGCCCGTGGTGCGCGATGGCCGCATCTGGGGCCGCGGTACCGCCGACAATAAGGGCCCGCACCTGGTCGCCGTCGTGGCGCTCGCCCAGTTGCTAAAGCGCCGTCCAGACCTCCCGCTTCGCATCACTTTCCTCATTGAAGGCGAAGAAGAAATCGGCTCCCCAAGTTTCCCGGAATTCCTGCACAATCATAAGAAGGAGCTGGCTGAAGCGGATTGTGTTTTGCTGTCCGACACCGCTTCGCCATCGACCGACCAAATCGTCATCACGACCGGCCTGCGTGGGATCATCGGCCTCGAGGTGGGCCTGACCGGTCCGCGTTCCGACCTGCACTCCGGCCTGCACGGCGGGGCGGTCTATAACCCGATCCAGGCCTTGGCGGAGCTGTGCGCCTCGCTGCATGACGCCGATAACGCGGTGACGGTTGAAGGCTTCTACGACGGCGTGGAACAGCCGACGGGCTGGGAGCGCGAAGAGCTGCGCAAACTCCCGCTGACCGAGGAGGCCTACCGACGATTCTTGGATGTGGAGGCCCTGCACCCAGCCCCTGGGCTCGACGGGCTCGAGGCCGTGCGTTTTGCGCCGACGCTCGAGTTCAATGGCATTGGTGGCGGTTACCAAGGCAAGGGCTCCAAGACGGTCATTCCTTCCAAGGTCTTCGCCAAGATTACCTGTCGCCTCGTGCCGGGCCAAGACCCGGTGGTGGTGCATCGCAAGGTGGCCGAGGCTATTCACGCCCGCGCGCCCAAGGGCGTCCGGGTGGAGATTAAGGAAATGCAGGGCAACGCCGCGTATTACGTCTGCCCACCCGATCGCCCGAACACGCCGAAAGATCAGAATCCCGTCCTCGCCCGCGCCTTCCGTGAGGCCGATAAAGCCATCGCCCAAGCCTTCGGCAAAGCCCCCTTGTACCTGCGCGAAGGCGGCAGCGTGCCCATCATCGGCGACATCCGTCGCGAGACGGGCCTCGACTCGGTCATGATCGGGCTCTTCACGCCGGACTCCAACTTGCATGCCCCGGACGAGAACTTCGAACTGGGTATGGCAGAGAAGGCTGTGAAGGCCTACGAGCTGCTGCTCGAGCGCCTCGCTGGCACGCCTCGACGCTGAAGGCTCGGCCATCGGGCCGGAACCACGAAAAACCGACTTAAACAGCGTTTTTCGGGGTTCTCCGCGCGCCTTTAACCTTTCACCGCCTACGAGAAACTCTCAACATCTCGGCTCTCCACCATGGCTGTCTTCCGCAAGCGTACGCACACCCCGACTCCGAAGAAAAAGGATATCCCGGCGGGTCTCTGGACCAAGTGCCCCCAGTCGGGCGAAATGGTCTACACCAAGGACCTCGAGGCCAACTGGAACGTCTTCCCGGGCAGCGGCTACCATGACCGCCTTTCGACCAAGCGCCGCATCGCCCTCCTGATCGACGACGGCAGCTGGAAGGAAACGGACGCTAAGCTGACCTCCCGCGACCCCCTTAAGTTCACCGCCGGTGGTTCCTACCCCGAGCGCCTGGCCCAGCACCAAAAGAAGTCCGGCCTCCGCGACTCCGTCGTCTGCGGTCACGGTTTGATGGATGGCCTGCCGGTCTCCCTCGCAATTATGGACTTCTCGTTCATGGGCGCGTCGATGGGCTCCGTCGCCGGCGAGAAGGTCACCCGGGCCATCGAGCGTGCCATCAAGATGAAGTGCCCCTGTGTCGTCGTCTGCGCCTCGGGCGGCGCTCGCATGCAGGAAGGTATCCTTTCGCTCATGCAGATGGCCAAGACCAGCGCGGCCCTCGCTAAGCTCCGCGCCGCGGGCCTGCCTTATATCGCCGTCCTGACCAATCCCACCATGGCCGGCGTGATGGCTTCCTACGCCACCTTGGGCGACGTCATCGTCGCCGAGCCGGCTGCACTCATCGGTTTCGCCGGCGCGCGCGTCATCAAGGAAACGACCAATCAGGATCTGCCGGACGGTTTCCAGACATCCGAATTCCTCCTCAAGCGCGGCCTCATCGACATGATCGTCCACCGCAAGGAGATGAAGGCGAAGCTGGCGAGCCTACTCCGGGCCTTGGCTCATCGCGCGCCGAAGGGCGGCAAGCGTCGCGCGGCCTAACGGCCCTCGGCCGACATGGAAGCGGCCACCACGCTGCGCTGGTTGACGGGCTTGCGTAACCTCGGTTCGCGGCTCGGCATCGACCGGATGCGCTTGCTCTCCGCGCGGCTCGGCCAACCCGAGCGGGCACAGCCCTGTTTTCATATCGCCGGGACCAATGGCAAGGGCTCGACCTCCGCGATGATCGAGGCGATCCAGCGCGCCCACGGTCGCCGCACGGGTCTCTACACGAGCCCGCACCTGGTCGCCATCGGTGAACGCATTCAGGTGGACCGCGTGCCGCTGACCGATGCGGCTGTCGTGGCCCTAGCCGAACGCCTCCGTCCGCACTACGAAGCCATCCGCGCCGAAGATCCGGAGAACGCCCCGACGTTCTTTGAACTCATCACGGCCGCAGCGTTGCTCGAATTCGCCGAGCGGAAGGTCGACGTGGCCGTCTTGGAGACTGGCCTCGGTGGTCGGCTCGACGCTACCAATGTCTGCGCGCCGGAAGTTTGCGTGATTACGTCTATCGGACTCGACCACCAGGAGTACCTCGGCTCGACCCTCGCCGCCATCGCCGCGGAGAAGGCGGGTATCCTCAAGCCCGGCGTGCCGTGCGTCGTCGGACAACTTCCCGCCGAAGCGGAGGCCGTCATCAGCGCGCGTGCCCAGGCGGTCGGCGCCCCGCTGCATTTTGTCCGTGATCGTTTCGCCGCGGGCTGGCCGGAGACCAACCTCGTCGGCTCGCACCAACGCGGGAACGCCGGGGCTGCGTGGTTGGCCTGCGAGTTGGCGACGCGCTGGCCCTTTGACGCGCAGGTTGCGACGGCGGCCTTGCAGAACGTCGCGTGGGCGGGACGGTGGCAGCGCCTGACGCTGAACGACGGACGCACCTTGATTATCGATGGCTCGCACAATGAGGAAGGCATTCGCACCATCGAGCCACTGCTCGCGGCGTTGCGTCAGCCCACCATCGTGGTCGGCGCCTTGGGTCAAGACCGCGCGCGGTCCCTCGTCGTCGCGGCGGCCCGGCACGCCGCACGCCTCGTGCTCGTGCAGCCAGACAACGAACGGGCGTGCACCGTCGCCGAACTCGCCGCCCTCGTACCGGCGGATTTTCGCGGCGAAGTCTTGCCCCGCACTGTAGCGGAGCTTTTTCCGTCGTCCGGAACCTGCACGGCGCTCGGCGACCCGCTCGTCGTCCTCGGCTCGCTCTATTTGGTCGGCGAAGTTTGGGCACGCTATCAAGGACTCGGCGTATCGACGGCGGCTTGGCAGGATCGCCTGCCGCCCAAGCCATGAGCGGGGAAGACGCCGCGGTCCCGAGCCGCCCCGCTCCGAAGGTCGACCCCGCGGAACTGCCGCAGTGGTTGATCGAAGAGGACGATGACTTTTTTGTTTTCGATAAGCCGGGTTGGCTGGTGTGCCATCCGTCGAAGGACGGACCGTGGTCATCGCTCGTCGGGGCGGTGCGCGAGTGGAAGGGCTTAACGACTTTGCATTTAGTCAGTCGCCTCGACCGCGAGACGAGCGGCATCATCCTCATCGCCAAGCACGCCGCTGCTGCCTCACTTTCGCAGACCGCGATGGAACGCCGCTGGGTATCGAAGACTTACTACGCGATTCTGAAAGGCGAGCTCCGGGAGCCCGTGCAGGTGGATCAAGCGTTGGGCCCGGATGAAACCAGCAAGGTTATCGTGAAGACCGCGGTGCGTACGGGACCAGGCACCTCGCCGGCCGCGACGTTCTTTGAGCCAGCGTTGGTGCGCGGCGGCTACACCTTGGCCCGCGTCAGCCCGCACACCGGACGAAAGCATCAGATTCGCGCCCATGCCCTGTGGTTGGGCCATCCCGTCATCGGCGATAAACTCTACGGCGGCGATGACTCCCTCTACTTAGAATTCGTCGAGCACGGTTGGACGGACCGCTTAGGGCAGGCGCTGGAGTTGGAACGCCAGGCCTTGCATGCGGCGCGGCTGGATTTCCGCGCCCCGCAGTTCCAACGCATCTTCCGCGCTCCCCTAGCGCCCGACATGCGGGCTTTCATTCTCAATCAGATGGGCGTGGCGGCGTCCGAGCTCGCCGCAGTGCTGGTGGTTTAGCCGTGGGCGAGGGCCGCGGCGTCGACCGAGGTCGCGCCCGCGGCCCGAAGGATGGCGGCGCAGGCATGCAGGGTCGCCCCGGTGGTAAGGACATCATCGATGACCACATAGCGTCGACGTGGATCGACGGTTTGGCCGCGCTGGAGACGAAAGGCCTTGGCGACATTCCGCAGCCGCTGGGTTCGGTCTAGGCGGGTCTGCGATTCGGTCGGGCGATACTTCTCGACGAGCGGATGGACGCTACAGCCGGGGATCAATCCAGCCAACCCCACCGCGATGCGTTCGCTTTGGTTGTAGCCACGCGACCAGGCCTTGTCGGCATGCAAAGGCACTGGGACGAGGATGGACCCAGCCAGGTGCCGGCGGAAAGCCTCGTCGGTGGCGGCGGTGGCGACCAAGTCATCGGCGAGGTAGGGCGAGCGCTCGTATTTGATGCGGTGCAGGATGTGTCGGACCGGCCCCTTGGCCCGGAAGACGCAGAGCGCTCGGCCGAAGGCTGGGTGGAGCTCTGCGCAATGCGGACAGCTTCGGTCGCCTTCTAGCCAACCATCGAAGGGGTGCCCACACGTCAGGCAGCGCGGGTCGGTGATGCGTGGCAGGGCTGCGGCCCCCGCGGCGGACAGGTGCAGGAAAGGTCCTGCGTCTAGCGGTAGCTGCGTGACCGCGCAGTCACGGGGGAAGATCAGGTCGAGGATACCCCGGTCGAGGTCAGCGAGCAGCCCCATCGGCTTCCTCCTTTAACCAAGCGGCCTTGCGGCGGGCTCCCCAAGCGAACCCACCGGGCCCGGTGGCAGCGGAGACCCGGTGACAAGGGATGAGCTGGGCGAGGGGGTTGGCGCCGAGTGCTTGGCCGACGGCTTGGGCTGAACGGCAGCCAAGGCGCTTGGCCAGTGCCCCATAGGTGAGGCCCGCGCCGGCGGGAATCGCCCGACAGGCTTGCCAGACCTTATGCTGAAACGTGGTGCCGACGGCGAGGGTCGTGCGGACCTTCGGGAGTTTCCCGGCCTGGATGGTCAGGCCCCAAGCCGCGAGTCGGGCCTGTGCCTGGGACCGAGGGGCAGGGAGGCGGAGGATCAGTTCACCTTCGCTCGTGACCGCAACGGACATTTCCCCTTGGTGCCCAAGGTAGACCTGGCGGCCGCAGATTTCGGCGGGGCTGACCCAAGTAGGTGTCATTCGCTGAAAATGCATTTGCCCGCACCTGACTTCAACCCAAGGTTCTCCCTAGAATGGCTTTCAATTTTGACAGCTGTCCGGAACGCTCCGGGACGGACAGCACGAAGTGGCACAAGTATGCTAACCGCGACATTATCCCTTGCTGGATTGCCGACATGGATTTCGTGTCGCCGCCCGCGGTGGTCGAGGCCGTCCAGGCCCGCGCCGCCCACGGCGTGTACGGCTACCCCGCGCAACGTGACCCGGTCTTCGCCTCGGTCGTTAATCACGTGCAGCGCCGCCATGGCTGGGACATTCGCCCCGAATGGATCACCTTCATGTGTTCGTTGGTGCCGGGCATCCATGCTTCCATCCGTGCCGCCACCAAGCCCGGGGAGTCGGTGGTCACGACGGCCCCGGTCTACCCGCCTTTCCTGACGGCCCCGGTGTTTTCGGAACGCCATTCGCTGAAGCTCGAGATGGTCTTCGTCGACGGCCGCTGGACTTTTGATTGGGTCAAACTGGAGGAAGCCTGTGCGCAGCCGCACGCCAAGATTCTCCTACTATGCAATCCGTATAACCCACTGGCGCGGGTCTTTGATCGCGCGGAGCTGGACCGTTTAGCCGCCTTGGTGCGCAAGCATGACCTGCTGGTCTGTTCGGACGAGATTCACTGCGACCTCATCCTTGATCCGGCGGCCAAGCATACCGTCTTTGCGGCGATGAGCGAAGACCTCGCCGCGCGTACCGTGACGCTGATGGCCGCGAGCAAGACCTTTAATGTCGCGGGCCTGACCTGTGGCTTTGCGATTATCCCAGACGCTAACCTCCGGACGCGTTTCCGTCGGATCCTCCAGGGGTTATCGCTGGACCAGAATGCCTTCGGCCTTGCCGCGACCCAAGCGGCCTTCGACCACGGCGAACCATGGCGCCTCGAGTGCATCGAGTATCTCCGCGGTAACCTCGACCTCATCGAGCAGGAATTGAAGTCTATGCCTGGCGTCGTTCTCCGGCAGCGCCCACAGTCGAGTTTCTTAGCGTGGTTTGACGTCACGGCGCTCGGCTTTGAAGACCCCCACGCGGAGTTTGAGAAGGGCGGCATCGGTTTCAGCAATGGCGCTGACTTCGGTGGCACTGGTCATGTCCGACTTAACTTCGGTTGCCCCCGTGAACGCCTCCGCGAAATCTTGCGCCGCATGAAGGCCGTCGTTGCGCGTGCGCCTGGCCGCAAGTGAGCGAACCCACCGCACGGGCGCCCAGCCCTTGGTGGGCGTGGCCTTCGGCCTGGTGTCTTGAAGGGGCGGCCTTCGTGCTGCTCGCGCGTGAAGTCGTTCAGCCAGGTGCGTTCCTCGGTCGGCCTTGGGAGTCGTTCGCCTTGGGGTGGGCGCTTTGGGTCGGGTATGCTTTAGAGCGCTGGCTGGATGCGCGGCTGGGTCATACGAAGGGTGGCACCTTCCGGCACAGCTTTGTGCAGGCGAACCGCGGGAGCTTCCTCGCCCTGGGGGTCGCGGGTTTAGCCGGCTTGCTTTACGCGGCGGCGCCGGACTTCGCGGTCGTGGCGGAGGCTTTCGCTAAGTACCGCTCGGTCTTCTTTCTCGCCCCGCTTTTTCTGCTCTTGAGCGCGCGGTTAGCACCGAATTCGGGTTGGCTTTACCGAGCCTTTGCCGTGGCGATGATCCTCTCGTTGTTGTCCGCCAAACAATCGGTCCGCCTCGTCGAGACTGGCGTCACGCAGCACGTGATTTACCCCGGCTTCGCGTTGCCGATTTTTGCCTTGGTCATCGCTAACCTTGCGGTCACCCGTCGGGGCGAAGAAACCGTGCGCACTTGGCAACTGCGCCTCGGACCGATGTTTGCGGCCGTGCTTGGGTCGTGCTTCTCCTTTATGGCAGTCCCCGGGACGGCGGGGCCAGCCGCCGCCGCGGCGTTCGGCGGGGCCAGTCTCTGGTTCCTGGATCGTCGTTCCGAAGGCGTCCCAGCGGAGATGGTGCGGGCCCGCGCCGACTTGCTTACATTTCTCGCCTTGGCCGCGGGCCTTTGGATTCGCTGAGCGGCTTAAACCCGTCGTGGCCGCTCGGCTTCCACGGCGAACGTGCCTGGGTTGCGGGTGCGGCCTCGGCCTTGGCTTGGGCGCGGAGGTAGTTTTCCATCATTCGTTCGACGTCTTCGAATAGCCCTAGCAGTCGACGGGCTTCGCGTTCGGGGAGGAGCCCGGAGATTTCAGCGGCTTTGAGCCGGGTGTAGAGTGCAAGTGCAGCCGAGTCGACTGTGGCCCAAAGTTCGAAGCCAGCCTCTAGGCTTAGGTAGTTGTAGCCGACACTGGCCGCGTAGTGGTTAGCCGTGTCCGCCAGCTCGTCGAAGAAACGCTGGGCGCGCGGCTGGCTGGTCTGGCTGAGTTTGAGGATTTCGGCGGCGAGCTGGACGCTGCGTTGCCACGTGACGAAGGCGTTGAGTCGATGGGTTTCCATGGGACGTCGATTCACCCCAGTGCCTGGCAACCCTGCAAGGCCGAGACCGTGAGGCTCATTCCATTGGGTGAATGCTCGGTGAGTCCCTGAGGGTTCTCCGCCTGTCCGCGTTATCTATAAACTAAACGGGCCGCACTTGCGTGCGGCCCGGGCTATGGCAGCCAACAACGAAACTTTATTCAGCGGTTACCCCTTCGCCGGCGCCAGCGCCGAGCGTCATGCCACCGACGACTTGGACCTTCTCGAGGATGATTTTCTGGAGCTCTTCGAGTACCTTCGGGTTCTTCATGAGGTAGTCCTTGGCGGCTTCGCGGCCCTGGCCGATGAGCTGGCCGTTATAAGCAATCCAAGCACCCTTCTTTTCGAGGATCTTCTGTTCGATGCCCATGTCGAGGACCGAGCCCGTGCGGGAGATGCCTTCGGTGTACATGATGTCGAATTCGCACTCCGTGAAAGGAGGGGCGACCTTGTTCTTCACGACCTTCACCTTAGTGCGGTTGCCGATGACCTTGCCGGAGGGCTCCTTGATCTGGCCGATACGGCGGATATCGATACGGACGGACGAGAAGAATTTGAGCGCGCGGCCACCCGGGGTGGTTTCGGGGCTACCGAACATCACGCCAATCTTTTCACGGATTTGGTTGGTGAAGATCACCACGCAGTTGGTGCGGCTGATGGCCGCCGTGAGGCGGCGCATGGCCTGGCTCATCATGCGGGCCTGAACGCCGACGGTCGAGTCGCCCATCTGGCCGTCGAGCTCCTGCTTGGAGACGAGGGCCGCGACGGAGTCGATGACGATGACGTCGATGGCGCCGGAGCGGATGAGGGTCTCGGCGATGTTGAGGGCGTCTTCGCCCGATTCGGGCTGGGAGACCAGGAGGTTGTCGAGGTCGACGCCAACGACCTTGGAGTAGCGAGGGTCGAGGGCGTGCTCGACGTCCACGAAGACGGCATTGCCGCCTTGGCGCTGGATTTCGGCGATGATGGAGAGACAGAGGGTCGTCTTACCGGAGGACTCCGGGCCGAAGATCTCGACGATACGGCCGCGGGGGAGGCCGCCGACGCCGAGGGCGAGGTCGATGGCGACCGAGCCGGTCGAGACGGTGGAGACCGTCATCTTGGTGGCGTCGCCCATGCGCATGAGCGTGCCGTCACCGTACTGCTTGTTGATGGCGGAGAGGGCGAGGTCGAGCGTCTTGCGCTCGGAGGACTGCGTGGCCGCCTTTTCTTTGGCAGTGGCGTCGGTCTTGGAGATGGACATGGGCGTGAGGTGGGTGAGAACGCCAAACTGCCCACTTAGGAGACCCTTGCAAGTAAAATGAACAAATGTTCACTACTTTCTTCCACCCCCCTGAACACAGGGGTTAAAAGCTAAATAAACCCCCTAGCCAATCGAAAAAGCCTGATTCTTCGGCTGGTTTTGTTCCCTTTGGACCGGCTTTGGATGCCGACGCCACCGGGGCAGTCCGAGCGGAGAGGGCACGCAGTTTCGCTTTTTCCGCTTCTAACAAGGCAAGGCGGGCGAGGCCTTGGGTCATGAGCCGGGCCGCCATCTGATCACGGACGCGTTGGGCGGCCTTGGCGCCTTGGGGGCTGTCGCAACCGAGGACTACGGCGATGACGCGGGCATCCCCTTCGCGGGCGGTCGTGATCATCGAAGCGTTGGCTGCCACCGTCCAACCAGTCTTGAGTCCGTCGCAGCCTTTAAAGGAGGTCAGCAGGCGGTTGTGGTTCACCAAGTTCACGGCCTTGAGCCCTGGGCGGAAGGTGTAGGTCTTCGCGGAAGTGTATTTCAGGGCGGCGGGCATCTTGCAGAGCGCGACGCTGAGTTTGGCGAGGTCCCGGGCGCTGGTGGTGTCGTGGGGGCCTTGGCCGTAGGTGAGCCCGTTGGGGGTGACGAAATGGGTCCGGGTCATCCCGAGTTCGGCGGCCCGTGCATTCATGCGGGTCACGAAAGCAGGGGCGCTGCCGGCCCGATCGATGGCGAGTGCGACGGCGGCGTCGTTCGCCGATTGCAACATCAGGGCGTAGAGGAGGGCGTCGGCACTGAAGGTCTCGCCCGCGGCCAGCCATACCATGGATCCACCAGTGCCTACGGAGGCTTTGGTGATGGTAATCGGAGCGTTCAGGGTGGTCTTGCCTGCTTGGATATCCTCGAGCACGAGGAGCATCGTCATGAGCTTGGTCACGCTCGCGGGGTGTCCGGGCCAGTCGGCCTTGCTCTCCGAGAGGACCGCTCCGGTGGTGGCATCCACACAGATCGTGCCGTCATAGGTCGCCCCAGTCTCGGAAACCGCGGCGACGCTCGTCCTCGACAGCAGTCCAAGGAAAAGGGTGGCGAGAATCAGCCGGCGCACGCCAGCATTCGTCGGCGGGTTCGGTTTTTCGGCAAGACCAATTGCATAATATTTTGGAGCCGCTAGCGTCGGGGCACGATGATCGTCTTCCTCTTGCGGCATGCAGATGCGGTACCAGGCGAGCCAGATGCGGGCCGGCCGTTATCACCCAAGGGTCGGCGCCAGGGCGCTCGCGTCGGTCGGCAGTTGGGGCTCGAGGTCTGGTCATTGGTCCGTGCCATCGAGCATAGCCCGTTGGTGCGGTCGGTGGAAACGGCCCGTTTGGTCAAAGCCGCGGCGAAGGTTAGCCAACCACTGCAGGTCCTTGCGGGCTTGGAGCCAGCGGCAGAACCGCGCGTCACAGCGGCGCAGTTGGCCCGGTCACGGACTCCGCGCTTCTTGGTCGGACATAACCCGCATCTGGCTACGCTGGTCGGGTTGCTGTTGGGGTTGCGTGATGGGGCGGAGGGTATCCATTTCCGTAAAGCTGCCCTAGTGACCTTGGAGCGGCTGGCCGGCCCGACGGTCCGGAAGCCCTATGGGACTTGGCGTTTAAAGAGTCTGGTGCCGCCGCCCGCGGGGAAATGACACGCCTGCGTCTTGACTGTCTGCGGTCGCCCAGCGACTCTGCCACGTGAGCGAACAGCGCCGTCATCGCCTAATTTGGGTCGCCGTGGGGTGCGTCCATTTGGCGGCCTTGGCCGGCGTCGCCGCCAGCGGCTCGTTGCGTTCGGGAGGCGCGGAGCGCGCGGTCGGCGGCTTGATTTTAGTCCGACTAGACGCTGAACCCTTAGGCTTGGTGGGAGAGGTGAAGCAGGGCGTGGCTCTAGGCGGAGGGTCGCCGGCGGCGGCCCCGGAGGTTGCCGCCGTCACTGCCTCCGCCGTGCCAGCGGTCAGTGGCAACCCGGTCGCCCCTGTCCTCCCAGCTCCGACTGCGGCCTCGGCGGGCACGATTACCGCGGCCCCGCCCACCGTGCCGGCACTTATCTTTGTGCCGCCGCAGTTTCGTGTTCGGGCTGAGCCGGTTTATCCCGAGCGCGCGCGTCGCGCCGGCGTGGAAGGTCGCGTCACGGTCCGGCTCCAACTTTCGGCCACCGGCGAAGTTTTGACCGCTGAAATCGCCGTCACCTCGGGGAGTGCCTCTTTGGATGCGGCGGCCATGCAGGCGGCCCAGGCATCGCGGTTCACCCCGGCCCAAGTCGGGGCGGCGTTTATTCCTTCGGAAGCCACCGCGACCTACCGCTTCGAGTTAAAATGAAAGCCCTCAGCTACCTCCTCGTATCTACGGCTCTAGCGGCCCCCGCCGCCACGCTGCCTGAAAAAGAAGCCCAAGAGGTGGTGGCTCAGGCCACGGCCTATCGCGATGCCGCGGCGAAGGGCGACGCCGATAAGGTCTTGCAACGGACGCACCCGGTTTTGCACACCTTGTTTGGCGGCAAGGAATCCTTTGAGGTGGCGACGCGGCTGGCCTTGAAGACCTTAGCCGGCAGGTATGTCATCGAAAAGATCACCTTTGGTCCGCCGACGGCACTGTTGGTCGTGGGGCCGGATGAAATCTGTTTTGTGCCGTTCGTACAGGTCGCTAGCGCCGGAGAGATTCGCACGCGGGCCGAAAGTTACTACATCGCGGTTCGACCGGCCGGTAAGTCCGACTGGAAGTTTATCGATGCCGCCGGGCTACGGAAGAACCCAGAGGTGCTGCGGCAACTCTTCCCCGGCCTGCCGAAGGAGGTCGTGACGCCTCCGAACAAGGTCGAAATCGTTAAGTAGACGGGCGCTTACTTCGCGGCTGGTTTCGGCGCCTCGATGCGCTCCCAAGCCTTCACCCAATCAATTTCAAAGGTGTTCTGGAAAGAGGCCTGTGCATCCTTGATGCCGTAGCCTTGCTTCGGACGTTCACCATTCCAGCCCTTGATGTTCGATTCGCTGGTGAGGAGGAGGAACTGGGGTGCCTGGGAGCCCGGGCACTTCTCGTCCTTCCAAGCCGGTTGGCCATCGAAGAAGAAGCGGTAGCCGGTGCTATCCCATTCGACGCCGTAGGTATGCCACTCGGCGCCGACGTTCGCCGGGTGTTGGACGGAACTGCTTTTCTTCTCCTCTTTGTTGCCGTACGGGCCCCAGTGCAGGACGGATTGGTAGCCACCCTTTTTGAGCCCCGTGGTCTCGAGGATGTCGATCTCGACGCCATCGGCGGCGGCCCCGGCGGCTTTGCCCGACTTTCCATAGGTCGGCGATTGCGCCCAGAAGGCAATCTGCGTCCCGGGCTGAACGGAGAAGCGACAACGGGCCTCCGTCTTGCCCTGCGTGATGAAGAATTTCTTCCGCGTGGTCACGAAGCCACAGTAGGTCGTGCCTTCGGCGTCGGACCACGTCGTGATTTTTAAGACGCCATCCTTGAGGTCGACCGCCTTCGGGGAGTTGAGCGAGTCGCGACGCTTGCCGGTCTCAATGGTCCAGACCTTCGCGTTGAGTTCCGTGCCATCGAAGTTGTCTTCGAGGGTGAGCTTCCAAGTGGGCTCGGCGGCGAAGACGGCGGTCAGGGCGAGGCAGGGGAGGAGGGCGCGCATAAAAAAAGTCAGCGGATAGGAACGTAACGCTTATCGGAACCGTCGAGCAAGCCCCAGAAGCGGCCCCAATCGCCGTCCTCTAACGTGCGGTCCATGAGGATTTCCACGGTGGAATTATTGGAGCCGTGCTTCGTATCGCGTCCGAAATAGACGGACCACAAGGGACGTCCGCTCGTGGGGAGCATGCCGAAGCGGATGTCACCGACGACCACGCCCGACTCGAAGGCGGCGTAGGTATTCCAGCCTTGGGTGAACTTGGAGAAGTCGGCGAAATGTCGGCCCGCCTGGGATTCGGCGGGGGGATTGCCCGGCATGGACTCCTTCCATACGAGCCGTTCATCCCCGGGCGCGACCATCGGCGCACCCCACGGCGTGACGCGGACGGCGCCGACCTGCCAGTGGTCTTGGTACTGCCAGACGCCGCGCCAGACGAGGAGGTTGGAAATCGTCGGTTTGACCGTGAGGCGCGCGGGTTCGATGCCGCGGGCGGTCAGCCAAGCGCGGAGGCCAGCTTCGGCTCGGTGGTGTTGCCAGACGCCGATGAAGGCATAGCACGTGAACCAGAGTAGGCCGTAGGCGGCCAACCGCCGCGCTTGCCGGCGGTAGGCGAGGATCGCCCACGTCAGCAGTGGCAAGGTCGCGAAGAGGTCAACGATCGGGAGGCAATCCCACGCATAGCGCGCGTCGTTGAACGGCCAAAGTAACATCGTACCGTAACTCGTGCAGCCATCGCAGAGGAGGTGCGTGAGTCCGCCGGCTAAGGCGGGGAGAAAGAGCCCCTGCCACGGTTCTTCGCCTTTCTGTCGCCAGCGGAAGAGCCAAGAGGTGAGTAAGGCGCTCAGCACCGCCCAGATAGGCATGAACGCGAAGCTATGCGTGAAGTGGCGGTGCCAACGGAACGAAACCAGCGGATCACCGGCGTTGCGGATGAAAACGTCGAGGTCGGGGGCTTCCGCAGCGAGTAGGGCCGCGACGGCGGCCGCCGGCAAGGAGCCACCGCGGCGGGCCACGAGCAGGCCAGCGGATAGTCCGAGGGCCGCATGCGTGACGTTGTCCATGGCTCCGACTATTGCCGAGCCTTTGCGGGGACGGAAGCGTTTTGTGGCGCGCGCTTCCTTACTTAGCCGTCGGCGCCGGGATGGGCTCCGCCGCGAGCGTTTGGAACTTGCCTAATTCCGTAGCCGTCAAGGCTCGGTTAAAGACGGCGACGCCACCGATCCAGCCGGTGAAGCCAACGCTGCGCGAACTGTGGATGACGCGTCCGATGGTGAACGGCCCACCGGAGCCGTCGGCCTTCGGCGTATACAGGTCATGCGGGAACCACCAAGGATTGAGCCGGAGCGCGACGAGTTCACGGCTGCGCTCCTCATCGTTCACGATCGTCACCTTGACCTTCGTGTAGCGGTATTCGCGCAGTTCTTCGCGTTTGGAGCGTTGTTCGCTGAGGACCGTGACCTGGACCGGCGTTTCTTCCGGCGGGTTGTAATATTGGTCAGCCGGGAAAGTTGGGTCTTCGCCTGCTTGGGTGCCGGGGATTTTTGCCAAACGGCCTTGCAGCCAAGCGTTAGCGGCGAAGGACAAGAGGCGATCCTGTTGCGGGTTCTCGAGCCAGCGGTCGCCGCTGACGCCGTTGAGCCAACCGGTCATCTCCTGCGTGCGGCTGTCGAAGGTCATCGCGAACGTCTGCCAAGCCTTGGCCAGCACGGCCGGGGCCGAGTCCGCCGGAATCTTGGGCGAAACTTCCGCCGAGTTGCACTTGTGCAACGCGTACTTGTTCAGGAAGGAGCTCGCGCCATTTTCCGAGACGTGGCCGCAGGCGGCGCCTTCTTTGTTCAGTCCGGCGAAGAGGGCGTACTGACGTTGGCCCCGTTCGACCTTGGCGATGGTCTCGGTGGTCTTCTCCTTGAGGTCGGTGCCTTCGTGCCAGATGCCCGCGAGCGCGTGGTTGCCGCTTTCGCGGATCGCCCAGACGACGACCGTCACGGCCCGGCCGGACCCTTTGATGTCCAAGGGCGAGTCCTGCAGGCGGGCGCGCGGTACGAAGAGCAGGGGACGAAAATCGGGATTCGTCTCCGCCTTGATGCGGATCGCCTGTCCGAACGGTCCCGAGCCGAGCAAGGGGAAATCCGCGTAACTCGCGGCGGGCCCCTGCCCCCAGAGGTCTTTGACGTAGTTGCCGGCGTCGAGGGCGTAGTCGTTCTTCGCGCCGGCGGGGACGTGGGCGGTGAAACGTTGGCCGGGCGCCTCGCGTTTCGTGAAATCCCAGAACGCGACCAGCCCTGGGGTGGTCGTCACGGCCGTGATGCGTTCCACGTAGGTTTCCGCGTGCATGAGCGGAACGCCAAGCAGGCCAAGCAGGAGGCGTCTCATGGGAGATGCAATGTCAGCCAGTCGTCCTGGGGAGGCAAACCGTTTTCGGTTCAGCAGTTTCTTAAAGGATTTGCCAGCCGCTGCGTCCGGCGCCCATGATGCCGGGCGATGGCGAATCGTTTTACCCTGCTCGGTTTACTGGGCTTCGCTTGCCTTGCGGCCGCCGCCACGCCCGTGGAGGTCGCTACGTTGGCGACGGAAGTGCGTTCGCTGGGCTGGGTGGCGTACTCCGCCCGCTCCCCCCGGGGGGATTGGGAGATCTTCGCGATGCGGCCGGACGGCTCCGACGTCCGTAACCTCACGAACTCCCCTGAGACGGAAGATTTCTACCCGCTCTTCTCGCGGGATGGGCGGCAACTGCTTTATCGCTCGATGCCGCGCGGCCAGACGGTGAGCGGCAATGACTATGGTCGGCAGGGACGCCTCATGTTGGCGCGCGCCAACGGGACCGAAGCGAAGGCCTTGGGCGGCGACGGGGAATGGACGTGGGCGACCTGGTCGCCGGATGGTCGGCAGGTCCTGACCCTGCAGCCCAAGGGCTTCGCGATCGTGGAGCTGGCGACGAAGCAAGTCATCCGGACTTTTCCGCGCGGCGGTTTTTATCAGCAACCCACCTGGTCGCCGGATGGTACGGCCGTGGTCGGGGTCTCCAATGGATTCGCCACGGGCTGGTCCATCGCGCGCCTGGAATTGGCCACCTTGCATGCCAACGCGGTCAGCGTGGCAGATTGTTGCACGCCCGATTGGTCGGCGAGCGGCGATCGCGTGGTCTTCTCCCGCCGCCGTCCGCACGGTGGCGAGAACGGCGGGTACGGGTGGACCGAACTTTGGCAGGCGCAGCCCGACGGCCAAGGGGCGACGTTGGTTTATGCCGAGGTCGGGCGTCATCTCTATGGCGGCCATCTCTCCCCGGATGGTCGTTACGTTCTGTTCACGGGAAATCTGCGCGAGGACGGTGACCCTGCGAATCAAGGCGCCCCCATGGGTCTTCTCCGGATGTCGGATACGCCGATGATCGCCGAGCATGCGGAGTTGCGGAAGGTGTATCCGCTAGCGAAATCCGGCCCGGCCTTGATCTTGCCGGCTGGTCACGAGCCCTGCTGGACGCATTCGCCTGCCCCCGGCCT